>NZ_JBHMAA010000033.1:0-120265 GCF_042429745.1 Neorhizobium puerariae | reverse complement strand
ATTAACTGACGAATTCGGGAGAGGATGAACGGCGAATGGGGCCAGGCCCGCGCCTGGCCTCGCGGATGAAAAGGCAGGCGCAGGCACCTGCGCCATGCCGGGCGCGCTGCGGTCGCCGGTCGGGCGGGCCAGACGGAAGGGCCCCGAGGATCGGGATTTGAACTGTGTTGCCGTATAAAAATCACATGGAAATTAACGAGGCTTGATTGTCTGCCGTCTTTCGCGGCATGTTTTACATGATAACGGAAAGGTTCTTCTCATGCGTGCCCGGAATTTCCTGCTGTCATCGTCCGCGAAAATCTTTCGGTCCCTTCTCCATAAACCTTCTTTTCAGAGAATCATCTTCAACGCCATTCGGTTGAACCGTGCCGAGATCACCGATCTGCTGCGTTCCCAGGACTTGGCATTTCTGGCCTATTGCGTCGCGAGGCGCCGGAGGTCACGGGCCCAGATCCTTCAGGACCTCTGGGTTTGTTATGAGCTCGGGGAGAAGAGGGAAGGGTTCTTCGTCGAATTCGGCTCGACCAACGGGCTGACGAACAGCAATACTTGGTTCCTCGAAAAGGAGCTTGGATGGAAAGGGATACTGGCGGAGCCGAACCCGGTCTGGCATGCGGACCTCGCAGCCAATCGCGGGGCGCATATCGAGCACCGGTGCGTTTCCTCCAGGTCCGGCGCGATCGTGACCTTCCTGACCACGGATGGCGTGGACCCGGAATTGAGCGCCATCGCCGCCTTTGCCGATGGAGATCATTTCGCGGATGTCCGGAGCAAGGGGAACCGTATCGATGTCGAGACCATTTCCCTGAACGACCTGCTCGATCGATATGACGCGCCGGCCGTGGTCGACTACATCTCGATCGATACGGAAGGAAACGAGCTGGACATATTGTCCAGTTTCGATTTCGGCAAGCGGCGCTTCAGGCTGATCTCCGTGGAGCAGAACCCCAATACGGAAAGAGGGATACAGGACCTCTTGCAGAAGAACGGCTACGTGCGCGTCTTCCCGCAGTTTTCGCAGTGGGACGGATGGTATGTATCCACCGAGCTGAGATCGGGCCGGGATCACGATATCGTCGCGCCCGCGGCCTGATTGATGGAAGGTGGTTCCGGCATCGGCCCTCAGGCCACAGGTTTTGCGAACGAATCCGCGTATTTGCCGGCGCCCGCCGGATAACCTTCTTCGGGAAGGGGGCGGCCTGGCCCGTGACAGAACTGGTGCAGGTCCGGCATCATTTGGAAAGCTGCACTCTTTCGCGCCGGCATTTTGGAACAAACGGATTCGGCCTTTCGGAGGGAAGAGGATAATATCCCGCCCTGCGACAGATATGATCCGGGAGCCCTCAATGATCGATCTTCACTACTGGCCCACGCCCAACGGCAAGAAAGTAACGATTTTTCTGGAGGAAACCGGGACGCCCTACCGGGTGGTTCCGGTCAATATTTCCCGCGGCGACCAGTTTTCGCCGGAATTCCTGAAGCTCAATCCCAATCACCGCATGCCGGCGATCGTCGATCACGAGCCGAAGGACGGAGGCGGCCCGATCGGAGTCTTCGAATCCGGCGCGATCCTCTTCTATCTCGCCGAAAAGACCGGAAAGTTCTGGCCGCAGGACCTGCGCAGCAAATATGAGGTGACCCAGTGGGTCGTCTGGCAGGTGGCGAACCAGGGACCGAAGCTCGGAGAGGCCGGGCATTTCCGGCGGCTCGGCGACCGGGAAGGCGACCAGTCCTATGCCGTGCGCCGCTTCACGGACGAAGCCAACCGCCTCTACGGCGTCCTGAACATGCGGCTGCGCGACCGGCGCTACCTTGCCGGCGACGAATTCACCATCGCCGATGTCATCAGCTATCCCTGGACCGTCAACTGGCAGGCACAGGGGCAGGAGATCGATGAATTCAGGCATTTCAAGCGCTGGTTCGAGGAGGTCGGCGCCCGGCCGGGCGTTCAGCGCGGTCTTGCGGTCGGCGCCGACCTTGCGACCGACAACAGCAAGCTTCCGCCGGAAGAGCAGGAGCGCATCCGCAAGATTCTCTACAATCAACGGGCGATTCCGGTCGCCGACTGATCGGTGGATCGCCGGAACGGCGGCCACCCGCAAGCACAACCAACCCAAGGGAGCTGATCATGAGCCTTCGTATCAACGACATCGCACCGGATTTCACCGCCGAGACCACGCAGGGCACGATCCATTTCCACGACTGGATCGGCAACGGATGGGCGGTGCTCTTCTCCCATCCCAAGAACTTCACCCCCGTCTGCACGACGGAACTCGGGACCATGGCGGGCCTCGAAGGAGAGTTCAGGAAACGCGGGGTGAAGATCATCGGCATTTCCGTCGATCCGGTGGAGAGCCATGCCAAGTGGAAGGACGACATCAAGACGGCGACGGGTTTCGCTGTCGAATATCCCCTGATCGGCGATCGCGACCTCAACGTTGCGAAACTCTACGACATGCTGCCCGCGGGCGCCGGCGACTCCTCGGAAGGCCGCACCCCGGCCGACAACGCGACGGTGCGTTCGGTCTATGTCATCGGCCCGGACAAGAAGATCAAGCTGATCCTCACCTATCCGATGACGACCGGCCGCAACTTCAACGAGATCCTGCGGGCGATCGATTCGATCCAGCTCACCGCCAAGCACCAGGTCGCGACGCCTGCAAACTGGCAGCAGGGCGAAGACGTCATCATCACCGCCGCTGTTTCGAACGAGGACGCGATCGCTCGTTTCGGCTCCTTCGATACGGTCCTGCCCTATCTGCGCAAGACCAGGCAGCCCACGGCCTGACAGGCTCCGGACTGGATTGTCGAAGGACTGGGATTATCGAGACGGAAGGCCGGTGGATTGTTTCGCCGGCCTTTTCCATATCCAGCCTACAAAAGCGCCTGCGGCAGGCCGCTATTCGCGCGGAAGGCCTTGAACGCGGCAAGTGCGCGCAACGAGCGGCCGTCGTCTATGGCCGCCAGATCGAGGATAACGGCATTCGCGACCGTCATGGGCACGACCAGCGATTGGGATTCCCCGGCGGCTCCGCGCGAAATCGAAATCTGATAGTCGGGCGCCGGTTCCATGCGCGCACCGCGCAAGTCCGTCAGCGCCAGGGTTTTCGCACCACGGCCGGCGGCGATCTTCCGTACGTCGTGAACAAGTGGGGATGCCTTGCGAAAGGCAAGCAGCCAGACGACGTCGTCCGGCGAGAGCGTCGCCAGGGCTTCCGCCAGCTGGTGCATCTGGCCGGCAAGGTCGATCGTCTCATATCCGGAGCGGTTCAGCCGCAGGGCGATCAGCGCGGAGAGCGCGGCGGCATGCCCGCGCCCGAACACGAACACCCGGCGGCAATCGCGCAGGCTTGCCGAGAATGCGCGGATATCGGTGTCGGAAACGCTGTTGCGGACCTGCTGGAGCGCGGCGATCTCGCTATCCAGCACGGAAGCCAGGAGCCCGCCTTCTTCGGCGCGGACAAGGCGCGCGGCCATGCGCGCCGCCGGATTTTCGAAATCGCCGCCGCCTTCCATCAGATTGGCCTGCAGGAAGCTTCTGAATTCGGGATAACCCTTGAAGCCGAGGCGGCGCGCCAGACGCACGGCGGACGCCGGATGCACGCCCGCGCGGAAGGAAACCGCCTTGCCGTTTTCCATCGCGGCGCGGATCGGGTCCTGCATCAGAACGTCGAGGAGGCGCGTGTCGGCTTCCGTCAGTCTCGTCGAATTGCGGTTGATGAGGTCGCCGAGAACCTGCGGAATTTCGCCCTGTCTGTCCAATGCGGTTCTTGCCATGTCATGCCTGTTTCCGGGGCCAAAGCGTGTCGCGATCTTTCGGATTCGCTTGCATGCTCTGGGTTTTTGTTCTGACGCATGTCGTTGCCGCAAAACCGCCAGGCGCTTTTGCGCGAACATGCTCTAGTGCCCGCTCGTCGCCATCTCCATGCGACGGTCTTCGGGCGCGAGATCGACGCGGTTCCCGCTCTGGCTATCGAAAAACACGGCCCGGTCAAGATCGCACGTCACCCAGAAGCTGCCGGCATTGCGCGGCACGTCCTTGCGGGGGCTGGTCAACGTGAGGCGGCCGGCCGGACTGTCGCAATGCAGGGTGACGTCCGAGCCGGTCATCTCCGACAGCAGAAGCCGGGCGGCAAGCGCCGGTTCAAGCGGTTTTTCGGCGCGAACGGACATGGCTTCAGGCCTCAGGCCCGCCGTCAGGCCCTGCCTTCCCCGCCAGCCGGGCAAGTGCTCGACAGGCAGAAAGTTCATGGCGGGAACGCCGAGGAAGCTTGCGACGAACCGGTTCTGCGGTCGGTCGTAGATCGCCTCCGGCGTGTCGAACTGCAGGAGGTCGCCGTCCTTCATCACCGCAATCCTGTCGGCAAGCGACAGTGCCTCGGTCTGGTCGTGAGTGACGTAGACGATGGTGGCGCCGAGCTGGCGATGCAGTTCCTTGATCTCGGTCCGCATGGCGACGCGCAGGGCATTGTCGAGGTTCGACAGCGGCTCGTCCATCAGGAAGGTCGAGCTGTTGCGTGCCATGGCGCGCCCCATCGCCACGCGCTGCCGCTGCCCTCCGGACAACGCGCCCGGCTTGCGGTCGAGATAGGTTTTGAGCTGCAATGTCTTCGCCACGCTTTCGGCGCGCGCATTGCGCTCGGCTTTCGGCATGCCGCGCAATTCCAGGCCGAAGGCGATGTTCTCGCGCACCGTCATGTGCGGGTAGAGCGCGTAGTTCTGGAAGATCATGGCGATATCGCGGTCCTGAGGGGCGAGGTCGTTCGCCCGCCTGCCGCCGATTTCGATATCGCCCCGTTCGCAGCGTTCGAGGCCGGCGATGAGTCGCAGCAGGGTGGATTTGCCGCAGCCTGACGGCCCGACGATGACGATGAATTCGCCGGACCTGATGTCCATCGAAACGCCATGCAGAATTTCCGGGCCGCCGGGATAGGATTTGCGGATGTCGCGGAGGGTGATGCTGCTCATCGACCGGCCTCCGCGCGATGGCGGTCGCGTATCGCTATCGCAAGGCTCGGGCGGTCGGTGGTGAAGACCTTCACGCCAAGCGCCAGAACCTTTTCGATCTGCTCCGCGGTATGCGCGGCCCAGCAGCCGAAGTCGAGGCCGGCCTCCTGCACCATTGCCATGAGTGCCGCATCGGCCGTATCGACATGCACGCCGATCTCGGGGATATGATGGGAGCGTGCCACCTCGATCACCGCTGCCGGTCCGAGCTGGCGCAGCACCGGCGGGCTGACGAGCCAGAGCCTCGGCCGGCCGGCCGCGGCGGCGAGCGCGTCCTGCGATTCGATCTGGAAGGAGGAGAAGGTCGTCCTTTCCAGCATCCCGTGGCGGGTGAGAACCTCGACGACCTGCGGTACGAAATCCGCATAGGGGCGGCCGTCGACGCCGGGCTTGATCTCGCAGCGGAAGTCGACCCTGCTGTCGGCGAAGATGGCGCAGAGTTCCGCAAGCGAGATCGGATGCCCGCCGGCCCCGTAATTGATGACGGCGGCCCGCACCTCGGCTTCGGTGAGATCGGCGATCGCGCCGCGACGGTCGGTGGTGCCGTCGAGGGTGGCGTCGTGGTGAACCATGATCGCGCCATCGGCGGTCGGATGGACGTCGAACTCCACCTCTTCCAGCGGCATCCGGGCCGTGGCGGCGAAGCCTTGCGGCGTGCTGTCGCCGAATTCGAGGGTGCCGCCGCGGTGAGAAGCGATGCGTGTCATTCTATGCTTGTCCTTTTTCATGAATTATTTGACCGCGCCCATGGTGATGCCGCGTACGAGATGCCGCTCGACCAGCAGGAAACCGAGAAGGACCGGCAGGATGGTGATCGTCGAGGCCGCCATGACGAGCGGCCAGTCGATCAGGCCTTCGCCGGGGTTGACGCGGTAGAGGCGGGCCAGCCCGATCTGCAGCGTATAGAGGTCCTGCTTGCCGACGGCGACCAGCGGCCAGATGTAGTTGTTCCATTCCGTGAGGAAGATGTAGAGCCCCATCGAGAAGATCGCCGGCCGTGCGATGGGGACGATCACCCGCCAGAGCACCTGCAGCGGTGTCGCGCCGTCCATATAGGCGGCCTCGTCCAGCGCCTTCGGGATGCCCCGGATATACTGGCGCAGGAAGAAGGCGGCGAAACCATTGGAAATGGCCGGCAGGACCAGTCCGGCATAGGTGTCGAGCAGCCCGGCCCTGGCGAGCGTCAGGTAATTGGGGATCAGGCTGATATGGCTCGGGATCATCAGCGTCGCCACGGTCGCGCCGAACAGCAGGTTGCCGCCCCGGAACCGGTAGCGCGCGAAGGCGAAGGCCGCCATGGTCGCGACCGTGATGCCGAGGAGCGTCACCAGGCCGGAGACGATGATGCTGTTCAGGAGATAACGGGCGAAATTGTATTGCCCGACCGCGCGGGCATAGTTGTCGAGCGTGAATTCCAGGCCGCCGGTATAGTAGGCCTGCGCCGTCTGGAAGGACATCCAGACGGAGTAGAGTACGGGCAGCAGGAATAGAAAGCCGGCGAGGAGCGCAAGCCCCGTGAGAAGACGGTTTTCAGGCTTCATAGTGAACCCTCCGGCCGATGACGTAGGACTTGATCAGCGCCAGCACGATGAGCAGGACGAACAGCAGGACGGCGAGCGCCGAGCCCTTGCCGATGTCGAACAGGACGAAGCCGACCCGGTAGAGCATGTTGACCAGCATGTCCGTGGCGCCGGCTGGCCCACCGCCCGTCATGACGTTGACGATGGTGAAGATCTGGAAGGCCTCGATGACCGAAATGACCATCAGGAAATAGGTCGTCGGCATGACGAGCGGCACGGTCACGCGGCGGAACACGTGGAACCGCCGGCCGCCGTCGACGGCGGCGGCGTCATAGAGTTCCTGCGGCACGGCCTGCAGCCCGGCTATGTAGATGACGATGTCGTAACCGAGCTGTTTCCAGGTGTTGACGAAGATCAGCACCCAGAGTGCCAGATGCGGGTCCTGCAGCCACGGAAGCTTGCCGAGGCCGAGCGAGACGAGTGCGGCATTCATCATGCCGTAGTCCGTGGAGAAGACCCAGGAGAAGACGACGGCGATAGAGACGGTCGACGTGACAGAAGGCAGGAACAGCGCGCCGCGCAGCAGCCGCGACGGCAGCGTGTCGCGGACGAGATAGCTGGCGATCGCCAGAGCGAGCGCCAGCCTCAGCGGCACGGAGATCAGGGCGAAGACCGTGGTGACGCGCAATGCGTTCCAGAAGTCGCCCGAGGCAAGCAGCGCCCGATAATTCTCAAGGCCCACGAAGGGCATGTCCGGCGACAGGAAATCCCATTCGCGGACGCTGAGGTTCAGGCTCGACACGATCGGGATATAGGTGAAGACCGCTATGAAGGCGATCAACGGAGCGACGAACAGATAGGGTGTGAGGATACGAAGCATGGGACCGGAAAGGGGATCGACAGGCTTGCGAAGAAGACCTGCCGATCCGTTGGGTTCGAGGGGGTTATTCGCCGGAACGCTTGGCTTCCTGGCGGGTCTGGGCGGCGAAGTCCTTCATCGTTTCCTCGACGTTGCGCTGGCCAAGCGCCATGGCTTCCCACATCTTGTATTCGGTGGTGCGCATCCAGGTGACGACCGGCGGACGAGCGCGGCCATGGGCGAAGTCGAGCTGCTTGATGGCGACGTCGATGCCCGGCTGGGTGGCGAGCGCCTCCGCGGCAACCGGCAGCGCGGCGCTCTTCTTGTTGATCGGCAGATAGCCGGTGGCGGCAAACCAGATCGCGTTGGCTTCCGGCGAGGCGGCGAAGCTCACGAACTTGTAGGCGGCGTCCTGCACGTCCTTCGCGGACGAGGAGAGGATGCCGATGCCGGCGCCGCCGATCGGAACCGAGCAGACCTTGTTGCAGGGCATGGGACGGACTTCGAGCCTGTCGCCGAGCGCCTTCTTCGAACCGCCATAGTTGCCGGTCGAGTTCATCATGATGCCGACCTTGCCGGCGAGAAAGGCGTCGCGGCCGTTGTCCTCCTCGGTCACGCCGTCCGGCGAGGCGACCTTGTCCTTGTATGTCAGCGCGGACATCCACCGATAGGCTTCGATCGTGTTCGGCGAATCGAGCAGAACCTCGTTGGTCTTCGAATCGATGAGCTCGCTATCGTTCGCCATGACCAGGCCCCAGCGGGCGAACTGGCCCGGAGCGGCAATGCCGGTGATGCCTTCCGGGCCCAGCTTCTCGGTGATCGTCCTGGAGACGGCAAGAACGTCCGCGAAGGTCTTCAGCGCGGGTTCGCCGGCAATGCCGGCGCGCTTGAAGATGTCGTTGTTGTAGTAGAGGACCGGGGTCGAGGAATTGAAGGGCACGATATAGTTCTTGCCCTTGTAGACGCCGACTTCGCGGGCATAGTCGTAAAGATCGTCCTTGAGCGGATCGGCGTCGAAATAGGGCGTGAGGTCGATCAGCACGCCGCGATCGGCGAACAGGCCGTAACGGGTCACTTCGAGAATGACCGCGTCGGGAGCACGTCTGGCCGGGATGGCGGCCTGGAGCTTGGCGACGATGTCGTTGTAGTTGCCGATGTATTCGGCCTGGATGTCGATGCCGGGATTGGCCGCCTCGAAATTGGCGACGATCTTGTCCAGCGCTTCGCCCTGGGACTTGTTGAAGCTGTGCCAGAATCTTACCGCCGTCGCGGCTTCAGCCGAAGCGACCGAGGCAAGAAGGGCAAGAAGGCCTGCCGCAACCGTATGGTGCAATTTGTGTGACATTGAATTTTTCCTTTGCAAAAAAAATTGCATCGCGCCTTGCACCCATTAGTCCGATTGCGAGACAGTTTCTTGAAGCTCGTGCGAAGTTTTGATGACGGCATGTCCGGCCGCGCGAACGGACCATCGCCCGGTGCGCGGCCTATCGGGTCTTCTCGGGGCGCGCGCGCCGCCCCATTGGGGCGTCAGGTCTTCCCTGTGAAATTCGTGTTGCCGCGGAGCGGCTTGCCGGCCTGAGGAGAAGATTCCCGCCGGTTATCGCGTGACGGTGTTCTTGAGGAGACGTTCCAGCCAGTCCGCGAATACCTGGACACGGCGGGAAAGATGCTGCCTGTGGGGATAGAGCAGCGTCATTGCCATCGGCTCGGCCCGGAAGTCAGGCAGGACCTCGGCAAGTTCGCCGGCTTCGACATGGTGGCGTACGTCATACGCGGGAATCTGGATGAGGCCGAGGCCGGCCAGACAGCAGGCGATGTAGGCTTCAGCGCTGTTGACCGTGACGCGCCCGCGCAGTGCCATGTTGCGCAATGCGCCGTTTTCGAGCCATTCCCAATCCTCGACACGGCCCGTCGACGGCGAGGCATAGTTGACCGCCCAATGATCCGCGAGATCGCCGGGAGTGCGCGGCGTGCCGTGACGCTCAAGATAGGCGGGACTGGCGACGTTGATCAGCGGCAACGCGCCGATCGGTCGGGCGATAAGTCCTGAATCCCCCAGGGGGCCGACCCGCAGGACGCAGTCTATGCTGTCCTCCACCAGATTGACGGCCCGATCCGTGACGCCAAGATCGATGTCGATCTGCGGATACCGCTCCAGGAATCCGGGAAGCGCCGGCGCGATGATCAGTCGTCCGATCCGGCCCGGGACATCGACCTTGAGCCTGCCGGACGGCTGCGCGCCGGTCCGGCGGAACATGTTCTCGGTTTCCTCGACGTCGGCGGTCAGGCGCAGGCAACGCTCGTAGAAGGCCATTCCGTCCTGTGTCGCTGAAACCCGCCGCGTGGTGCGATGGAGCAGCCGGGCCCCGATCCGGCCTTCGAGTTCGATCACCGCGGCCGAGACCGAGGAACGGGGCAGCCCGAGCGTATCCGCCGCCCGCGTGAAACTCGAACACTCGACGACACGGGAAAAGATACGGAACAGATCTATCCGGTCCAATGCGCACAGCCTCCATTGTCATCCAGTTCTGACAAGTTATGTCAGAACGATCGGCTTTATCTGTCAGTTCTAGACGATATCTTCCCGGCCGGAAAGTGGCCGATGGATGGCCACCGCAGGCGAAGGAGGCCAATGCCATGACCGACCACAGCATCAAGGGTAAGACCGTCATCATCGCCGGGGGTGCGAAGAACCTCGGGGGACTGATTGCCCGCGATCTCGCCGCGCACGGCGCGAAGGCGGTGGCGATCCACTACAACAGCGCCGCGACGAAGGCGGATGCGGATGCGACCGTGGCGGCCGTCAAGGCCGCCGGCGCCGAGGCGGTCGCCTTCCAGGCGAACCTGACGAGCGCAGGCGCCATGGAGAAGCTGTTTGCCGACGCGGTTGCCGCCATCGGCCGGCCGGACATCGCCATCAACACCGTCGGCAAGGTGCTGAAGAAGCCGATCACCGAGATATCGGAAGCCGAGTACGACGAAATGAGCGCGGTCAACGCGAAATCAGCCTTCTTCTTCATCAAGGAAGCAGGGAAACATCTCAACGACAACGGCAAGATCTGCACGCTGGTCACCTCGCTCCTGGGAGCGTTCACGCCCTTCTATGCGGCCTATGCGGGCACGAAGGCGCCGGTGGAGCATTTCACTCGCGCGGCGTCGAAGGAACTCGGCGAGCGCGGCATCTCGGTGACGGCGATCGGCCCCGGCCCGATGGACACGTCGTTCTTCTATCCGGCCGAGGGGGCGGATGCGGTCGCCTATCACAAGACGGCGGCGGCATTGTCCGGCTTCTCGAAGACCGGCCTGACGGACATCGAGGATATCGTGCCCTATATCCGCTTCATGGTCTCGGAAGGCTGGTGGATGACCGGCCAGACCATCCTCGTCAACGGCGGATATACCACCAAGTGATCATCGGGCGGCCGGGCTGCACAAAGCCCGGCCGCAACCTGTTCGCAGTGCCCGGAAGCCGATCACGCGCAACAGGTTCCGCCGTTTTTCGATCCTGGCATAAGCCGGGTCGCCCTTCATTCCGTGTGATCAGCGGTTGTTCGATTGCCCAGGTCGATCATCGGCACTGCGCCGTTCGGCAGCATCGTGGTGGGCAGGCGGCCATCCCATCTTTCCGCCTGTGTCAGCGAAACGAGACCTGGATTGTCCTTGAGCGCATCCCCGCGCGCCTTGATGGCCTGCGCTTCCGCATCGCCCCGAAGGCGGATGGCTTCCGCCTCGGCCTGCGCCTGCAGCCGGACGGCGTCGGCCTGCGCCTGCGCTTCGGCGCGGCGGGCATCCGCGTTCGCATTCGCCTGAGTGACGGTAATTTCCGCCTGAACCTTTTCCCGCTCGGCGTTCTGGCGCAGTTTCTGCACCTCGACTTCCGCCAGCATGCGCTGTTCGATGCTCGCCTCATAGGCATCGGAAAAGTCGATATTCTCGATCTGAACGCTATCGACAATGACGGGGCCTCTCACGCCGTCCTGGATCGCCTGGGCGATTTCCTGATTCAGCCTGCCGCATTCCTGAATGGCGGTGACGGCGTTGAAACGCCCGAAAACCGTCTTCGTCTCCTCGAATACCTTTCGCTCGACCAGACGGCTCAACAGGCCGTCCTCAGAGCCGTACTGTTCGTAAACCGAGGCTACCTGGTCGACGGGTATGCGGTAGTTCACCGACAGCTTGACCACCGCCGGCTGCTGGTCGCGGCTATAGGCTTCCATGTGCTCGTAGACGGCAGCCTTCGATTGCACCGAAATGCGAACGACGGAATCGATCAGCGGTAACTTGAAACCAAGCCCAGGCTCGGCGGTTCCAGCGATCGCGCCATATCTGAGAACGACGCCGCGCTCACCTTGATCGATCGTGTACCAGGACCCGAATGCGACGCTCAGGGCGGCAATTGCGAGGACAGCGAAAATGATGGAGGAAGGTATGGAAACGATCTTCATGCAAAAGCCCCTTGCCGTTCAAACAGGCAACTGCATTAAAATGGCTCTCGCGAAAATGCAAAAATTGCGGGTCGCTCCCGTAAGTATTTCTGGAATTTGAAGGACTTGGTAAGGCAACATGGTTTCGGTAAGGCTGCTGGCGTTTCTGCTCATTCTGGTTTTCGGCTGGTCGAATCAGGCGCTGGCCGAAGGCCGGCTCTCGAAGGAGATCCGGCAATCCGGCATTGCGGCGACACGCGACCGGTTGCGCGCCGCCGCGTCGCTGCCGGACGATGAGAAGTTCGGGCTCGGCGGCCTCGAAATGCTGGCCGCGGTCGAACAGGCTCTGCAATCGCGCTGGAAGGTGGGTCTGTCGGAGGATCTCGGATGGCTTCCCCTGATGCGGCTGCCGATACCGGAAAATCCGGCGCCCGAACCTTTCGATGCCGCGATCGTCTCGCAGATTTTCCGGCAAGCGGTCACCGGAGCGGGGGCGGCCGAGACATATCTGTCCCAAATCCCGGACGACAGCAACTTCAAGCTCGAAGTCGACACGGCGGATCTGTGGTTCGACATCAATGCAAACGGCAAACGCGACGCCGGCGAAAGTTTCGCGGAGGTCATGGGGCTGGCGTCGCCTGCCGACATCCAGCAGCCGGCAAATCCCGGCGAGACGCCCTCCATCCCGTCCATCGTGATCAGGTTCGATCTCGCGGACGCGCATTGGCTGAGGGCCTATGCCCATCTGATCGCCGGCATCGGCGAAACCGTACTTGCATACGATCCGACGGACGCCATCAGAAACGTGGTGCAGTCGCGAACGAGAATTGCCGAGCTTGGGGCGATCAGGTCAAGCGGAATGTTCGATTTCGCCGGCATCGCGGACATGGTGGCGATCGTCAAGAACGCCCTGGATCAACAGCCGGACAAGCCGGCCCTTGCCCGGGCGCATGGCCACCTTCTGGCAATGGTGACGGAGAACCGTGCTTTCTGGCGGTTCGCGGAGGCGGAAGCCGACAACGATGCCGAGTGGATTCCGAATGCGCGCCAGACATCCGCGCTCGGGCTGGAGTTTCCGCAGCGGACCGCAGATCTCTGGCTGGGCGTGCTTGCCGACATGGAGGCGCTGCTGGAAGGCCGCCTGCTGGCCCCATACTGGCAGCTTGGCGATCAGGCAGGGATAAACGTCAAGCGCATGTTCCTGGAGCCCGGGCCGGTCGACCTCGTAAACTGGATACAGGGGCAGGATGCCTTGCGTTATGCCGAGAACGGGCCGGTGATGACGCTCGATTCCTGGGATGCCTTCGAAGACATGCTCATGGGGGACGCTCTCATGTATGCGATCATTCTCAACTGAGGACTGCGGAGGTCCGCTGGCGCTTGCCTGATGGACCGTTCCGGCATCTTATGCGCCTATGTCAGGCACTCCTGTTGCGAGAGGAAACGTTTGCCCTCCCTGTTGCGCTCCATACCAGACTCCTGGGGACCAAAATTCGGTGCGGAAAGCGGTGCGGTGACGCAGACGCGGACCGGGCCGAACGAGATCGTGCTGACGGCGCCTGCCAACCTGGCATTGGTCATGCTTTCTCCGCAGCCCAATCGGGAGGTTGCGCTCAACAGCAGCCGCAAAAAGATAGGCCTGGCCCCTCTAGGATCGATCGAGATCGTGCCCGAGGGGGCTGAGCTCTTCGCCCGCTGGATGGTCGACAAGGAGAACCTGCTGGTCGCCGTCGATGAACGGAAGCTGGCCGTCATCGCCGGGATGGAATTCCAGAACGAGGATTTCGAGCTTCAGCCGCCGAGGATCGGCAGCGTCGACCGCAAGGCGTTGCTTTTCGCCAACCTGATGCGGGAGGAGTTCCAGCGCGGTGACGCGATGAACGAGCTGTGCTTCGATGGGTTGATCACGCTCTTTGCGGCCCATTTGCTGCGCACCTATTCGTCCCGCAGCAATCATCGTGATCGCTTGATCGTCGGCGGTCTTTCTCCCAAGGCGTGGCGCGCCGTGAGCGATTATATCCAGGACAATTTGCAGGAGCGCCTCTCGATCATCGAGCTTGCCGGGATTACGGGCTTGTCGCCGAGCCATTTCCTGCGTGCGTTTCGGCGGACCGCGGGGCAGGCGCCGCACCAGTATCTTGTTGCAAAGCGGCTTGCCTTTGCCGAGCGCCTGGTGATGACGACCGATCTGCCTCTCGCCGCCATTGCCCAATCGACCGGTTTCTCAAGCAACAGCCATATGACGGCGGTCATGAAACGCGTCCGCGGGTTCACGCCGCTGGATCTGCGCCGGGATCTGCGACGCCAGACATAAGCATCCTATCCTATCGGCCGTTCGCGATGGGGCGGCGAGCAGCTGTCATCTCGCCGGTTGCCTTTCGCATCCATCCGGCGAGTTGGTGGGCCATCAGGGGGCCCTCCTGCGATCACGCGTGTATATCAAAATTCCATCATTTGTTAAAATACGACCCCGTTCGGCATCTCGTCCGCACCACTTTTCAGCGATGCTGCAATTTTTGTGATTTTATTCCCCGAGAATTGTTCCTGCCTTCCGAGAGAAACCCTCCGGGAAGGAGGTTGCGTGGCGAAATGAACAGTCGAGGGGATTTATGGTTCGAGCAAACAGCAGGTCCGTACGGCTGTCTCGGATCACAGGAACCGCGCTTGCCACGCTCCTGTCTGTCGGTGCGGCTCTCGCTGCTGACAAATGTCAGGGCATCAAGGTCGCAATCACGGATGAACGCAGGCAGGAATACGGTGTCCCTGTCGCGTCCGTGATGAAGGCCAAAATCAAGGCGTCTCAGGTGAAGTTCCATTCCATCCCGGAAAGCGGAGCCTGGAGCGCGGCCTATATCTCGACGCCTGCAAGTGAAGACGGCGTCATGTTCTTCGAAACCGTCAACGGAAAGAAGCATTTCCGCGAGGTGTGGGGCGGGTGGGCCGATCCATCGGAAACGCCCGGGCTGACTGCCCCGGGCGAAGAAGCTCGGAGCACCCCAGGACATCGCCTCCTGTTTTGCCAACACGGTGACGGGCACCAATTAGCAGGGATCACAATACAATGATTTTTCGAGCTTCAATTCTTCTTCTGGTTACCACCGTGCTGCTGGCCGGGTGCGGCGGCAGCAAAAAGCACTGGGCCAAGGACGATACGCCGAGGTCGGAGACGGACCAGGCGATGGCGGAGTGCAAATATCAGGCCGAGGCCGCGACGGCGGGCATCGGGTCGGGTGGCCACTACAAGACCTACGGAAAGGCGATCAGCGCGGGTGTTGCCGCCGGGGTCGAGCGGGCGATGGACGAGGAAGACCTGATCGAGGATTGCATGAAGGCCAAGGGCTTCAAGTAGCAAAGGCCGGGACGGGCGCAGGAGGGGCCGCTTCCCTTTTGCGCCCGGCATTTCATCCCCCGGTGGGCGGACCGTTCCGTTCAGGCAGCGGCCGATTGCAGCAGACAGGTTGTCGTTTCGATGGTGGAATATCCCTTTCAGCCGCACCTCAAGGGCAAGGCGGCCAAGCTCAAGGAGCAGAAACGGCTGGAAGCGAATCACGCCCGGGTCGTGACGAAGAAAGATCGGGGAGGCGGTTGGCAAGTCAACCTGTCCTTCGGTGTCCGCCAGCTGGCAGGACGCTTCCGCCGGTGAAGGAAGATCCGGTTCGCTGACATCGGCAAGAATGCGGCGAACAGGATTTCCTCGATTCCAGTCCCACGGGAGGTGGTCATTCGTACGCCCGAGACGAGAGTTGGGGAAACAATGAAGCTGTTCTTTCGCGTGAACGATCCATGATCAATCTGATATTCCTGCTTCTCGGAGCCAAGGCGCTCAAGCCTGCCTGGAGAATCCTGGTGATCGCCGGGATCGCCTGGATGCTGCTCGGCATAGCCATTCTGTTCGACCTGAGCGATGGCAAGCTGTTCATCCTGCTCGATACATTCGCCATCTTCCTCATCGTCGAAGGGCTGATCGAAATTGCCGCCGCCTTTTCGATCGGCATCCGCCAGCACTGGATCGATGCGCTTCGCGGCCTTGCCTTTCTTGTTGCGGCTTTCCTCGTGTTCAACGTCCCCTGGGACGGCAATATCGGGGCTGCGATCGTATTCGGCTGCGCTTTCCTGGTGGATGGGCTTTTCCGGATCGCCTCGGCATTCGTCGTCCACAGTTCGCGCTGGCGCGTCGGCATCGTCGCGGGGCTGATCGAGGTGTGCCTCGCCGTTGCCATACTGATGTCCTGGCCCATTCCTCATCTTCTGACCGTTCCGTTCTGTTTCGCCCTTCTGCTGCTGACCTCGGGATACGCCCTGGTTCGGATGGCCTTGCCACTGCGCGAACTTCCCGAGGGCGGGTCCGTCACGGCCCTCCCGCTCTATGCCGCCCGCAATTGGCAGGGCGGCGCGACGCGCCCGGTCATTCCTCCGGGCGAGGATGTCTGGGCCACCGGCGACGAGGTTCTCAACGTATATGTCTGGACGGCGGCAGGCGCGATCGGCAGCCCGGAGCGAAGAGTGCTGGTCGACCGGTATATCGCGGCCGTCGACAAGAACGGGGTGATTTCCACCGGGCATGCGGCGCTCGGAATGCCGCCCGATCTCTATGTCAGCCATTATCCGGCCAACGACATCGACCACGACCCGGATGATTTTCGCGCCCTGCTTTCCGCCGGCCGGGAAAACGACGTGCCCGGCCGCTTCAATCCGTCGCTGGAGTGGGAGGCCGCCAACTGGTGCATGCCGGATCAGAAGGTGACGTTCCGCCGCTTCAGGCCCGAGGCGCTGCGGCGCTTCTGGGCGGCCTATTCACAGGACAATACCTACAACCTGACCGCGCGCAACTGCTCGACCACGGTTATCCAGGCACTGGACGCGGCCTTCGAGGAGAGCGGCTATACCGGCCATATCTGGCGCGATCTTTTCAAGCTCCTGACCAATCCGCAGTTCTGGCTGCTGCGCCTCGTTCGCGGTCGCGCGGAGGCCATGACCTGGACGCCCGGGCTGGTGCTCGACTATTCGCGCCTTCTGCTGGCGGTCGTCGAGGACAATGAAGGCCGCTGGCGGAGAAAGCTGCATGATGCGATGCAGGCGCGCCGCACCTTTGTTCACGGTGGCGAGTGTGCCGAAGACGGTGCGAGGCAGGCATGAACCAGGTGACGCGAACCTCGCTGGTCATCACCGCGACGGCCACCATCTTCGGCCTCACCTACGGGTTGAGTGCGCCGTTGATCGCGCTTGAGCTTTCCGAAGCGGGATATTCCGAGAGCTTCATCGGCGCCAACGGCGCGATGTATGCCGTGGGCGTCTTGCTGGCTGCTCCTTTCCTGCCCCGTCTGTTCGACCGGTTCGGTTTCGAGCGCCTGGCGAAAAGCGCCCTTCTGGGCGCGGGCGGCATCCTGCTCCTGTTTCCGGCCGCCCCTTTCCTGTGGATATGGTTTCCCCTGCGCGCCGCCCTCGGTGCGATGTCCGAGACCCTGTTCGTCGTCTCGGAGGCATGGCTCAATCATCTGGCAAGCGAGGCGTCGCGCGGACGCCTGATCGCCATATACATGACCGCGCTTTCGTGCGGGACCGCCCTTGGTCCCGCCATCCTGGCCCTTGTCGGCCGCCATGAACTCTGGGCATTCGTCATAGGCGCCGCCGTAACCTTTGCCGCCTGTGTCGTCCTTGCCGTCGGCAAGCCGAAAGAACCGAAGTCGGAACACGAGGAGATCGGCAATCCTTTTCGCTTTCTCAAGCTGGTGCCTGCCGCCGTGGCCTCTGCCGCGCTGAACGCGGCGCTGGAGGCGGCGGGGCTCAGCCTTCTGCCGATCTATGCCGTGAACCTCGGATGGCCCGAACAATCCGCAACCATACTCCTGACGGTGCTCCTCATCGGCTCGATCACGCTGCAGCTGCCGATCGGCTGGCTGGGAGACAGAATGCCGCGACCGAGGCTGCTGGTTCTGCTCGCGATCCTCGCGACTGTCGGGGCGGCCTTCTGGCCGGCCGCGCTGGCGCATGCCTGGCTTGCCTATCCGCTGCTTTTCGTCTGGGGCGGCGTGTTCGTTGGAATCTATACCACCACGGTGGCGATGCTCGGCGACCTCTACGAAGGTTCGGAACTGATCGGAATATATGCGCTGCTTTCCGTGGCGTGGGGGATCGGCGCCTTCGCCGGGCCGTTCCTGTGCGGTATCGCGATGGAGGCGACGCTGCATGGCCTGCCGCTCTTTGCCGCCCTTGCCTGCGGAGCCTTCGTATTGCTTTCGGCGTTCCTGCCCATGAAGGGGCGTGTCCCCAGCGGAGATCCGGTTCGATGACGTTGGGTGGCCAGGGAATGCATTACGATGCTCAACGATATCCGGTCCTGATCGAGGCGGTTGCACGAGGCAGCCGGGCGGGCGCTGCCTGGTTTCCGCTTCAACGGCGTATCGGGAGAAACGCATGCACATGCTGATGGTCATTGCGGGAGGCATCTGGCAGCTCGGCATATTTGCGCTGTTCGGCTGGCTGTGGGGCGGCACGATGACCAGTTTTGCGCTGGCTGCCAAGGCATTCATTCCCGTCTGGCTGGTGGTGTCTCTCCTGAACATGTGGATAGGCGTGACGAAGGCCGGTTATTCCCTGCAGGACGAACTTCCGATTCTTGCCGTTGTCTTTCTCGTTCCCGCAAGCATAGCCGTCCTGGCCGTCTGGTTCGTCTCCCGTCCGTGATCCTGGTGATCCCACGAGCCATCCCACCCAATCCCGCGACGGGTTTCGTCGTTGCCGTAAGACAGCCAATTCCGCTGCATTGCGGAACCTCCAATGCGGCCGATGGGGCGCGGCTGCCGATCAACCGCTAGCGCCGAGTTCCGATTGCCTTATCTTCATCAGGCGCCTGAGGCTGCGCCTCGATACGTCAAAACGATCCGCGACGTCCGTGAGTTTTTCACCCTCCAGTTCGATCGCCGCAATCGCTTCGTCGACCTGGTTGATGGATAGCGACGGCTTACGCCCCAAATGCTTGCCCTTCATCTTGGCGGCCTGCATTCCGGCGCGCGTTCTTTCGCTGATCAGGGACCGCTCGAACTCGGCCAGGGCCGCCATCATGTGAAACACCAGCCGCCCACCTGAGGAACTGGTGTCGATGTGTTCGCTGAGCGACCTGAAGGCGACATCCTTCTTGCCCAGTTGCTCCATCAGCTGCACAAGCCTCGACAGGGACCTCCCCAACCGGTCGAGACGCCAGACCACCAGGGTGTCGCCGGGTTTGAGCGCCGCAAGAGCTGCATCCAGGCCTTGCCGTTCGAAGGACTTTCCGGATACGCCGTGATCTTCGAAAATCCTTGCGCAGCCGGAGTGATGCAGAGCTTGCATCTGCAAGTCCATCTTCTGCTCTTCGGCATCGGCCCTGAAATCGGAATCGGTTTTCGAAAAGCACGATGCATAGATTCAAAAGGCTCGGGCGTCCTTTATGCGGCCGGAAGGACGCTCGGCGCTCCGGCGCCGCCCGGCAGGAGCATGCCTGAAGCGGCGTCTAGGCCGAGCGGGGCGCTGGAGAATGCTTCCGGGTGGCAAACCGCCGGGCGCCGAACACGCAGGCCACGACGCCGGTCGTGGCGACCAGCATCGCTCCGCTGACGTCCTCGCCCAGCAGGCCCGCAGCCAGCAGGAGGCCCAGGAAAGGCTGGAGAAGCTGGAGTTGCCCGACAGCCGCGATGCCGCCCTGGGCGAGACCCCGATACCAGAAAATGAAGCCGATCAGCATGCTGAAGAGCGCGACATAGGCAAGTCCCGCCCATGCCGTCGTCGGTATCGGTGCGAAGGTTGCCGGCCAGTCGGCAGCAGCGAGCGCCAGCATGAGCGGTAGGGAGAGAACCAGCGCCCAGCAGATGACCTGCCAGCCGCCAAGGCTACGTGAAAGCCGGGCACCTTCCGCATAACCGAGACCGCAGACGATGACCGCCGCGAGCATCAGCATGTCGCCCTGCAGCGAGATCAGGATGCCTCCCGATACTGCGAAACCCACGACCAGCGCGCTGCCGATCGAGGAAAACAGCCAGAAGGCCGGATGCGGCCGCTCTCCGCCGCGCAGGACGCCGAAGACCGCCGTGGCAAGCGGCAGCAGGCCGATGAAAACGATGGAATGCGCGGAAGTCACATGCTGCAGCGCCAGCGCGGTCAGCAACGGGAAACCGATCACCACCCCGAACGCGACAATGACAAGCGACAGGATATCGCTTCCCGCCGGCCGGCGCCCCTGGAAGATTGCCAGCAGGCCAAGCCCGAGAAGCCCGGCGATCGCGCCGCGCGCCGCCGTCAGGAACAGCGGATCGAAACCGGTAACCGCCAATCGTGTCGCCGGCAGCGAGCCGGCGAAGATCGCCACGCCGATGAAGCCGTTGACCCAGCCGTTCGTCCTCATATCCATGTCGTCAATCTCCTTAACAGGATGGCGACCATCGCGAACCGCCGCTGGTCGAACCAGATACGATGCGGTACAATTATAAAGAACTGTTATGGTCGAAAGGGCAGTACGGATTGGATCTGGAAAAAATCGCCGCCGGTGCTTCGACCCGGATCGAGCAGGTGATGGAAGCCATACGGGGGCGGATCGCGGGGCGAAAGCTCGTCGCCGGGAGCCGGCTGCCTTCCGTTCGTGTGCAGGCACAGACGATGGGGGTTTCCGTTTCCACGGTCGTGGAGGCCTATGACCGGCTGGTGGCCGAGGGTGTCATCCGTTCCCACCCCGGCGCTGGGTTCTACGTGTCGGGCTCGCCGGCGCCGCTCTCGTTGGCGGAGGTTGCGCCGAAGCGGGCGCGCAGCGTCGATCCGCTGTGGATCTCCCGGCAATCCCTTGAGGCCAGGCAGGGAACCCTCATGCCGGGCTGCGGCTGGCTGCCTTCGTCATGGATGTTCGAGGCAGGCATCCGCCGCGCCTTGCGAACGCTTGCCCGGGGCGAGAGTGCCGATCTCGTCGATTATGGCTCGCCTCTCGGCTTCGAGGCCTTGCGGCAGATTCTCTCCCGGCGGTTGCTGACTTACGGAGTGGAAGCGCCGGCCGGTCAGATCCTGCTTACCGAATCCGGGACGCAGGCGATCGACCTTGTCTGCCGGCTGCTGCTGGAGCCGGGGGATACGGTACTGGTCGACGATCCATGCTACTTCAATTTCCATGCGCTTCTGAAGGCGCATCGGGCAAAGGCGGTGGGTGTGCCTTATACGCCCGCAGGTCCGGACCTCGATGCGTTCGCCGCCGCCCTTCGTGACCATGCCCCGCGTCTCTACATAACCAATTCGGCAATCCACAATCCGACCGGCGCCGTATTGTCGCCGGCCATCGCCCACCAGTTGCTCAAGCTAGCCGAGGCGGCCGATATCGTCATCGTCGAGGACGATATCTTCGCCGATTTCGAGGACGTGCCCGCGCCCCGGCTCGCGGCCTTCGACGGGCTTGCGCGGGTCATCCAGATCGGCAGCTTCTCCAAGGCGCTGTCGGCTGCGGTCCGCTGCGGTTATATCGCCGCGCGACCGGACTGGATCGACAACCTCGCCGACCTCAAGATCGCCACCAGTTTCGGCGGCGGGCGTCTCGCGTCCGAGATCCTTGCATCCGCGCTGACCGACGGCAGCTATCGCCGGCATATGGAAGCGGTGCGCTGGCGGCTTGCCGATGCGAGAGAGAAGGTCATCCGCCGGCTTGCGCCGCTCGGCATCGAGCCATGGATGCGGCCCCCGGCGGGAATGTTCCTGTGGTGCAGGCTGCCCGGCGAACAGGATGCGGCCGATCTTGCCCGCGCCTGTCTCGAACACGGCGTCATCCTCGCACCGGGCAACGCCTTCAGTCTTTCCCAGTCGGCCAGGAGTTTCCTTCGCTTCAACGTCGCCCAATGCGACGACGAACGCGTTTTTCAAGTCCTGGGCATGGTTCTCTAAAGTTCCTGCTGCATGGCCCTGATGAATTGCGCCGCCTTATCGACGATGGACGGGATGTCGGCGCCGGGCTTGTAGAGGGACGATCCGATGCCGAAGCCGGCGGCGCCGGCCTGGCGGTAGGCAGCCATGTTCTCGGGCGTGACGCCGCCGACGGCAAGCACCGGAATGTGTTTCGGCAGCACCGCCTTCCAGGCCTTGATGATCAGCGGCGGAATGGCCTCGGCCGGAAAAGCCTTGATGCCGGTGGCGCCGGCATCGATCGCCGCGAAGGCCTCGGTCGGGGTTGCGACACCCGGCAGGCTTATCAGACCGGCGGCGCGGCTTGCCCTGATGACTTCGGGATTGGCGTTCGGCGAGATGATCACCTTCGCGCCGGTTGCGGCGACGTCGGCGACCTGCGCCGGAGTCAACACGGTTCCGGCCCCGATCAGGGCCCGGTCGCCGAAACGCTTCACCAGTCTTTCGATGCTCTTCAGCGGCTCGGGCGAGTTGAGCGGCACTTCGATAATGCGCCAGCCGGCCTCGACCAGCACCTCGCCGACGCTTTCGGCTTCTTCGGGCCTGATGCCGCGCAGGATGGCGACGAGGTTGCAGGCTTTCAGCGCTTCTTCGAAGGTCATTTGGGGAGTTCCTTATCTTCCGGCGGCTTCGGCCGCGATCTGCATGATGCCGCGTTTGGCGGCATTGTCGGGACCGGCTTCGATGGCAAGGCCGAACATCGGCGCGATGCGGCCGTAACGGATGTTGAGCGCATTGTTGCCGACGATGCCGATCGCATCGCCCGACCTGAACCAGCCGGCGGCGCGCGCCTGGCGGAATTCCGAGCCGATGACGAGGCCGGAAACATAGTCGAGAATGTCTTCCGGCTTCAGCCTGCCGTCCAGTATGCCGGTGCGGGCGCTGAAGATCGCCGACAGGAATGCGTCGGCCGATGCCTCTTCGCTTGCGGCGAACTCCGCGCCGCGATCGAAGGCGTCCCAGTGCGGCTCCGCGCCGGGGGCGGGCTCCTGCGCCTTGGCGATGAAAGAATGTCTGGTCAGCAGCGCGAAGACCTCGCCGGTGGCATAGGTCTGGAAACCATCGATGCGGCCGCCTTTGATACGCGCCCATTTGCTGTGGGTGCCGGGCAGGACCAGCGTGCGGTCCCTGTCTAGGCCGAAGCCGACGATCTGAGTTTCCTCGCCGCGCATGACATCGGGGAAGGGTCTTGCCGCCGGATCGCGCATGCCGGGCAGGAAGGTGATGACCGCTCCGTTGGAGAGCGTCAGCGTCTTCGTGCCGGCGGCGAGTTCAGCCACGCCGGCCGGCGCATCGACATAGGGCACCTCGATCCAGCCGTTGCGGCTCGTGATCATGCCGCTCGCCAGCACGGGCAGCGGGCCATGGGCCGAGAACCAGTCTCCGGCTGCGGAGAGCAGCGCCTCCTCGAAAGCGCCGTCCTTGACGAACTGTATGCCGCCGCCCGCGGTCTCGCGGGTGGCGAGCGTCTCGCCGGTTTCCGAGACCAGCATGGCGCGCAGCGAACTCGTTCCCCAATCGACGATGATCGAGGCCGGTCTTCCCATTTCAATTCCCTCCCGCTGTGAACGCCGCAAAGAAACACATGGCGGCATCCGTTTCAACCGAAGCGGAAGCGATATTCACTTCAAGCTCTTCATATCGACCATGTCCATGTCGGTGAAGGACTGGTTGTCTCCGGCCATGCTCCAGATGAAGGCATAGGCCGAAGTGCCCGCGCCGCAGTGGATGGACCACGGCGGAGAGAGAATCGCCTGTCCGCTTCTCACGATCAGATGTTCCGTGGCCTCGGGGCGTCCCATCAGATGGACGACGAAGGCATTTTCCGGAAGCTCGAAATAGAGATAGGCTTCCATGCGGCGGTCGTGCAGGTGAGCGGGCATGGTATTCCAGACGCTACCGGTTTCGAGCCGCGTCAGTCCCATCAGAAGCTGGCAGGTCGGCAGGACTTTCGGGTGGAGATACTGGTAGAGCTTGCGCTTGTTCGAGGTTGCGCCGTCTCCGAGATCGTTCTCGATCGCGTCCGTGTTGCGGATGATCCGCGACGGAAACTTCGTGTGGGCGGGCGCGCTGTTGATGTAGAATTTCGCGGGCGTGGAGGCGTCGGCGCTTTCGAAGGCGATGTCCTTCGTTCCCTGGCCGAGATAGAGGCCATCCGTGGGCTGAAGTTCGTAGGTCGTGCCATCGGCGATGACCCGGCCGGCCCCGCCGATGTTGATCAGGCCAAGCTCGCGGCGTTCCAGCAGGTGGTCGGTTCCGACGAGCTTCGCCAGTTCCTCGCCGACGGCCAGCGTTCCACCGGCCGGCGTCGCCCCCGCCACGAGCATGCGGTCGTAATGCGTGTAAACTGCCTGAAGGGACCCGCCAACGAAGAGATCCTCGATCAGGAAATGCTCACGCAGTTCCGCACCCGTCATCCGTTCGGACTGGCTGTAGTGGATGGCATGGCGCGTTTGAACGGTGGTGGTCATGTCTTTTCCTTTCGTGTTGCGCGCGTCGGTTCTGACGCCAGCGCTTCGCGGTTGGCCGGGTCCCTGGCGTTCCTGGCGGGAACCTATAACTCAAGTTTGAACGCGGATACGGGTAAACCTTTCAGAAGAAAGTACTGCTCCAGCGCGCCCATGTCGGGACATGCGGGCGGGGCGTGCAGCGATCTCGTCGCATGGTCGCCGGGGGGCAATGCCATGGCGGCGGTGGCCAATATCGTCGTACCTGCAGGGATGTCGCCACGCAACTGCGGCAGAAGCGTCTTTGCATGGATCAGGTTGGTGTTGGCGATCGGGCTCATCGCAAGACCGTCTCTCCGGTTCTCCGGCGAAAGATCGACGATGGCGCTGATATCGCTCCGGCCGTGCCATATCGCGCGGCCTTCCGCTTGCTCCGGCCGGTCGATGTCGAAATCGGCCCGTTCGATGGCAAAGCCGCCTTCGGCGGTCTTCAGCGTCCGCGGTGTCGCGATCCGGTGAATGCGTATATGCCATGGGTTGGCGGGCAGGAGCCAGGTTTCGACGACAACGTCGCTCCACGGGCGCCAGCGCGAATACAGCCGGTCTCCGGCGATCGATGCCTCCTCCAGGGTCTCCCGGGTGCGGAAATGCACGCCGTCGTCCGACAGGCCGAGCATGCCGTCGAAGCTCGCGGCGGCGAAATTCCTGTCGTCCGCCTCGATATTGAATCCGTAGCGCGTGGAGTAGACGAATTTCGAATATTTCTCGTTGGCTCCGCGCATGTTGCCATGTTGCTGTCCGCTGGCGAGGACGACGACATTGCCGGGCGTGTGCATGGCGACCATGCCCGGCTCCCTGAGGGGAACGGGGTCGGTGAAGAAGGGGGCCGGCGCTTCTTCCGACAGCCAGAACGGATGATCGTCCGGCAGCGCCAGCGGCAGGAAGAACTTGAGCGCCCAATAGGGCGATCCGGCTGAATTGTAGCTCTCGCTCATCAGCAGGTTCGGATAACCGTAGCCGACCGAGAGTACCCCATCGCGGTCGGCGATCGGCATTGCGGACCACCATCGGATGTGGCGCATGTAATAACCCTTGACCTCCTGCCAGGGCAGCGCTTCGACGCCCGCGAAGGCAAGGGCGCCCCAGAAACCGCCGGCTGCGAACCGGTAGGTCTGGCTGCGTCCGAAGGCGAGCGCTGCTCCATCCGGGCCGAACCAGTGGCGGATGTCCTTTGCAAAAAGGCGAGCCCGTTCGCGATACGCGGCTCCACGCCTTTCGTCCTTCGCGGCCAGGACCGAATAGATCAGGGCATAGAAATGCATCGCGAAAGGGATGTAGTGATCGACCCGCCTGACAGGCCCGTCGCGATACCATCCCTCGCCGAGCCGGAATGCCTCCATCTCGTCGAGATAACGTTCGGTCTGCGATCTGTCGAAATCGACGCCTACACGTTCGAGCCCGAGATCGATAAGAACGCGGAAGAATTTCCAGTTGTTGTCGATGAACTCCTTGTCGCGGGCCGAAAGGAGGTAAGAGGCGACGGTTCTCTTCTGGGCGTCGGTAAGGGGGGCCCAGATATGTTCCGGCACCATGGCAAGCGCGAAGCCGACGGCAGCCAGCTCGACCTGCCGCTGGTCACGGTCGGAGATGTCGCCCCAATATTCGGGATGTGACGGATCGGTGCCGTTCGCAAGGCCGTGGCGGTAAAGTTCCCAATGAGGGAAGTGCGCGCCTCCCGCCGCCAGCGGCACGAGGCCCCAGAGCGGCCGTGCAAATCCTTCCAGGTCCGCGGCGGCCCGGTCGAAATGCGCTGCGGTCGCGCTCAGGCGGACCCTCGCCCCACCCTCGGAGAAATAGGGAAGTAGGGGAGAAAACAGATCGGTCGCCGCCTTTTGCAGGTCGGCGCGGGTGAGCAGCGGATTTCCGTACAGGGGATTGGCGCGGACGGGATCGTAGGGCACGGTGCAACCCATTCGTCATGAAAGGCAAGGAACCGCGGAGGAATATATCCCTCCGCGGCGGATGATGTCGTTACTTGATGGCTTTTACGCCTTCGGTCATTTCCTTCAGGCCATCATCGATCGAGATGTTGTCGGTCATGATCGAGTCATGCGCGCGGTTGAGGACCACTTCGATTTTTGCAGCGTTCGGGTTGACGGCCATTTCGAGGAAGGACTTGCCGGTCTGCAGAGCGTCCTTGCTGGCCTGGTCCTGCGGGAAACCGGGTAGCGAGGCGATCTTGGCGGTGACCTCGGACGTGCGGACCGTCGGGATCGTTCCCGTGGCCGCGATGATCGAGGCACCTTCCGGCCCGGTCACGAACTTGATGAAGTCCAGCACCTCGGCCTTGTGGGATGAATTGGCATTCACGGCCAGGCCGGAAATCTGCGCGGCCGTGGTGCCGGCGGGAACGCCTTCCGGATGGGGGAATTTGACGATGCCCCAGTTCTTGCTCTTGGATTCACCCGATTTCACCTTGGCGATCTGCGTACCGATGAACCAGGTGCCCATCGGCAGCATGCCGATCGTGCCGTTGAAGAACAGCGCGGAATAATGTGTGTTCGAGGTTTTCAGCGATGCGTAGGACGGCACGACGCCTTCCTTCTGAAGCGCCAGTGCCCGCTCGTACCAGGGTTTCAGGAAAGCATAGTCCGGTCCCGCGAGCGTGTGCTTGCCGTCGAGGATGCCGGGAAGCTGGACCGTGGAACGCCAGGTGTGGAAAAGCGCGCCATAGATCTTGTTGACGCCCATGCCGCCGGCGAGTTTTCCGGCGATCTCGTCGAACTGCTTGTAGGTCATGTCGTTGGTCGGGTAGGCCACACCCGCCTTGTCGAAAATGTCCTTGTTGTAATACACGACCCAGAAGTCCGAGCGGAACGGCAGGGCGTAGATCTTGCCGTCGACCTTGAGTTCGTCGACGAGGCCGCCGAAGGAGGCCGGATCGATCTTCTGCTCCGTCATGAAACCGGAGAGATCGGAGATCGAGCCGGCCCGGACGAGGTTCGTATAGTTCGGAACATCCTTGACCGTGACGACGTCGATGTCCTTCGACCCACCGGCGAGCTGCGTGGCGATCATCTGCTGGTAGTCCTGCGAACCGAGGTCGACGGATTCGAATTTCACATTCGGATGTTTCGCCTGGTAGGCCTCGATCAGGGGCTTGTAGTAGGCGACCTTGTCCCAATCCCACAAGGCCCATTTGAGCGTCACGGCATCGCCCGACTGGGCGAGCGCGGAGCCGGCGGTGGTTGCGGCCAGTGCAAGACCGGCCAGTGCAAGCTTCATTGATTTCCCAAGAGTATCCAAAGACATTCCAATTCTCCTTCCCTGAGTGTTTCTGGATCAGACGTTGTGTGCGGCGTCACGAGCATGCGGTTCGCGTGTTTCCCGCGTTGCGATCGGCAGGGCCAGAACCATCGCCGCTGCCCGATGGACGCCGAATGCCACGGCGAACATTCCAAGTGAAAAATTGAGCGTTGCCGGCATGAAGACGGAAACCGGATAGAACAGGATGTGGGCGAGCCACAGCGTCGCCACGAAGCCGAGAGCCGCCAGTGCCGGCAGCGGGCGGAGGACGGAGGCGATCGCCGCGAGGCGCAACAGTCTCAGCATCGGAAGGTCCCGCATCACCATCAGGATGAGGAGATGGCATGCGAGCACCGCGATGAAGCCGGTCACGACGACGCTGACGGCGAGCGGCGCGGCGAGGATGAGATTGTCCCGGGCGGCGGCGGCGTAGGCGATGGCCGCGTATGTTCCGATGCCGAGGGCCGCGGCAAGCGCAACCCCCCAGGCCGTGGCGCGCCAGAAATAGCGGACAAGGGCTTCCGTGAAGTCCCGCAGCAGATAGGTGTTGCGGTCCTCGGCGAAAGCGACGCAGATGCGCGCGGTCGCGGCGAGCGCAGCGGGAATGGTCACCACGAACATCGCCGCCAGAACGAACAGGATGTTGAGCTTGACCATTTCCCACCATTCGCGGGCGAAGATTTCCGCAAACAGGGCAAGGCCGGTCTTCTTCGGGGCATCCTTGGAGATGCCCGGTCCCTCCTTCGTCCACATGTCCCGCAGCCACTGCATGGCCGTCTCCTCCCGGTCGCCTCAATAGAGGATGGAGCGTTCCGTTTCCGCGTCGAAAAGCTGCACATTGGTCATGTCGGCGACCAGCTCGACTTCATCGCCGATACCGGCCTTGAAGCGCGGCGATACGCGCGCGATCAGGCCGCGCCCGCCGGCGACCATGTTCAGATGCACTTCAGACCCCATCGGCTCGGCAAGCTCGACGACCGCCCTGAAGGGCGCCAGGTTTTCCGGCTCGATATCGGCGGGCGGCAGTTCATGGAAATTCTCCGGCCGGATGCCGAGCACCAGTTCGCGGCCCTCGTAAGGCGCGATCCGGGCCTTGTCGAAATGCGCCGGCAGCGGCAGCTCGCGGTCGTCGAAGATCGCGACATATCCGTCGCCCCGGTGCCGGATGAGGGACGGCAGCATGTTCATCTGCGGTGCGCCGATGAAGCCCGCGACGAACATGTTCACAGGCCGGTCATAGAGGTTCTGCGGCGTATCGACCTGCTGGATGTGGCCGTCCTTCATGACGACGATCCGGTCCGCCATGGTCATGGCTTCGATCTGGTCGTGGGTGACGTAGATGAAGGTCGCGTCCAGCCGCTTGTGCAGCTTGCTGATTTCGGCGCGCATCGTGCCGCGCAGCTTCGCGTCGAGGTTCGAAAGCGGCTCGTCCAGCAGGAAGACGGCCGGATTGCGCACCATGGCGCGGCCGAGCGCCACGCGCTGGCGCTGTCCGCCGGAAAGCGCCTTGGGTTTGCGGTTCAGAAGATGCGCGATGTCGAGGATCTTCGCCGCGTCCTGCACCTGGCTGTCGATGAAGTCCCGTCCCGCCTTGCGCAGTTGCAGGCCGAAGGCCATGTTCTTGTAGACGGTCATATGCGGATAGAGCGCATAGTTCTGGAACACCATGGCGATGTCGCGGTCCTTGGAGGGGACATCGTTCACCAGGTCGCCGCCGATCCTGAGTTCGCCGCCGGAGATTTCCTCCAGGCCGGCGATCATCCGCAGCGTCGTCGACTTGCCGCAACCCGATGGGCCGACGAGGATGATGAATTCCTTGTCGGCGATCTCCAGGTCGATGTCGTGCACGACCGTGAGGGCGCCGTAGGTCTTGTTCAGTTTCTTGAGGGAAATGCTGGCCATCAGGTCCTCTCACCAATAGGAAGACCAGTTGCGCGAAAGGCGCGTCAAAGCTTCCATGTAATAGTAGTCGCCCCAGGAGACGCACTCGTCGACGCCTTCACCGCGGCAGGTGTTGAAGGGGGATTTCTTCGAATAGGTTCCGTGCAAGACCAGTCCGTTGGAGATGGCCGGGTCGTTGACGGCGTAGTGGTCCGCGAGGCTCTTCATCATGCGGCGCGCGAGTTCACGGTAGCCGGCGGCGGCTTCCTCGTCCACCAGTTCGGCCATTTCAAGCAGGCCGCAGGCGACGATCGAGGCCGCGGACGTGTCGCGCGGTTCGCCGTCCCCATCCGAGAAGATCAGGTCCCAACAGGGTACCATATCGGCCGGCAGGCGCTTGAGATAGAAGGAGAGCAGGCGGTCGAAGGTCAGGCGGTATTCTTCCAGCCGCTCGTAGCGATAGGAAAGCGCCATGCCGGCGATGCCCCAGGCCTGCCCGCGCGCCCAGGCGCTGTCGTCGCGATATCCCTGCTTCGTCGCGCCTCGCACGGGAGCGCCCGTCACGGGGTCCATATAGTAGGTGTGATAGGTGGAATCGTCCGGGCGAACGGAGTTCGCAAGCGTCGTGCGCGCGTGGATGAGCGCGATATCGCGGTATTTCGGATCGCCGGCCTCGCGGCTCGCCCAGTAGAGAAGCGGCAGGTTGAGCAGGCAGTCGATGATGTAGCGATATTCCTCCGCCACGCCCTTGCGGCCCCAGGCCTGGATGAACTGGCCGATCGGCTGGAAACGCTCGATCAACTGGTCGGCCGCGAGAATGGCGGCCCTGCGGCCGTCCTCGTCTCCGACCAGTTTCCAGGCCGCGATGCAGGACGGGGAATAGAGAAACCCCATGTCGTGATGATCGGTCTCGATGCGGTTGACGATCCGGTGCAGGAAACTCTGGACCTGGATCTGCGCGGCGTATTGAAAGACCTTGTCGCCGGTATGCTCATAGGCGAGCCAGATTTCTCCGGGCCAGAAGCCCGCGGTCCATTGGTCGTTCGCGACCGCGGGATAGAAATTGCCGGTGCTCGAATGGTTCTGCGAGACATAGGTGAACTGCGGAAGGTTTCGCCTGACCTGCTCCACGGCGATATCGAGGGCTGCTTTCACCTCCATGTCGGTGATCGGCTGCGGCGCGAAGGATGGGACGGCATTCATGGACTTAACCCTTGAGGCCCGACGAGGCGACGCCTTCGACGAAGAAGCGTTGCAGGGACAGGAAGACGATCAGAACCGGGATCAGGGCCACGACCGAGGCGGCCATGATCAGCCCGTATTCCGCCGAATATTGCGAGATGAACATCCGCAGGCCGATCTGGATCGTCTTCAGTTCGGTCTTCGTCAGGTAGATCATCGGGCCCAGGAAGTCGTTCCAGGTGGTGACGAAGGTGAAGATGGTGAGGGTCGAAAGAGCGGGCTTGGAGAGCGGCAGCATGATCTTCGCCCAGATCTGGTATTCGTTCATGCCGTCGATGCGGGCCGCCTCGCAAAACTCCGTCGGGATCGACATGTAGAACTGCCGCATCAGGAAGACGCCGAAGGCGGTGAAAGCCTGCAGGCAGATGAGCGCGAGATGCGTGTTGTTCAGCCCGAATTCGCGCATCAGCAGGAATTGCGGCACCATATAGACCTGCCAGGGCATGGCGATCGTGGCGATGTATCCGAGGAAGAGCGTGTTCTTGTAGGGGAAATCGAGCTTGGCGAAGGCATAGGCCGCGAAGCTCGACGTCAGGAGTTGCAGCAGCGTGACGATGATCGTCAGTTTGGACGTGTTGTAGATGAAGAGCGCCAGCGGGATCTTCGTCCAGATGTCCACATAGTTCTGCCATTGCGGCTGGGAGGGAATCCATTCGATCGGGAAGACGAAGACGTCGCGGCTGAGCTTCAGCGAGGCGGAAAGCATCCAGGCGAACGGCATCAGCATCACGGCGGTGATGACGATGGCGGTCGCATAGACGGCGACGGTTCCTGTCGTGATCCTGTGTCCGGCGATCCTCATGGCCTCAATCCTCCCTCTGGCGACGGAACTGGATGATCGTGACGGCCAGCACGAGGAAGAACAGGACAAGCGCGACCATGCTGGAATAGCCAAGATCCCAGGAGATGAAGGCCTCGTTATAGATGTGGTAGACGAGGACGAGCGTGGACGTGCCCGGCCCGCCCTGGGTGATCATGTAGATCTGGTCGAAGACCTTGAAGGACTGGATCGTCAGCATGACGGTGACGAAGAAGGTCGTGGGGGCAAGCTGCGGCACCGTGACATAGATGAATTTCTGCCAGGCGTTCGCGCCGTCGAGATTGGCCGCCTCGTAGAGTTCGGAATTGATGCCCTGCAGGCCGGCGAGATAGATGACCATGTAGTAGCCCATGCTCTTCCAGATGCCGAAGAGGATGACCGTCACCATCGCCCAGTGTCGGTCGGCGGCCCAGCCCGGCATGTCCTTCGGGTCGAGGCCGAGCGTGTAGAGGATCATGTTCACCGGGCCCATCTCGGGGTTGAAGATCATGTTCCAGACAACCGCCACAGCGACCAGGGAGGCGACATAGGGGAAGAACATGGCGGTGCGGAAGAAATCGCGGCCGAAGATCTTCTGATTGAGCAGGATGGCGAGGCCCAATGCACAGGCAAGTGTCGCCGGCACCGATACGACCGTGTAAATGACGGTATTCCAGAAGGCGGCGATGAATGCCTTGTCCTCGAAAAGCCGCCAGAAATTGTCCAGTCCCGCGAAAGTAATCGCGTTCGAACCGTCCCAATGCATGAAGGCCAGCGCGAAGGCGAAGAGGATCGGGCCGAGCGTGAAGACCGCAAAACCGATGAAATTCGGGGCGATGAAGGAATAGGCGATCAGCGCATTCTGAACCTTCCGCCGGCGCCGGGACAAAATCCTGACCTTGCGCCGGGGGGCTGCCGTCGCGGGGCGTGCCACTATGGCCGAACTCGACATGGACATCGGTATCTCCTCCAGCGCGACTGGCCTCGGCCGGCTGTCGCCAAAAACTTGAAGTCCGCCAATCGCAGCGGGTGCGGCCTTGTGCCGGCCCTTGCCTCCCGGCTGACCCATAGCATATCTCCGACATTGGTCAAACAAATTATGAATAAGTCATATGAATTTTATGGATATCGCAAAATACGTATGATAGGTAGGCGTCAAGTCGGGCGCCGGCGGCTTTGCGAGGAGGAGAGATGCTCAGCGAGATTGCGGCGGCTTTGCCGGATTTTCTGGGGGATTTCCTTCCGGGCTCCGTTCGTGGGGATCGCGCGGCTTGGTCTGCGGTTCCCGCCTCCGTCCGCGAGGCGGTCGTTCAGGACGCCGAGGCGGCCCTCTCGCGGGCATGGCCGGTCATAAGAGCATCGGACTATTGGGAGTTCACGAAAACGGGCGATCGTTCCCGCTTCGAGAATCTCTATTTCACCCGGCGGCGGATGCTGAACGATCTCGTGCTCGGCGAAATGCTGGAGGGCCGGGGGCGTTTCCTGTCCGCCATCGTCGACGGCATTTTCCTGATTGTGGAGGAAAGCGGCTGGCAATTGCCTGCACACAACGCCTATGAGAGGGGAGGGCAGCGTCTTCCGCTCCCCGACACGGCGCAACCGGTCATCGACCTTTTCGCCGCGGAAACCGCGGCATTGCTGGCAACGGTTGTGGCCCTGATGGGGGATGAACTGGATGCGGTGAGCCCGCAGATCGTCGCCCGCATCGAACGGGAGATCGAGGGACGCATCTTTTCCCCTTACCTCGACCGGCACTTCTGGTGGATGGGGCGCGGCAGCGAGAGAATGAACAACTGGACGGCGTGGATCACGCAGAACGTCCTGCTGTCCACGTTCTGCCTGCGCACGGACCAGGCATTGCGCCGAAAAATCGTCGGGAAGGCGCTCGGCAGCCTGGATGCCTTTCTGAAGGATTATGCCGAAGACGGGGCCTGTGAAGAGGGAGTTGTCTATTATCGCCATGCAGCACTCTGCCTGCATGGCGCGATGACGATCCTGGATGCCGTCGCGCCGGGCGTTTTTGCGCATCTCTGGGGCGAGCCGAAGATTCGCAACATGGCCGAATACATTCTCAACATGTATGTAGCCGGCCGCCACTATTTCAATTTCGCGGATTCCTCCGCCGTGGTCGAACCTTGCAGCGTCCGCGAATATCTCTTCGGACAGGCTGTCGGTTCCGAACCTCTCATGGAGTTCGCCGCAGCGAGCAGAAGCACGGCCGAGAAGCTGCATCTGCCCGCGGAGTGGAACCTCTGGTATCGGGTGCAGGAACTACTGGTCGGCCAGACGGTCGTCTATAAGCCCCGCTCCGTCCCGGCGCGCGATGTCTTCTATTCCGGCATCGGTCTGTTCATCGCGCGTGACGGGCATTTTGCCGTTGCCGTCAAGGGCGGCCACAACGGCGAGAGCCACAATCACAACGATGTCGGAAGCGTGACCCTCTACAAGGACGGGCTTCCGTTCCTCATCGACGTCGGGGTTGAAGCCTATACGGCCAAGACGTTCTCTCCCGATCGATATGAAATCTGGACGATGCAGTCGGCATTCCACAACCTGCCGACCTTCGGGAAGGTCATGCAGTCGGACGGCGAGGGCTTTGCGGCACGCGAGATGGAGACCGGGTTCGGTCCCGCCGAAGCGCATGTTTCCCTCGATATCGCCGGCGCCTATCCGCCCGAGGCGCGGGTGCGCAGCTACCGCCGCAAGGTCACTCTCCAGCGCGGGCGCCACGTCGAAATCGTCGATTGCCATGACGGGGACCTGCCAGCCGTCCTGTCGCTGATGGTTTCCGTCCAGCCGACGGTCGCCGCCGGCGCGATCGATCTCGCCGGGCTTGGCCGTATCGAACTCGATGGCGCGGGGAAAATCGAAATCGACGCAATCGATATCGAAGATGCCCGGCTCAGGTTGTCCTGGCCGGGCAGGATCTACAGGCTGCGGATCGCTTTTGCGAAGGAGCGCCTGAAATTGCGGGTCGTCTGAGGAGGACGCGAATGGAACTGACATTGAAGGTGGTCGACGCCGATGGAGCGGTCCTGGCGAGCGCGACGGGGGGCGGGGAGAGTTTCCTCGTCCATCGCCAAAGCTATCGCGAAGGCGACCGGATTGTCGTGGAGGCATCGGAGGCAGGGCATGTCGTGCTCGCTCTCGACGACGCCATCGGTCCCACGGCGGTCTATCTGAGGGGACGTTCCTATTCCCTGTCGGTGCCTTTCGGCCAGAAACGCATTCCTTATTCGCCGCGTGCGTTTCATGGCGATATTCATCGGCTCTATGTGCGCAAGGCACGGCCGGACGAGGTCGCGCCGCGGCGGAATCTCGCGCTCAATCCCTGGGATGATCAGGCCAACGAAACGCTGTTTCCGCATGCGAAAGCCAATGTCGAGACACGCGGAGAGGCGGTATTCGCCGCGCGCAATGCGATCGACGGCGAAAAGGCCAATAACGACCATGGCTTCTGGCCTTATACCAGCTGGGGGATCAACCGCGATCCGGAGGCCGCTCTGACGGTCGAATTCGGGCGGCCGGTGACGGTCGATGAGATCGTGCTCTACCTGCGGGCGGACTTTCCGCATGATTCCTGGTGGGAGAAGGCGAGCATCACCTTTTCCGATGGCGGGACATGCTGCTTCCCGCTCGTCAAGTCGGGCGCCGCCCAATGCCTGCCCGTGGCGCCTCGCACCGTGGACTGGATCAGGCTGCATAACCTGATCAAGGCGGAAGATCCGTCCCCCTTTCCGGCCTTGACGCAGATCGAGGTGTGGGGGCGGGAGGCAGATTAGGAACGGGCATGCAGGTCTCTATTCCGAAAACGTGCGAAAGTCCTTGAGCAGGTCGCGGTAGCGGATCTGGCTGCCTCTCAGGTGGTCTCGCATGGCATTGCGCGCAGCTTCCTCGTTCCGGTCGGAGATCGCCATCACGATCGCCTCGTGTTCCCTGTGGATCATCTTCCGGTAGGCGGTCTGTTCAGCTGCCCGGGATTCCGGGATGACCCTCGATTGGGGAATGACCGCGGAGCCGTGGAATTCCAGGTGCTGCCGGAACAACGGGTTGTTGGTCGCCTCGGCTATGGCGAAGTGAAGCGCCAGATCGGCGTCGCGGATCGATTCATCATTCTCGATGCATCTGAGGATCTTGCGATGGCATTCGAAGATCGCTTCCTCCTGGGCGGGCGACCGGCGCAAGGCGGCCAGGCCGGCCGCCTCGATCTCCAGCGGTGCGCGGACTTCGAGAACCTCGAGATCGGAGGAAACGCGAGCCCTGTCGATCCTGCGTCCCGGAAGCACCGGGTTCGGATCGGCATTGAGCACGAATATGCCCGCTCCCTGACGCACCTCCACAAGTCCGTCGGAGCGCAACGCCGCGACGGCCTCGCGGACCACGGTCCGGCTGACGCCATGCGTTTCGGTGAGCTCAACCTCGCTCGGAAGCTTGTCGCCGGGGGAATACTGCCCGCTCAGGATAGCCTGTCGAAGGCTCTCTCCGACCTGTGAGACCAGCGATCCAGGACCCCTGCTGCGATCCTTCACTTGCATAGCCACGCCTTGATCCCTCGCATCGGCTCGACCGAACGTCACCCGGACGCGGTATTCCACGCCTTCGATTCATCACACATGTATGACAAATAGCCCCTTCTTTCAATGGACAATGGGCCGGCAACGCCTGTTCCCCCAGCAATTGTCTATGACGGGTTGCGAGAAGGACGGCAGATCAGGAAAGCGAGGGCGGCGCTGCCGCACAAGGCCGCGCCGAGGCCGATGGCCATATGGAAATCGCCGATCGTGTTGGTGCCGCCCGATGACAGGAATGTCAGCAGTCCGCCAGCCATGGCGAAGGAAAGCGCCGACGCGACCGGCCGCGAGACTGCGGCAATGGCGGTGGCATGGCCTGCCTGTTCCGGGCTTGTATCCGCGACGGTGAGAACCGCATGACCGGTGAAATAGACCGACCGGATGAGACCGTTGACGAAGAGCAGGAGGACGATGAGCAGGGCCGGCGTGCTCGGCAGGAGCGTCGCCTTGACGCCGATGCCGATGCCGGCGAGCAGGGCGGAACAGGTCATCGCCCGGCGGAAGCCGAGGCGTTTGAACAAGGGGGCCACGACGAACTTCGCGGCGAGGGCGCCGATCGCCCCCGAGAAGACGAGCAGGCCTGACTGAAAGGCATCCATCCCGAACCCCAGCTGCAACATCAGCGCGGTCAGGAAAGGAAGTGCGGCACACCCCATCAGCATCAGCGTGGTTCCGATCGTGGTCGCCCGGAAGGTCGGCTCGCGGAAGACGCGCAGGTCCAGAACCGGATCGGCGGATTTTCGAGCATGTGCAAAATATGCGATCCCGGCCGCGGCGCCGAGCATCATTCCCGACAGGCCGAGCCATGCCGGCAATACCGGCATGCTGATCAGAGATGCCCCGAAAACGAGACCGGAAAGGCTGATGGCGACGAGGACAAGGCCGAAAAGGTCCAGGCGTCCGGTCGGGAGCCGGATTGGGTCCGCCATGAGACGGGTGATCAGGACGATGCCCGCGATCGCCATGGGAAGGTTGACGACGAAGATCCATTGCCAGGCGACGTATGTGGTCAGGAAGCCGCCGAGGGGAGGCCCGAACATCGGGGCCACGGTGGGCGGAATTGTCAGCCAGGAGGTCGCACTCACCAGTTCCTCCCTCGGCGTGACCCGGAAGAGAGCGAGCCTCGCGACGGGCGCCATGAAGGCCGCCCCCGCGCCCTCGATGAAGCGGGCGCATACGAAGTGTGCAAGCGACTGGGAAGCGGCGCATCCGAGCGAGCCGAGGATGAAAAGCGCCATGGAAAACCGCAGCACGTTACGGCATCCGTATCTGTCGGCGAGCCAGGCGCTCATCGGCACGAAAATGCCCATGGCGACATAATAGGCGGTGAAGGCGAGCTTCAGCGCCACCGATGTCGTGCCGATGTCGGCCGCGATCGCCGGCAGGGATGTGGAGATAACCGTGGCGTCCATGCTTTCCATGAACAGCGCCACTGAAAGGATGAGCGGGACGCGAGGCAATGGCGGGACCAATGAACGGACGGGCGCTGGACGTTTTGACCTGTCTGCTGTATCTCGTCAAGTCGACTGATGTTTTTCACATTCATACGATGAATTTCCCGGTCAATCCTCAGGCACTGCTGCATCACGACGAAGAACCGGATCATGAGCGACCTATTCGATGCCCGCCGCTGCGAACTTGGGGAGGGTGCATTCTGGCATCCCGGGAGGCAGCAGTTCTTCTGGTTCGACATCACCGGCAAGGCGCTTCTGAGCCGGGAGCGGGGCAACGAGCTCCGGTGGCAGTTCGATGAATGCGTCTCCGCCGCGGGGTGGATTTCGACAGCCGAGTTGCTGGTGGCTTCCGAAACGGGTCTGTGGAAAATGGATATCGAATCCGGGCGGCGGGAAATCGTGGCGAGGCTGCCGCCGGAACAGCATCTGCGCTCCAACGACGGCCGGGCGGACCCCCGGGGCGGCTTCTGGATCGGCACGATGGGCAAGCAGTCCGAACACGAAGCCGGGGCCATCTGGCGCTACTATCGCGGCGAGATGCGCAAGCTGTATCCCGGTATCAGCATTCCCAATGCGATCTGCTTCGATGCCGAGCGGTCGCTCGGATATTTTGCCGATACCCGGCTCAAACGGATATGGTCCGTCCGGCTCGACCGGGACGGCTGGCCGGCGGAGGAGCCCGGCCTGTTCCTGGACCTGACCGTTTCCGGCGTTTCGCCCGACGGCGCCGTTACGGATAGCGAGGGAAGTTTCTGGAATGCCCAGTGGGGCGCCAGCCGGGTTGCCTGCTATGGGCCGGACAGCAGGGAGATCGCCGTCCATCATTTCGATGCGGCCCGCATATCCTGCCCGGCATTCGGCGGGACCGATCTCGACCTGCTCTTCGCCACGTCCGCACAGCAGGGGATGACGCCCGAGGCACGCCTGGCGGAACCGTGTGCCGGGATGACGTTCTGCCGTGCCGTGCCGGCCAGAGGCGTCGCCGAACATCGGGTCGTGCTTGGATGAGGTCCTTGCCTGCTCCGGATCAAACGGCCGCAGGCGGTTGTGTTCGGAGTGGGACGTGTTAGTGTTCACGCTTCCAGCGCCGGGAGAAAATACAGCGAAGGTCATTTTTTGACGGCGAGGCCGCTGGTTAACGCACCTTGGGAGGAGACTAAGGTGGGAGCGCAGATCAGACAGGCATGGGAGCGGTTCGTCAGCGATGGGGAACTGCCCGGGCAGACCATACGTGATGTCGTCACGCAGTCCTGGAAACGGTCGGCGGGTTTCCATGTCGGATTCAACCGGCGTCTGGCGCCGATGGTGGAGGAAGGTGAGCTCCATCGAAGACGAACGGGCAACGCCATTCTGATTTCGGCGGCAGCCCCGGCCCTTGGGCGGTCCCGCACCTTTCTTGCGGATGCGAGGTCGATGCTGATCCTCACCGAGGCCAGCGGCCTCATCATCGCCACGGAAGGCGATCCAAGGGTGGTCGACGCAGGGCGCGCGAACCATCTGGAGCTTGGGGGGCATTGGCACGAGCAGCAGATCGGCACCAACGCGATCGGCACGGCGCTGGCCGAAGGTGCCGCGGTGCAGATACACGGCAGCGAGCACTATTGCGAGGACGTCCAGCGTTGGACATGCGCCGCCGTTCCCGTCAAGAACTCGGCAAACGGCCGCATCCTCGGCGTGGTCGATATCTCCGGCCGGGTGGAATCCTTCAATCCTCAAAGCATGGCCCTTGCCGTTGCGGTGGGCGGGGAGATCGAGAGCGCGCTCGATCGGATGCTGAGGATGGAGCATGAGGTCCTGCTCCGTCATTTTCTGATGAAGCGGTCCGTGTGGCTGAACGAAGACATGCTGGTGCTCGACCGTTATGGGCTGGTCGTTCACGCGACCAAGGAAGGAGGCTCGGCCGGCGTCTGGAAGGAAAGCGGGATGCGCGAAGAGGTGCAGACCCTGCCCATTCCGGAATGGCAAGCCGAACTGAGGCGACGCGAACCGAATGCCAAGATCGAATTCGTGCGCCAGGAGGGCGGGGAGATCGGCGCGATCGTTCTGCTCGGCCGGCCGCAGGCGAAGACCGCCACGCGGTCCGGAGCCTCCTCCTTGCGGGAACGGGTTGTCCTGTTCTCCGATATCCTCGGGAAAAGCCCGGCGATGCTGGCTGCGAAAGAGCGAGCCGTCCGCCTTTCCGAAGCAGGGCTTCCCGTGCTGATCGAGGGAGAGACCGGGACGGGCAAGGAGCTTTTCGCGCGCGCAATCCATGCCCAGGTCCGCGGCTCTCAGGCGCCCTTCGTTCCGGTCAATTGCGGAGGGATTGCCCGCGATCTCATCGCCAGCGAGCTTTTCGGCTACAACAAGGGATCGTTTACGGGCGCCGACGAACGGGGGCGCGAAGGGCGGATCGTCGCTGCCGACGGCGGCACCCTTTGTCTCGACGAGATCGGCGAAATGCCGCTGGAACTGCAATCCTATCTCCTGCGCGTCCTGGAAGACGGCATCGTCTATCCCGTCGGCTCGCAGGAGGGCCGGCAGGTGGAGCTTTCGCTCGTCTCGATGACGAACAGGTCCCTTGCCGGGGAAATCGCGGCCGGCCGTTTCCGCAGCGACCTCTTCTATCGCGTCGCAGCGGCGACGATTACAATTCCGCCCCTGCGAGACCGGGGAGACGACGTGATCCTGCTCGCCGGGCATTTCGCCGAACTGGCCGCAAGGCGGCTGTCGAAGGCAATGCCCCGCTTTTCCGAGGAGGCGCTGCAGGCGATCTGCGCCTATCGCTGGCCGGGCAATGTCCGCCAATTGCGTAACATCATCGATGCGGCCGTGGCGCTGATGCCAGGCGATGACATCCGCCTCGAAAACCTTCCGGCGGAGGTGCGCGAGGGCATCCCCGTGAATGTGACATCCGCGGCAGGCGCGTTGCGCAAGGCCGAGGAAACGGCCATTCGGGAGGCGGTCGAGGCCTGCAACGGCAATATGACGGAGGCCGCCCGGCGTCTCGGCATTGCCCGTTCGACCCTCTATGTCCGGTTGGCCGAATACGGCATCAACCGGTAACATTTCTCACGATCGTGTTGTTCTTCCACGAGGCGGCTCCTTCGTGCGTCGGGGGGCCATGTGTCTTCGAAAGGCGGCGGACACCGGACGGACAGTGTCCGGCCCGCGGACGGTCGAAAATCCCGGCATTTGCCAGGCGATAAAAAGAATCCTTATTTTTCAGTCTGTTCGTGGAAACGGTGCCGATTGGCACGGTCATTGCTGCCTGTTGTTCGTGACCCAAGGAGGGGTCGCGGACAAGAGGAGGAGTTACCGTGAACGTACACAACAAAAATGTGCGTAGCGTCCAGGTGCTCGGCATTGATGCCGGGGGCACCATGACGGACACATTCTTTGTCGATGCAGAAGGCGATTTCGTCGTCGGCAAGGCCCAATCGACCCCGCAGAACGAGGCGATCGGACTGATCAACTCCAGCAAGGACGGGCTGGCCTTGTGGGGAATGGACCTGTCCGATGCCCTGGCGCAGTTGCAGACCGGCGTCTATTCGGGCACGGCCATGCTGAACCGCGTCGTGCAGCGCAAGGGGCTTCGGTGCGGTCTCATCGTCAATGCCGGCATGGAGGATTTCCACCGGATGGGACGGGCGATCCAGTGTTATCTCGGCTATGCCTACGAGGATCGCATCCATCTCAACACCCATCGCTACGATCCGCCGCTTGTCCCGCGGCAGCTTACCCGGGGCGTCGTCGAACGGGTCGACATGTCCGGCACCGTGGTCATTCCGCTCCGGGAGGAAAGCGCCCGCCGGGCCGCACGCGAACTGATCGCGCTCGATGTCGAGGGGATCGTCATCAGTCTGCTCCACTCCTACAAGAATGCCGCGCATGAGCGCCGCGTCCGCGACATCGTGATCGAGGAGGTCGCGAAGAGCGGCAAGAATATCCCGGTTTTCGCCTCGGCCGACTATTATCCGGTGCGCAAGGAAACACACCGGACCAACACGACGATCCTCGAAGGATATGCCGCCGAGCCGTCGCGACAGACGCTGAAGAAGATATCCGACGCCTTCAAGGAGCAGGGGACGAAATTCGATTTCCGCGTCATGGCGACCCATGGCGGCACCATTTCGTGGAAGGCCAAGGAGCTCGCCCGCACGATCGTGTCGGGTCCGATCGGCGGCGTCATTGGCGCCAAGTATCTGGGAGAAGTGCTGGGCTACAAGAATATCGCCTGCTCGGATATCGGCGGTACGTCGTTCGACGTGGCGCTGATCACGCAAGGCGAACTCACCATCAAGAACGATCCCGACATGGCCCGCCTCGTTCTCTCCCTGCCGCTCGTCGGCATGGATTCCGTCGGCGCCGGCGCCGGTTCCTTCATCCGCCTCGATCCCTATACCAAGGCGATCAAGCTTGGGCCGGATTCCGCGGGTTATCGCGTCGGTGTCTGCTGGGCCGAGAGCGGTATCGAGACCGTGACGGTTTCCGATTGCCATATGGTGCTCGGCTATCTCAATCCGGACAATTTCCTGGGCGGCGCGGTCAAGCTCGACCGGCAGCGTTCGGTGGATGCCATCAAGAAGCAGATCGCCGATCCGCTCGGACTTTCCGTGGAAGATGCGGCGGCCGGCGTCATCGAGCTGCTCGATTCCGACCTGCGCGACTATCTGCGCTCGATGATCTCTGGCAAGGGATATTCGCCGGCAAGCTTCGTCTGCTTCTCCTATGGAGGTGCGGGACCGGTCCATACCTATGGCTATACGGAGGGTCTCGGTTTCGAGGACGTCATCGTGCCGGCCTGGGCCGCGGGATTTTCCGCCTTCGGCTGCGCCGCTGCGGATTTCGAATACCGCTACGACAAGTCCCTCGACATCAACATTGCCCCGGATGCCCCCGATGCCCAGAAAGCCGAGGCCTCGAAGGTGCTTCAGGCGGCCTGGGAGGAACTGACCCGCAACGTTCTGGAGGAGTTCCGGCTCAACGGCTACGACGCCGACAAGGTATCGCTCCAGCCCGGTTACCGCATGCAATATCGCGGCCAGCTCAATGACCTGGAGATCGAAAGCCCGATCCAGTCGGCGTCGACGGCGGAAGACTGGGACAAGATGGTAGATGCCTACAACGCCACCTATGGCCGGGTCTATTCCGAGAGCGCCCGTTCGCCGGAGCTCGGTTATTCGGTGACCGGCGCCATCATGCGCGGCACCGTGCCGATCCAGAAGCCCAAGATCCCGAAGGAGGACCTGCAGTCCGAAACCCCGCCCGAGGAGGCGAAGATCGGCACGCGCAAGTTCTACCGCAAGAAACGCTGGGTCGACGCCCAGCTCTACAAGATGGAAGCGCTCAAGCCCGGCAACCGGGTGATCGGCCCGGCCATCATCGAGTCCGACGCGACCACCTTCGTCGTTCCGGACGGCTTCGAAACCTGGCTCGACGGACACCGTCTGTTCCACCTGCAGGAAGTCTGACCAGGCGCAGGGGGCGACCGCAATCGGCCCCGGCCACAGAGCACCCTCAAGATCGAACAAGGAACATAGTCATGAACATCAATGTCAAGGACAGGAGCCTCGAAGGCGCCGCGCGCGGCGTGGTCCGTGGAGGCGAAACGCTGAAGGAACATCGCGACCGCGTCATGGATGCGACGCGGAAGACGAAACATTACGCCGGCCTGCAGAAGATGGAGCTGCGCGACCGCGATCCGATCCTCTACAACAAGCTGTTCTCGCGGCTTCGCGCCGGTGTCGTCGATGCGCGCGAGACGGCCAAGAAGATCGCCGCATCGCCGATCGTCGAGCAGGAAGGCGAACTCTGCTTCACGCTCTACAATGCGGCCGGCGATTCGATCCTGACCTCCACCGGCATCATCATCCATGTCGGCACCATGGGGGCGGCGATCAAGTACATGATCGAGAACGACTGGGAGAGCAATCCCGGCGTGCGCGACAAGGACATCTTCTGCAACAACGATTCCCTCATCGGCAACGTGCATCCGTGCGATATCCATACGATCGTGCCGATCTTCTGGGAGGGCGAACTGATCGGCTGGGTCGGCGGCGTCACCCACGTCATCGACACCGGCGCCGTCGGGCCGGGCTCCATGGCGACCGGGCAGGTGCAGCGTTTCGGCGACGGCTATTCCATCACCTGCCGCAAGGTGGGCGAGAACGACACCCTTTATCGGGACTGGCTGCATGAAAGCCAGCGCATGGTCCGCACCACCCGCTACTGGATGCTGGACGAACGCACGCGCATCGCCGGCTGCCACATGATCCGCAAGCTGGTGGAGGAGGTGATCGCCGAGGAGGGGATCGACTCCTACTGGAAGTTCGCCTACGAGGCGGTCGAGCATGGCCGCGTCGGCCTGCAGAATCGCATCAAGGCGATGACCATTCCCGGCAAGTACCGGCAGGTCGGGTTCGTCGACGTGCCTTATAATCACGACGACGTGCGCGTGCCTTCCGATTTCGCGAAGGTCGATACGATCATGCATGCGCCATCGGAGATCACCATCCGGAACGATGGCACCTGGCGGCTGGACTTCGAAGGTTCGAGCCGCTGGGGCTGGCACACCTACAACGCCCATCAGGTGAGCTTCACGTCCGGCATATGGGTGATGATGACGCAGACCCTGATCCCATCGGAAATGATCAATGACGGCGCGGCTTACGGCACCGAGTTCCGGCTGCCGAAAGGCACATGGATGAACCCGGACGACCGGCGCGTCGCCTTCTCCTATTCCTGGCACTTCCTGGTGTCGGCCTGGACGGCGCTCTGGCGCGGCCTGTCGCGCTCCTATTTCGGACGCGGCTATCTCGAGGAGGTGAACGCCGGCAACGCCAACACCTCGAACTGGCTGCAGGGCGGCGGCTTCAACCAGTACGACGAGATCCATGCCGTCAATTCCTTCGAATGCGCGGCCAACGGCACGGGTGCGACCGCCGTCGGGGACGGCCTCTCCCACGCGGCCGCCATCTGGAACCCGGAAGGCGACATGGGTGACATGGAGATCTGGGAACTTGCCGAACCGCTCGTCTATCTCGGCCGGCAGATCAAGGCTTCCTCGGGCGGATCGGGCAAGTATCGCGGCGGTTGCGGCTTCGAGAGCCTGCGCATGGTCTGGAACGCCAAGGACTGGACGATGTTCTTCATGGGCAATGGCCATATCTCCTCCGACTGGGGGTTGATGGGCGGTTATCCGGCGGCCTCGGGATACCGTTTCGCCGCGCACAAGACGGAACTGAAGAAGCTCATCGAGGAAGGAAAGGAGATACCGCTCGGCGGCGATGCCGATCCGGAAAACCCGGTCTGGGACGGCCTCCTGAAGGACGCCGTGATCAAGCGCGACAAGCAGGCGATCACCACCGAGGAAATGTTCTCCGACTATGACCTCTATCTCAACTACATGCGTGGCGGTCCGGGCTTCGGCGATCCGCTCGATCGCGACCCGCAGACCGTCGCGGATGACGTCAACGGCGGCTACGTGCTGGAGCGCTTTGCCCGGCAGGTCTACGGCGTCGTCCTGAGAAAGGGCCAGGAAGGACATGCCGTCGATGTTGCCGCCACCGAGGCGGAGCGCCGCGCAATCCGCAAGGCGCGAATCGCAAAGGCGGTTCCCGCCCGGGAATGGATGAAGCAGGAGCGGGAGAAGATCCTTGCGAAGAAGGCCTCGACCCAGGTGCAACAGATGTTTGCCTCGTCCTTCAAGCTCGGCCCGCGTTTCGAGAAAGAGTTCCGCACTTTCTGGGACCTGCCGGAAGACTGGGTGCTGACCGAGGAGGAGCTCGGCATCCCCACCTACGGGTCGCGTTACTCCATGGACCTTTCCGAGCTGCCCGACGTGAAGACCGTCCAGTTCGTCGAGGAATGATCCCCGGTTTTGCAGAAGGATACGGGCGGCAAGGCCCGTATCCATTCACCATCGTTTCCTTTGGGAGGATTTGAACAATGGCCTATACCCGTACCAAGATCGCCGATCTCATCGACGGAAAGATCGACCACGACACGCTTCACCAGATGCTTTCGACGCCGAAGGACCCGGAGCGTTTCCAGATGTACATGGAAATCCTGCAGGAGCGGGTTCCGTGGGACGAGAAGATCATCCTGCCGCTCGGACCCAAGCTTTATATCGTCCAGCAGAAACAGACGAAGCAATGGACGGTTCGCTGCGAGTGCGGTCACGACTTCTGCGACTGGCGCGAGAACTGGAAGCTCCATGCGCTGGTGCATGTACGCGACACACCGGAAAAGATGGAGGAGATCTATCCCCGCCTGATGGCTCCGACACCGACCTGGCAGGTGATCCGCGAGTTCTATTGCCCCGAATGCGGCACGCTTCACGATGTCGAGGCGCCGACCCCCTGGTATCCGATCATCCGCGATTTCGAGCCGGATATCGATACCTTCTATCGGGACTGGATCGGCCTGCCGGTTCCGGAGCGGGCGGAAGCCGCGTAGCGGCAGCGCTCGGAGCGGGCGCGGTTCCAAGATGCCGCGCCCGTTCGCCATCAGAAGCAATCACGGATCGCCAGCCCGGGAGGAACCGATATGGCGCAAAAGATGAAAGCAGCGATCTTCGTGGAGAAGGACGCTCCGTCCGGCTGGAGCCTTGCATGAGAAAACTTTTTCAAAGCGGCGCGGACGCGCTTTCGGAAATGTTGACCGACGGCATGACGATCATGGCCGGCGGTTTCGGCCTCTGCGGCATCCCGATGAGCCTGATCGAGGCGATCCGGCTCTCGGGCGCGAAGGATCTGACGGTGATTTCCAACAATGCCGGAGTGGACGGCTACGGGCTCGGCATCCTGCTGGAGACGCGTCAGATCCGCAAGATGATTTCCTCCTATGTGGGTGAGAACAAGTTGTTCGCCCAGCAATACCTGTCGGGCGAACTGGAGCTGGAATTCAATCCGCAAGGCACGCTCGCCGAGCGCATCCGGGCCGGAGGAGCCGGCATTCCCGCCTTCTACACCAAGACCGGGGTCGGAACGCTGGTGGCCGAGGGCAAGGAGGTGCGCAGCTTCGCCGGGGAGGAGTATGTGATGGAGACGGGCCTCGTTGCCGATGTCGCGATCGTTCATGCTTTCAAGGGCGATACGGAGGGAAATCTCGTCTACCGCAAGACGGCGCGCAACTTCAATCCGATGATGGCGACGGCCGCACGCGTGACGGTCGCCGAGGTCGAGCACCTCGTGCCTGCCGGCTCGATCGATCCGGATCACGTCCACACGCCCGGCATCTACGTGCAGCGGATCGTCCATGTTTCCAATCCGGAAAAACGGATCGAACAATGCACCACGCGTCCCAAACCACACAAGGAGTTCGCCTGACATGGCCTGGACCCGCGAGCAGATGGCGGCGCGTGCCGCCCGTGAGATCGAGGACGGTTTCTACGTCAATCTCGGCATCGGCATTCCGACGCTGGTCGCCAATTTCATTCCGGACGGGGTCGAGGTGACCCTGCAAAGCGAGAACGGCATGCTGGGCATGGGGCCTTTTCCCTACGAGGGCGAGGAGGACGCCGATCTCATCAATGCCGGGAAACAGACAATCACCGAACTGCCAAAAACGAGCTATTTTTCGTCAGCCGACAGCTTTGCGATGATCCGGGGAGGGCATATCGACCTCTCCATTCTCGGCGCGATGCAGGTCTCGGAAAGCGGCGACCTCGCCAACTGGATGATCCCCGGCAAGATGGTCAAGGGCATGGGCGGTGCGATGGATCTTGTCGCGGGCGTCAAGCGCGTCGTCGTCGTCATGGAGCACGAAGCCAGGGGCGAGCCGAAGCTGCTCAAGGAATGCACCCTGCCGCTGACCGGCCGGCGGGTCGCCGATCTCGTCGTCACCGATCTCGGCGTCTTCACCATTGCCCGGCACGGCGAGCCGAGGATGGTGCTTGTCGAAACCGCGGATGGCGTATCCGTCGATGAAATCCGCGCCAAGACGGGCACTCTTTTCGACATCGGTCTTGCTTCCGGGAGGATTGCATCATGAATGAGGCGGTCATCGTTTCGGCGGCGCGCACCGCGGTCGGCAGTTTCATGGGCGGCTTTGCAGACGTTCCGGCCCACGAGCTTGGTTCGGCTGTGATCACCGCCGTGCTCGAACGGGCGGGGCTACTCGCGGAAGAAGTCGACGAGGTCATTCTCGGCCAGGTTCTGACGGCCGGGCAGGGCCAGAATCCGGCTCGGCAGGCCGCGATGAAGGCGGGCATTCCCCAGGAGGCGACGGCATTCGGTGTCAATCAGGTCTGCGGCTCGGGCCTCAGGGCCGTGGCGCTTGCCGCACAGCAGATTGTCACCGGAGACGCGCGGATTGTCGTGGCCGGAGGCCAGGAGTCGATGTCGCTTTCGCCGCATTGCCGGCATCTGAGAGCCGCGGCGAAGATGGGTGACGCGGTTTTGGCCGATACGATGCTGAGCGACGGCCTAGTGGATGCCTTCCATGGTTATCACATGGGCATAACGGCTGAGAATGTCGCGAAGGCATTCGAGATATCGCGGCAGCAACAGGACGATTTCGCCCTGGCATCGCAGAGAAAGGCCGCGGCGGCGCAGGAGGCCGGATATTTCGAGCGCGAGATCGTACCCTTTCGCGTCGAGAACAGAAAAGCGACCGTCGTCGTCGACCGGGACGAGTATATCCGCCGGGACGCCAGTGCCGAAAGAATGGCGGCGCTGCGCCCTGCCTTCGACCGAAACGGCACGGTGACTGCCGGGAACGCCTCCGGGCTCAATGACGGAGCGGCGGCAGTCGTCGTCACGAGCCTCAGGGACGCCCGGCAACGAAACCTGCCGGTCCTTGCGCGCATAGCCTCCTGGGCAACGGCCGGCGTCGATCCGGCGCTTATGGGAACCGGGCCGATCCCCGCCTCACGCAAGGCTCTCGATAAGGCCGGCTGGAGTGTGGACGACCTCGATCTGATCGAGGCGAACGAGGCATTCGCGGCTCAGGCCTGCGCCGTGAACAAGAACATGGGCTGGGAACCCGGACGGGTCAATGCCAATGGTGGAGCGATCGCCATCGGCCATCCGATCGGTGCGTCCGGCGCGCGTGTTCTCGTCACGCTGCTCCATGAAATGCAGCGCAGGGACGCCCGCAAGGGGCTCGCAACGCTCTGTATCGGCGGTGGCATGGGCATTGCCATGTGCGTGGAGAGATAAGGGCCGGCCGGCGGAAAAGCTCAGTGCTTCGCTCTCCGTCCCCGATAGGTGGCCGGCGGCGGGAGGGCCTCGTGGGTTTGCGCCAGTTTTTCGAGCCATTCGCCGAGAGCTTCCGGTATCTCTTCGGTCCCGGCTTCCATCGCCTCTATCCAGGAGAGCTCGCATTGCAGCGCCGAGGCGATATTGATCGGCGTCCAGCGGATGTGAAGCAGGCACTCAGTGAAGCGGGCAGGGGTCATCTCGGAACCTTCCATAAGATCGCCATCAGACAGGCAACATCAAAACCTTTCTATCGAACCCCTTTTAAATACAGTGCTTTGCGCGCGCTGTCAGGCTTCATTACGAAGCATCTCCAGTTTCTTGACACCCTTGCCGGCAGCCCTTTCCTGGGAGCTGCCAAATGGTGCGTATCGTGCGGAAATCAGCCGTGGGTGGCGCGCAGCCGGGCCGGCGACACGCTGTGCAGCCGGGACCATGCCCGGCGGAACTGACGGGTGGATGCGAAACCCGCGCGCTCGGCGACGCTTTCCATGTCGAGCCGTGATCCGATGACGAGTTCCCGCGCGAGCGCGATCCGGATACGGTTCACATAGTCGATGACGCTCATGCCCGCCTGTTCGTTGAAGAGACGTGAGAGATTGCGCGGGCTGGTCGCGGCTATCCCGGCGAGCGTTTCCACCGACCAGTCTCCAGCCGGATCGGCGGCGATGGCATCCTGCGCGCGATGGACGGCGGGATGGATGTGATTGCGCCCTTCGAGCCAGGGCGAAAGCTGCGGGTCGGCTCCGCCCCGGCGCAGGTAGATGACGAGATAGCGCGCCACGGCCAGCGCCACCGCATGGCCCGCCTCCCGGGCGACGACATGCAGCATCAGATCAATCCCGGCGGTGATGCCGGCGCTTGTCAGCCTCTCACCGTCCTCGACATAAAGCCTATTCTCGCACACCTTTGCCGTCGGCGCAAATCGCCGAAGCTCGTTCATCGTCGCGTAATGGGTCGTGCATTCGTAACCTTCTAGCAGGCCGGCCCGTGCGGCCAGCAGGGCGCCGGAGCAGATCGTCACCAATCGGATGCCGGGGCGGACCGCGGATTTCAGCCAGGCGACGATCTCGGTTTCAAGCGGGGCGTCATGCCTGCGGCTATCCGTGGCCGATCCGAGTATCTGGTCCGTGGCGCCGGAGATCACCACAAGCGCATCGTCGGGCAAGCTTGCGGGCAGCGGTGTTATGCCGGTCAGGGCAAGGCCGATGGAACTGCCGACCGTTGTCGACGGTCCGATATAGGAGACGATGAACTGTACATGCTCCTGTTCCAGATTGGCCTTGCGCAGCACTTCGATCGGCCCGGCGATGTCGAGCAGCAAGGCGCGCGGCGGCACGACCATGAAGACGGGAATGATCGTCCGCCGCCGCGCTGCCGTCATGCGGCAGCCTTTCCGGCCGGGCCTGCGATCGCCTTCTCGACTGTGGCGATGCGGGCGAAACGGCCGGCCAGCACCAGTTCCGTCCGGGCGCGGATATCGGCAGGGCTCCATTCCCGCCCCGTCGCGTCGGTCATCGGAAATGTCAGTGTCGCCTCACCGACGTAGTCGACCTGGTAGCCGAGGTCGGAGGCGTGCCGGGCCGTCGTCTCGCAGCACTGTTCGGTGCGGATGCCCGAGACGATGAGCCGGCGGATGCCGTTCCCGGTCAGCCAGACATCGAAGCCGCTGCCGACGAGGGCGCTGTGACGCCGCTTCCGGAAGACGGCGTCCGGCTCGATCCGCAACGGCGCCAGCGTGGTGACGTAGCCCGAAGCTTCGGAGAACGGGCCGGCATCTTCCACATGGAAGATCTGGACGATGGATATTCCGGCGGCTTTCGCGCCATCGACCAATGCCTGCTGGCGTTCGAGATAAGCGTCCAGAAGTTCCTCGCGGAAATACGGGCGATGGCGGAACGATTCCTGCGCATCTATGACGATCAAGGCCGTGTCGGACATTTGTTGCCTCCATTGATTGATGATGGAAGACATTCTAAAGCCGCCAGCCTAGAGGAAAATCCCGCTTTCGGATATATAGCGGACAAATCACGCCAACGGAATCCCCGTCTGCTGCGCGTCAGGCCGGGTAAGGCAGGCCATACCGATCGCGCACGGTCTTTTCCTCGTAGCGGGTTCGATAAACGCCACGGTCCTGCAGGATCGGCACGACCTTTTCGACAAATTCCCGGATGTCGTCGGGTGCGCGCGGCGGCTGCAGCGTATAGCCGTCCACCGTTCCATCGGACCACAGATCGATGATGGCGTCCGCCACCTCTTCCGGCGTTCCGAGCACGAGCCTGTGATGCCCTTCGGAGCGGCGGATGGCCTGCCGCGCGGTCAGCCTTTCATGGGCGAGAAGATCGGACAGCCCGAGACCCATGCCGACGGCCTGGAGCCGGTTCGGATCGGGAATGAAACGTTCCGCATCCAGTATCGCGTCCGGATCGAATGTCGACGGATCGAGGTCGTATTCCTTGACGAAGCGGGCAAGCAGGCCGTCCTCGGAACCCGTTCCGCTGTAGAGTTCATGCTTGCGCAACGCTTCTTCGCGATTTTCACCGATGATGAACACGAGGCCGGGAACGATGCGGATGCCGGAAGGATCGCGTCCGAATGCGGCGGCGCGATCCCTGACCTTCCTGCCGAACGCCTGGCCGGCCGGCCGCGAGAGAATGTTGCAATAGATGATCTCGCCATGGCGTGCGGCAAGGTCGATCCCGCCCTCGGACGCGCCCGCCTGGGCGATGACGGGATGCCCCTGGGGCCCCCGCGGCACGTTCAGCGGCCCCTTCACGGTGAAATACTCGCCCGCATGGTCGATCGTATGGGCACTCGTGCTGTCCCAGAAGCGGCCTTCCTGAATGTCGCCCTCGCGTGCCGGGTCCCAGCTCGACCAGAGCTTCTTGGCGACATCGAGGAATTCGGAGGCCTTGGCATAACGCTCGCTGCGCGGCGGCAACGGCGCGCTGCCGAAGTTGGCCGCCACGCCCGGATTGAAGGAGGAGACGATGTTGACGATCAGCCGGCCGCCCGAGACGATATCCGTCGACTGGGTTCGACGTGCCAGATTGTAGGGCGAATTGTAGGTCGAGGACATGGTCGCGACGAAACCGATGTCCGGCACCTGGGCGGCGAGCGTCGTGCAAAGGATCAGCGGGTCGATTGTATGGAAGGGACGGCCGTTCGGGTCGGTCATCAAGGCCGGGTGGTCGGAGAAAAACACCGCATCGAACAGGCCCCTGTGTGCGAGTTCCGTCAGGCGTCGATAGTAGTCCGGGTCGTATATGTCGTGGCGGCTGCCCGTCCTGTATTTCCAGGCGTTGGGGAGGTAGCCGGTGGTGTTTGTGCCGATGTTGAGATTGAGCTTGCGTGTCGAGCTGGTCATGTGGGCATCCGAGATCTTCAAAGAGCGGCCGCCCGGAGCGGCCGGCTGTCGGCGAGGTTGCGTTGCAGGGCGGTGAGCGAGGAGCGCACGGCCTCATAGCCGTGTTCGCGCATCGCATCCTCGTAATCGCGGATGGCCGCCAGCAGGGGCTTTCCCCCCTTGCGGGCCTTGACGAGTTCGGGAACGAGGAGCCCGGTATCGTGAAGCGCGGTGTTGCAGCCGAGGGCGCGGAAATAGGTCATCGCATGGATGGCATCGCCAAGCAGGGTGACAGGGCCGGTTTCCCAGACGGCGCCCGGCGTGGAGCTCTTGACCTTCAGCAGCGCGACGGTGGACGGATCGGTATGACGGATCAGCCTCAGAATGCGTTCGTCCCAATGGCTGATCCGCGACAGGAGGACCTGCAGCAATCCGGCGCCGTCCAGCGTTTCGAGCAGGCTGTCCGGTGCCAGTTCACCCAGCTCGTAGGCGGTGTTCCACCACGCATAGCTCGTGGTGTTGTTGAAATGGAAGCCGGGAATGTCGCGATGCGTCGGGTCCTCGGCGCCGATGAAGCCGTAGCGCGCATAGGCTTCCGGATCGACGCGATGGCTGGTGATCATCAGGCGGCGGCCATCGTGCGGCCGGATGTTGACGTTGAAATCGACCAGGAGCGGCGAGATGCCATGCCGTTCGGCCTCGGCAAGGGTGATCTTGCCGGCGAGCCTGCGGGCGCCGGTATCGACGCCTTCCAGTTCGGGAAGCAGTTGCCGGCGTACGGCGGAGCCGGCGCCGTCCGCGCCGACCAGCACATTGGCGCGGACCGCCGAGCCGTCGGAAAAATGCGCAAGCACGGTGCCGTCCGGCTGCTTTTCGTAGCGTTCGAAGGTCCTGCCGGTCCGGACGCCGTCTTCGAGACCCGAAAGCAAGATCTGCCGCAACGTGATGCGGCTTGCCGATTTTTCGATATGGGTGTCTTCCGGCTCCTGGCCTCCCAAGACCGGCGGGTCGACGCGGTCGAAATTCTCATCCAGCGTAAGGGTTTCGGTCGGCGCGCGTCCAAGCGTTGCGAGAAACGCCTCGAACAGATGCGCTGGCAGGTTAGCCTTCAGGGCGTCGATACCGCGTTGCCGGACACGCAGGCGAAACCCCTGCACGTAGTCGGCGCGAACGGGGTCGCGCTCGAAGACAGCGGCGTCGATGCCGTTTTTCTTCAGCCCCTGTGCCAATGCGAGGCCGCCCGGGCCGCCGCCAATGATGGCGATGTCGACGAAAGGAATGCTCATGGAGTTTACCTAGCGAGTGCCGCTTCGGCGGCCAGATGTTCGGAAATGAAGGTTTCGACGCCGCGTGGCGCGCGGCCGAGAAGAGAGGCGACGACATCCGTCGTCGTCGCGGCGCGGCCAGCGGCAATCAATGTCGCGAACTGCGCCACGGCGCGCTGTTCGAAATCGCCATGAGGGGAAGCCCCCGCAGGCGGCCTTTCCGCCACGTCGACCGGGCGCTTCAAGGCGATGGAGAGGAGGCCGGCGATCTGCCGGGGCGTCACCACGTCCGGGCCGGTGAGGTTCAGCGTCTCGCCGGCGATGCCGTCGGCCAGCAATTCGTGTACCGCGACATCGGCAATGTCGCGGGCATCGATATAGCCCACCCCGGCATCGGGGTTGGCTGCGGCGACTGGGTTGCCGGCGAGTACCTGCCGGATGGTGTTGGCGAGCGACACCTGCATCCAGGCATTCGGCCGGAGGGAGACGTGCTCGACCGGAAGCGAGCGGAGATGCCGTTCGACTGCGGCGTGGGCATCGCCCGAAATGGAGCTGCCGGGCGGCTCGATCGTCCAGTCCGAGCCGGAAATCTTGACGACACGGTGGAGACCGGCTGCGGCCGCCGCATTGGCGACGGCGATCTGATCGGCGGCGAGGGTTTCGCCGATGGGCGACAGCAGGAGAAGCCGCCCGGCATCACGGATCGCGGCGGCGAGGGAAGCGCCGTCGGCGAATTCTCCGACGGCTATCCGGGCTGCAGGGCCGAACAGGCTTCTCGCCGTCTCCGGCCGGCGCGTGAAGATGCGAACCGGTTGGTCGAGCGCGATCAGCCGTTTGACGACGATCTGCCCGAGCCTGCCGGTGGCGCCGGTAACGAGGATGGGGGCGGCGCTCATGCCGCAATACGCCGGGATACGGCTTCCAGCGGCCTCCTGTCGATCCAGTCGAAGACGTTGAAATCGGCAGGAATGAAACCCCATTCGAGCAGGAAATGCTTGAAATGATCGAAGGCGGCGACCTGCTCGTCTTCCAGGGAAAGCGCGAGATGGCGGTGGACGTCGGGGCCGTTCGCAGCCCGGACGGCATCCTCACCGACGCCGATCTCACTGGCGATGAGCCGAACGGCATCGTCCGGATTGGCTTCGGCCCAGGAGGCAATCCGGGTGACGGTTTCGACGAGGTCGGCGACGAGATCGAAATGCTCGCTCAGGAAACGGGCATCGACCGTCAGGGGTCTCGGCGTGCCGTTGTTGATGCGGATCTTCGGGTCCGGATGGAACCCAAACTCCGATACCACGACGGCGCCGATCTGATTGGCGAGGACCACCCCTTCGGCGCCCTTGACGAAAAAGGTGTCGATCTCGCCCCGGGCAAGCGCCAGCAACTCCTCGCCATAGGGGTAACGGCGCTTCAGGCCAAGGAAAGCTGCATTGCCTCTCTCGATCAGGCTGGCTTCCGTGCTGTCGAGATAGACGAGCTCGACATCGGCGTGGCCGAGCCCTTCGAGCGACAGGGCGGAAACGATGCCCTTCAGCGCCGTCGCACGCTGGAAGTCGACGATCTTCTCTCCCGGCTTGCGGGGAACGCCCAGGCGACGGCCCTTGAGGTCGGCGCCCTTCGCGATGCCTGACGAGGGGAGCGCGATGATCGCCTGGAATTCGTCCGTGGTGGTAATGCCGACGACGCGGGTTTCCCGCCCGCCGGACCGCGCCCAGATGGGGGGAATGTTGCCGCCCTGCCGGAAGGAGTAGTCGAGCGCGTGGGTGAAATGGCTCTGCCGGACGGTGGGGTCCTTGCTGTCCCGGATGGATCGGACAGAGACGCCGGAAGCCTGGAATTGCCGGTCGATCCAGCCAAGCTGGTGGGCGATCGACAGCGGGGTCGGTGCCGGGCAGCGTGTGTACCACACGGAATCGAGAGAAGGCATGGCGGATCTCCTAGCTGCGGCCGACGACGGCGAGGCGTGGTTGCGGGTGAGGGCGTACCGGCACGGGTTCGAGCGTCCGTGTGGGCGTGGCGGCATGCCGGCCGAAAGCCGCCTTGGCGAGCATGGTGCGGATGAGGTTGTTCTGCGGCGCATGCGCCTTGCCGGAGAGCGCGTCCCGATGGTGGCGCTCCAGCGGGTTGTCGCGGCTGATGCCGGGATTGCCACCGAGTTCCAGCGCCAGCGTGGTAATGGCGATGGCATTTTCCATGACGGTGTGCTTGACCGCCGCGGCATCCGGGCCAAAGGGCCTTCCGGAATCGAAATCTTCCGCGATCGACCTGAGCAGCCGTCTGTTTACCGTCAACCAGACTTCGATCTGCCCCAGTCCATCCTGGATGCGGGGAACCGTCGAGAGCGGAGCGCCAAGGCTTGCTGGAGCCCGCGTCGCCGCGAAGTCGATCAGCCAGTCGCGGGCACCGCGGGCGGCGCCGTCGTAAATGGCGGGGACGAGGCTGAAGTACCATGCCCCCATCCGCTCGTCGCGCTTCAGGCCCTCGCTTGCCGGAGCGATATCGAGAACGTCTTCCAGCGGAATGGCGACCTCGTCGAGGATGAGGTCGTGGCTGTTGGTGGCGCGCATGCCCGTGGCGTTCCATGTCTTCTCGACCCTCATGCCGTCGGCCGAGGTCGGCACGAGGAATGAGCCGAGACGTGGTTCCGCCTCGTCGGTGACGGCCAGCACCGAGACCCAGCGCAGGAGCGGAATGCCCGTCGCGTAAGTCTTGTGGCCGGTGATCCGCCATTGGTCCCCGACCCTGCGGGCAACCGTTTCGGGCAGGGTGCCGTGCGAGGGCGAGCCGACGCGCGGCTCCACCTGCGCGGCGTTTATCAGCGCCACGCCTTCCCGGTTGGCCTTCGTCACACGCTCGACCAGATGCTCCGGCCATTTGCCTGAAACCCGGATCGAATAATGCTGGTTATAGTGCATGGCGAGCACCAGGGCGGTGGACGGTTCACCTGCTGCGATGGCGGAAACCACGGCCAGCGCTTCCGTCAGGCCGCCGCCGAGGCCGCCGTGTTCGGGCGCGGTCACGAGACCGAGCAGTCCGGCCTCATGCAACGCGTCGAAATTGGCGAACGGAAAATCGCCGGTCTCGTCATAATGGCGGGCGGTCAGCGCGAAGCGCTTTCCCAGTTCCTCGGCCTTTGCGATCGCCGAGGCGACATCGGTTGGAACGGTCATCGGGTTCTCCGGTCAGGCGACGGCGCGCGTTTCGATCTCAGCCCAGGGACGACGGTCGACCCATTGCTCGATATCGAAATTGGAGGCGAGGAAGCCCCATTCATGCAGGAAGTCCTTGTAGTGGCCGATCGCATCGACCAGGTCCGGCTCCAGCCCGATGCCGAGGTGTTTGTGGAGATCCGGGCCGTTGGCGGCCGCCACGACCTCTTCCGAGGCGCCCACCTCGCGGGCAACGAAGCGGCGCACGTCGTCCGGGTGGCCTTCGGCCCAGGCGCTCGCGCGTTGCAGCGTTTCGATGAGCCTGGCGACGAGGTCCGGCCGGTCTTCCGCCAGCCGCTCGTCCACCGTCAGGATGCGCGGCGAGCCCGAGTTGATGCGGATTTTCGGATCGCGATGAAAGCCGAATTCCGTGACGGTATGGGTCGCGAAGAGGTTGGCGACGCCGATGCCCGGCGTGCCCTTCACATAGATCGCGTCGACTTCGCCGCGCAGCAGCGCCGCGATTTCCGGGCCATAGGCCTGCCGGTTGCGCAATCCGTAGAGCTGCGGCCCTTCGCGATTGTCCAGCACCGAGTCGGGAAGTGGGATATCGACGATCTCCACGTCCTTGTGCGTCAGTCCTTCGAGCGAGAGCGCGGAAACGAGGCCCTTCAGCGCCGTGGCGGCCATGAAATCGACGATGCCCGGCGGACGGCGGGCGATGCCGAAGCGGCGGCCGACGAGGTCCCGCGTCGTCCCGATACCTGTCCCGGGGAGGGTGATGATGGCTTGGAATTCGTCCGTCCAGGTGATGCCGACGAGGCGGGTCGGATTGCCTTCCGAGCGCGCCCGGATCGGCGGGACGTTGCCGCCGTGGCGAAAGGAGTATTGCAGATGATGATCGAAATGACTGGAGCGGATCGCCCGGTCCTTGCTGTCGATGATCGAACTGAGCGTGATCCCTTCCTTCGCGAAGGCCTCATCGAGCAGGCCAAGCTGCGTCGCAAGTCCGACCGGGGTCGGCACCGGGCAACGGGTATACCAAATCTGCGAGATCGTGTTCCTCAGTGTCATCGAACCTCTCCTGTCCTCTTTTGCATCGCCTGCCCGGAAGCCTTTTTCGCCCAATCACTGCATGTGAGTGCGTTTGTTGCGTCGTTGTTGCGTAAATTGGAATTTCATCCCGTAATTTCCCGAAATACCGGCATATAACGAAATGTTGTTTCCATAATTTCGGATAATCGGGTTGCGTTTGCTAAAACAGATTTGACAAAGCCTATAGAGTTAGTCAACTATCAAAATCATCGGCACCCGATGAACGGGTGCGCCGAGTTTCGCGACCCGCATCAGGCGAATTGCACAATGAAGAGACGACATTCATGCCCGCGCTGGTGAGAATTGGACGAACGCTGCGACGTACCTTGCTGCAGGCGATCCCGACGATGCTTGGAATCGTCATCCTCAATTTCTTCCTGCTGCAGCTCGCGCCGGGGGATGCCGCCGACGTTCTGGCGGGCGAGGCCGGATCGGCGACCGAAGAGAGCATGGCGGCGCTCAGGACCCGTTTCGGGCTCGACAACCCCGTGCTCGTGCAACTGGGGCACTATCTCAGCAACCTCGCCCATTTCAGTCTGGGTTTTTCGCCGCGTTATGGCATGCCGGTCGCCGATCTGATCGCCCAGCGCCTGCCGGGCACGCTGACCTTGATGGCGGTGGCGCTGGTCATCGCGATCCTGCTCGGCGTTGTCCTCGGCTCGCTGATGTCGGCCTTCGCCGGCCGGCTTCCCGACCGCCTGCTGTCGATCTTCTCGCTGCTCTTCTATTCGATCCCGAGTTTCTGGATCGGCCTCATGCTGATAGTCCTTTTCTCGGTGACGTTGGGATGGCTGCCGAGCGGAGGGGCCGCGACGATCGGTTCGCGGCTGACCGGTTTTCCGGCCTTTCTCGACAAGGCGCGCTACATGGTGTTGCCGGCGACCTCGCTCGCGCTCTTCTACGTGGCGATCTACGCGCGGCTGACGCGCGCCTCCATGCTCGAAGTCAAGAACCAGGATTTCGTCCGCACCGCCTATGCCAAGGGGCTGACGCCGTTCGGCGTGACGGCGCGGCATGTGCTTCGCAACGCGCTCATTCCGATCACCACCATGGCCGGCATGCATATCGGCGGCATGCTCGGTGGCGCCGTCGTGGTCGAGACGGTCTATAGCTGGCCGGGCCTTGGCCGCCTGGCCTTCGAGGCCGTGATGGGCCGCGACTTCACCGTGCTTCTCGGCATTCTCCTGCTTTCCTCGCTTCTCGTCATCATCGCCAATGCCGCCGTGGACCTCGTCCACGCGTGGCTCGATCCCCGTATTGGAGCCCGCTGATGTCCACGACCGATATCGGAACGTTCCGCAGCATCGCTGGCGAGCGCGACATCGTTCCGAACGAAGCCGAGCCGATTGCCGGTTCCGGTTCGGCGGATGCCGCGGCCTGGTCCAACATGAAGGCGCCGGATGCGCGGTCGCAGTCGAGCTCGGCTGTCGCCCTCACCAATGGCAGGCGCGCATTGAAGGTGTTCCTTTCGAACCCCAATGCCCTGTTCGGCACGGGTTTCCTCTTGCTGGTGATCGTCGTCGCCTTTGTTGCGCCGGTCCTTTATCCTGACGATCCGCTTTCCATGGTGGGGCGACCCTTTCTCTGGCCGGGGCAGAATCCTGCCTTTCCGCTTGGCACGGATTCGCTCGGGCGCGATGTGCTCGCCGGTATCCTGCACGGCTCGCGCATCTCGCTGTTCGTCGGCCTGACGGCGACGGCGCTCGGCCTGACATTCGGCGTGCTGGTGGGATCGGTGGCGGGCTATTTCGGCGGCTGGATCGATGACGTGCTGGTGCGCCTGATCGAGATCTTCCAGACGCTGCCGAGCTTCGTGCTGCTTGTCGTGCTTGTGGCGATCGCCCAGCCTTCCGCGACGACGGTGACGCTGGCGATCGCCATCATCTCCTGGCCGACCGTGGCGCGGCTGACGCGCGCCGAATTCCGTGCGATCCGGGAGAAGGATTTCGTGGTGGCGGCCCGCAGCCTCGGCTACGGCCACGCCCGCATCATCTTCCGCGAAATCCTGCCGAACGCGCTGCCGCCGATCATCGTCACGTCGTCGGTCATGGTGGCGACCGCGATCCTGATGGAATCGGCGCTGTCCTTCATGGGGCTCGGCGATCCGAACGTGGTAAGCTGGGGTTCGATGATCGGCACTGGCCGCGAGCTCGTCCGCACCGCCTGGTATCTCACGGCGCTGCCGGGTCTGGCGATCGTCTTCACCGTGCTGGCGCTCAACCTCATCGGCGACGGGCTCAACGATGCCCTCAACCCCCGCTTCTCGCAGGATCGTTAGAACATGGCGTCACTGCTGCAGGTAGACAACCTCACCATCCGTTTTCCGCGCGCCGAGCCGGTCCGGGACCTTTCCTTCGAGATCGGAGAGGGAGAGACGCTGGCGATCGTCGGCGAATCCGGTTCCGGCAAGTCGCTGACCGCCTTGGCGCTGATGCAGCTCCTGCCGCGCGCCGCGCGGATCACCGGCGGCAGGATCGCTTTTGCCGGCCGTGACCTGCTGAAGCTCGACGCGCGCGAGATGCGGCATTTGCGCGGCAGCGAGATCGCCATGATCTTCCAGGAGCCGATGACCAGTCTCAATCCGGTGATGACGATCGGCCGCCAGATCGCCGAGGTGTTGAAGGTCCACGAGAAGCTGCCGGGGAGAGCCGCGCGGGAAAGGGCGATCGAGCTCCTGAAGCTGGTCCGCATTCCCGCGCCGGAAAAGCGGGTGGACGACTATCCGCACCAGCTTTCCGGCGGCATGCGGCAGCGCGTGATGATCGCGATGGCCGTCGCCTGCAAACCGAAGCTGCTGATCGCCGACGAACCGACGACCGCGCTCGACGTCACCATTCAGGCGCAGGTGCTCGACCTGCTCGATACGCTCCGGCGCGAACTGCGGATGGCCGTCGTTCTCATCACCCACGATCTCGGCGTGGTGGCGCAGTGGGCGGACAAGGTGGTGGTCATGTATGCGGGCCGCAAGGTGGAGCAGGCATTGCCCGGCGACCTGTTCGACAATCCCCTTCACCCCTATACGCGCGGCCTGCTTGCCGCATCGCCGCGTTTGAAGAACGATTTCCACTATCGCGACGGCGCACTCACCGAAATACCCGGCTCGATCGTTTCTGCGGCCGGCGAAACCGGCTGTCCTTTCAGGCCGCGGTGCGGCGAAGCGCGCGCAAGCTGCGGTCATCACGTCCCCCAGCTCACGATCCCGGCACCGGATCGCCTCGTTGCCTGCCCCTTCACGTCTCCCATCAAGGCCGTGCCCCATGTCGCTGCTCTCAGTCTCTGATCTCAAGACGCATTACAGGAGCCGGGACGGCTTGCTGCGTGCGGTGGACGGCATCGACCTCGTGGTCGAACGCGGGGAAACGGTCGGCCTCGTGGGAGAGAGCGGCTGCGGCAAGTCGACGCTTGGCAAGACGGTGTTGCGGCTCGTCGATCCGACCGAAGGCAGGATCGAGTTCAAGGGCGAGGACATCACCGTTCTCGATCAGCGGCGGTTGCGGAACGTGCGCAGGTCCATTCAGATGATCTTCCAGGACCCGTTCGCATCGCTCAATCCGCGGCATACGATCGGCGAGATTCTCGAGGCGCCGCTCATCGTGCACAAGGTGGGAAATCGCGCAGAACGGCGAGGGATCGTTGCCGACATCGTCGCCAAGGTCGGATTGCCTGCCGAATCCATCAACCGCTATCCGCACGAATTCTCCGGAGGCCAGCGGCAACGCATCGGCATCGCCCGCGCGCTGCTTCTCAATCCGGAGCTGATCGTCTGCGACGAACCGGTCTCGGCGCTCGACCTTTCCATCCAGGCGCAGATCCTCAATCTGCTGGTGGAGATGAAGAAGGAATTCGGCCTCTCCTACCTTTTCATCAGCCACGATCTTTCGGTGGTGCGTTATTTCGCGGACCGGGTTATGGTGATGTATCTCGGGCGGATCGTGGAAAGTGCGGACAACGCGACCCTGTGGTCCGATCCGCGGCACCCCTATACGAGGGCTCTGATGGAGGCGGTGCCTGATCCTTCGAGGCCGCGCCAGGCGGCCCCGCTCGGCGGGGATCTGCCAAGCCCCAGCAATATTCCATCGGGCTGTCGGTTCCACACCCGCTGCCCGCTCGCGACGGACCTGTGCCGCGCGGACGAACCGGAATTCCGCGTAATCGCGCCCGGCCACCAGGTCGCCTGCCATTTCGCGGACCGCATCAACTGAATGACGAGGGAGTTTTCAAATGGTTGAGTATCGTTATCTGGGCCGCAGTGCCCTCAAGGTGTCGCCGCTGACGCTGGGGGCGATGATGTTCGGCAACCAGACGCCGGACGACGTGGCGTTCCGCATCATCGACAAGGCGCATGAGCAGGGGATCAACTTCATCGACACCGCCGATGTCTATCATGACGGCAAGTCGGAACAGGTGGTCGGCCGCGGCATCAAGAAGAACCGCGACAGCTGGGTCGTGGCGACCAAGTTCGTCAACTCCCATAACAAAGGCCCGAATCTCGGCGGTTATTCCCGCAAATGGGTCTATCAGACCGTCGAGAATTCCCTGCGCAATCTGGGCACCGACTATATCGACATCCTCTATTTCCACCGTGCCGTGTTCGACGCGCCGCTGGACGAGCCGGTGAGGGCGATCGCCGACCTGATCAAGGCCGGCAAGCTCAGATATTTCGGCGTTTCGAACTTCCGCGGCTGGCGCATCGCCGAGGTCGCGCATCTCGCCGACCAGTTCGGCATCGACAGGCCGATCGCCAGCCAGCCGCTCTACAACATCGTCAATCGCACGGCGGAAGCCGAGCAGCTGCCGGCTGCGGTCGCCTATGGTCTCGGCGTCGTTTCCTACAGCCCGCTGGCTCGTGGCGTGCTGACCGGCAAGTACAATGTCGGCGAGGCGCCGGCTGCCGATACCCGCGCCGGCCGCGGCGACAAGCGCATGCATGACGTCGAGTTCCGCGACGAATCGATCGCCATTGCCAAGCAGATAGCCGCGCATGCGCAGGCCAAGGGTGTCGCCGCCGCCGACTTCGCGCTTGCCTGGGTGCTGAACAATCGGCTGATCACCTCGGCGATCGCCGGTCCGCGCACCGAAGAGCAGTGGGACAGTTATATCCGCGCTCTGGACGTGAAGCTCGATGCGGAGGACGAGGCGCTGGTCGACCGGCTGGTTGCGACCGGCCATCCGTCGACGCCGGGCTTCACCGATCCCGGCCATCCGGTCGAAGGTCGCGTTCCGCGCTCGGCCGCCGCGGAAGCGCAGGTCATTCCGCTTGCTCGCCCGCAGCGGGTTGCATGATGTGAATTTGGGCCGACCCTGCTCATCCTAAGAAAAGCCCCGGATTTTCGATCCGGGGCTTTTGGCTTGGGAGGGCCTTATTCCGCCGCCAGCGCCTTCGTCTCTCTCAGCCCAAGCAGCCGCCTGGCGTTGCCGCCCGCGACGAGGCGGGCCTCTGCATGGCCGAGACCCGCTTCCGCGAGGCTTTCGGCAAGACTTTTCCGGTCGAGCGCGGCAAGGATCGGCCAGTCCGTGCCGGCCAGCACCCGTTCGGCGCCGAAGAAGCCGGCCAGCGTGCGGATGATCGCGGGGTCGTGTCCCATCGTGTCGAAATAGATATTCGGACGCCTGCCCGCCGCCCGCTCGGCGCGGCCATAGATGCCGCCGCGTGCCGCCTGCACGATTGCGCCGAGGCCCAGCGTCGCGAAGACGAGGTGCAGGTCCGGCAATTCATCGAGCAGAGGCGACTGTATGACGGAGAGGAACGCCACGCCGTTCATCAGTCCGCGTCCGAGCGAGTTGCCGAGCATGCCGGCGCCGGCGATCAGCGTCTGCGCGTTCGGATGAGCGACCGGATGCACGAAGACGGGCACTTTGTAATGTGCCGCCGCTTCCAGCGTCGGACGCGCGGAAGGATCGGCCAGGAACTTGCCGTTACGGGACGAGTCGATGACGAGGCCGGACAGTCCGAGTTCGGTAATCGCCCTTTCCGCTTCGCGCGCGCCGTCTTCGCCGCTGAAGGCGTCGGTCACGCCGAAGCCGGATAGCGTCGGGTGATCGTGCGAGAGAGTGGCCAGCCATTCGTTCGCTTCTCCGACGGCGGCGGGATCAACAGGGCCCTCCGCACCGAACAGGCTCTCGATCGTTGCGGTCACGATCGCCAGCGACACGCCGGCTGCCTCGAATTCTTCCACCAGTGCTTCCGGCGTGGTGATCTTGCGGTAGATCTCGGGTGCGAAGCCGCTGGCGGGCCTGGCATATTTGCCCCCGGGTCCCCAGGCCGGTGGCCACAAATGCGTGTGGATGTCGACGATATCGAGCGGCGCGGTCATTCTGCGGCTACCTTTCTGGCCTCGCGTTCGGCGATCCCGGCTTTCACGAGCGGCACGACGTCGCGTCCGTAGGTGACTGTATCCTCGGTCGGATAGAAGCCGCGCACGAGGAAATTGGAGACGCCAGCGTCGTAATAGTCGAGAATCGCCTCGGCCACCTGTTCCGGCGTGCCCACCAGCGCGGTGGAATTGCCGCCCGCGCCGCTCGCCTCGGCCACCTCGGTCCAGAGGCGCTTGTCGAGCACCTTGCCGCGTCCGGCTGCTTCGCGAAGGCGCACCGAACCGACATTCGAGGGTAGTTTCTCGCCGTTGCCGCCGGCCGAGCGGGCGACCTGCGACTTCACCTTCTCAAGGATATCGGCGGCCTTGGCCCATGCGGCGTCTTCCGTCTCGGCGACCACCGTGCGGAAAGCGAGGGTGAAGCGGATATCGTGGGCCGAACGCCCGTTGGCGACGGCTGCGGCGCGCACCTTGGCGATCGTTTCGTGCGTGCCGTCCAGCGGCTCGCCCCACAACGCGTAGATATCGGCATGCTTGCCGGCAACCGCGATCGCAGCGTCCGAGGAACCACCGAAAGAGATCGGAATGCGCGGTTTCTGGAACGGCTTGACCTGGCTGAATGCGCCCCTGAACTTATAGAAACGGCCTTCGTGATCGAAGGGCCGATCGCTCTCCCAGACCTTTTTCAGCACGGTCAGATATTCGTCCGTGCGGGCGTAGCGGGTATCGTGGTCTTCGAAATCGCCGTCGCGGGCCTGGTCGGCATCCGATCCGCCGGTGATGACATGAACCCACAGGCGTCCTTCGGAAAACTGGTCGAGGGTCGCAAGCTGCCTTGCGCCGAGCGTCGGCGCCATAAGGCCCGGCCGGTGGGCGAGAAGCGCGCCGATCCGCTCCGTCTGGCTGAAGACATAAGCCGCGATCTGGTTGTTGTCCGGCCATTGCGCGAACTGGCCGATCAGCAGCCGGTCGATACCGGCAGCCTCCGCCGCCTGAACATGCTTGCGGATATAGGTCTTGTCGATGACCGGCCCGGCGGCGGGGACGACGTCGGACCCCTCGCGATTGGACGTATGGCCGATGAATTCGGATTGCATGATGAAGCTCCTGGAACGGCATCAGGAAAGAGCCCGGATCAAGCTCAGTCGCTTCCGCTGAATGTCGGGATGCGTGTTTCGCCCTATTAATCTATTTATTTGATAGTCATTGTCGATTGCGTTTTGCGGGTCGATCCTAGGATAAGTTTTCACCTATCCGCCCATGGATGGATTGCGTTTGCGTGAGAGCGAAGACGAGCCCGCCGAAGACGATGCGCGGGGTGCATTCCGGCTGCTTCCCGATGCAACGATGACGGCAGGGGCCGGTTGCGATGTAGGATAAATTTGCCTGCAATGGGTGTGGCTTCGGCTGTGGCGGCAAAAAATATCGAATTCGGGCAGGGCGGACGTAGCTTTTTTCAGAAAGCCTCACGAGTTTGGAAATACAGTATCTCGATAAAGTTAGTATATTTAATATCGTTTCCCCGATCACCCGTTCAGGGGTGTTGGACGCAATCCGGGCTCTTCCGCCTCCCGTTGAAGTAGCCGCTTGGGGGATAATCACATGACGATAAGAAATGCCCGGGTCCTGAAACCTACGCGGCGCGCTTTCCTGCTTTCGACCGTCGCTCTCGCAGCCGTTGCGGCGATGCCTCACGTTTCCCGCGCCCAGGACGAGACGCCTCGCGGCGGCAGCGTTTCGATCAATATCGGGACCGAGCCGCCGGTTCTGGTCCTCATCGCGCATAGCGCCGGGGCGGCCTACTATATCAGCGGCAAGGCCACCGAAAGCCTGCTCACCTACGACAAGGATTTCAATCCGCAGCCGCTGCTTGCAACCGAATGGAAGGTGAGCGACGACGGGCTGCGCTACTGGTTCAAGCTGCGCGAAGGCGTGCGCTGGCATGACGGCAAGGATTTCACGGCCGAGGATGTCGCCTTCTCCATCCTCGCGCTCAAGGAAAACCATCCGCGCGGCCGCGCCACTTTCGCGACGGTGCAGAAGGCGAATGTGCTGAACCCGCACGAAGTCGAGCTGCTCCTTTCCAAGCCTGCGCCCTACCTGCTCAGCGCGTTCGCGAGCTTCGAGGCGCCGATCGTGCCGAAACACCTCTACGAAGGCACGAAGATCGCCGAGAACCCGCACAACGTGGCGCCGGTCGGCACCGGTCCCTACAAGTTCGTGGAATGGGTGCGCGGCAGCCATGCGCTCTTCGTCCGCAACGAGGACTATTGGGGCTCGCCGAAACCTTATCTCGACCAGATCATCTTCCGCTTCATCATCGATCCGGCTGCTGCCGTCGCCGCCATCGAAACCGGCGAAGTGCAGGTGTCGACCGCCAACCTTCCCCTGACGGATATCGACCGCCTCAAGGCCAATCCGAACCTGATCGTGGATACGGACCCGGCTCCCTATTCGCCGAGCATCGCGCGGGCGGAGTTCAACCTGGAAAACAAATATCTCGCCGATATCAAGGTGCGCCATGCGATTGCCCATGCGGTCGACAAGGATTTCATCGTCAATACGGTCTATCTCGGTTACGCGACCCGGCTCGATGGACCGGTCAGCCCGGATCTCGCGAAATTCTACACGCCCGATCTGCCGAAATACGAGTTCGATCCCGCCAAGGCGGAGAAACTTCTCGACGAGGCGGGCTACAAGCGCGGTGCGGACGGGTTCCGCTTCAAGCTCTTCATCGATCCGACCCAGCCCTCTGGTCCTCCCAAGCAGACGGCTGAATATTTCGCTCAGGCGCTCGCCAAGGTCGGCATCAAGGTGGAACTCCGCACGCAGGATTTCGCGACCTTCGTGAAGCGGATCTTCACCGATCGCGATTTCGATATCGCCATCGAGGGCATGAGCAACCTCTATGATCCGACGGTCGGCATCCAGCGTCTCTACTGGTCGAAGAACTTCAAGCCGGGTGTGCCTTTCACCAATGGTTCCAAATATGTGAACCCGGACGTCGACCGCCTTCTGGAGACCGCAGCCGTCGAGGTTGATCCCAAGAAGCGTCTTGCGCTGTTCAACGACTTCCAGAAGCTGGTCGTGCAGGACCTGCCGACGCTCGACATCGTCACGCCGTCGGTGATCACTGTCTACGACAAGCGGGTCAAGAACCTGAAAACCGGCGTGGAGCACCTCTGGAGCAACGGTGCCGGGATCTATCTCGAAGAATGATTGACGACAGGAATGGCGGCCGGGCTTCCGGTCCGGCCGCCATTGTTTCTGGACTTCCGGAGGTCCTTGCGTGACAATTGCCAAATTGCAGACAACCAGGGGCCTGACGCGCGAAGAACTGCTTGCGCGCATTCCCGCCTTCGCGTCGGAAGTCGCCAAGGGCGCCGCGGAACGCGATCTCAATCGCGAACTGCCGTTCGAGGCCTTCCGGCTCTTTCGCGAGCTGGGCCTCGGTACGTTGCGTATCCCCGTGGCTCTTGGCGGGCCGGGGGGATCGGTCGCCGACTATATCGAGCTGATCGCCGCGATCGGTGCGGCCGATTCCAATGTCGCGCACGCCCTTCGCTCGCATTTCAACTATGTGGAAAATGTCATCCTCAGCGAGCCACGGGAGCGGGATGCGGGAGCGGTCGAGCTGATCCTTGCAGGAAAGCTGTTCGGCGGCGCTCATACGGAGCAGGGGACGGCACGGCCCGGACAGGTCACGACGACGATCATCCGGCAGGGGGACACCTACCGTCTCAACGGCCGCAAGTGGTATGCCACCGGCACGGCCTTTGCCGATTTCGCATCGTTCAGCGCGCTCGACGAGCAAGGCCAGGCGGTCGGCGTGCTCCTGCCGGTGGACCGTCCCGGCGTCCAGATTCTCGACGACTGGGACGGCATGGGGCAGCGCCTGACGGCAAGCGGCGGCGTGATCCTCGACAATGTCGAGGTGTTTCCGCATGAGTTCACCAGACGCAGCCTGGACAATCTCGTCGGTCGTCACTGCTCGACGCTGCGGCAGCTGCATCTGGCTGCGAGCGCTGCGGGCGCGGTGCGGAATGTCCTTTCCGACGGGCTCGATTACGTGCGGCGCCAGGCTCGGTCGGCGGCGCACAGCATGGCCGACACGGCCAGTCAGGACCCGTTCGTCCAGCAGGTCATCGGTGAGATCGCCGCCAATTCCTTCGCCATCGATACCGCCGTCTCCGCCGCGGCGGCTACCCTGGATGAGACGGTTGCGGCATTCACACATGGCGGCGAGGCGGAAATCGAGGACGCGTTGCTTGCCGCCGCGCTCGCCACAGCGCGCACGCAGCTTCTGCTCGGCCAGCTTGGCCCCAGAAGCGCGGAGCGCATGTTCGAGCTGGGCGGCGGATCGGCAACCTCCCGAAACAACAATTTCGACCGCCACTGGCGCAACATCCGCACGGTCCTCAATCACAATCCGTTGCTGCACAAGTCACGCGTCGTGGGCGACTACCTGCTCAACGGAACGATGACGCATCTCAGGGAAGGAAAGGTGTTCTGAGCATGCAGGCGGTGGGCGAAGATCCGGCCGCGATCCTGACCCGCGCCTCGCATCCGCCCGCAGTCGCCGAATTTTTCCCGGAGGTTCCCATGTACCCGACATTCATATTACCCGGTCTGAACGGCTCGCCGGACGGGCACTGGCAGCGCCATTGGGCAAAGGAACGTTCCAGCTCCTCCGTCGTGGAACAGGAGGACTGGAGCTGTCCCGTCCTGGAGGATTGGCAAGCCGAACTCGACAGGGCGCTTTCGCAAACCGAAGGCGCCTTTCTCGTTGCGCATAGCCTCGGGTGCCTGCTGGCGGCAAGCTATGCCGGGCGGTCTCTCGCCGCGAAAATCCGGGGCGCGCTGCTGGTGGCGCCATGTTCGTTGGCCGTCACTTTGCAGCTTCACCCATGCATGATCGAGTTCGGCGAGGAACCGCTGTCACGGCTCCCCTTTCCCAGTCTCGTGGTCGGTAGCCTGAACGACCCCTATATGAGCGTTCCCGATATCGAGCGGCACATTCGCAGCTGGGGCAGCGAACTCGTCACGATCGGTTTTGCCGGCCATATCAATGTCGCGAGCGGCTTCGGCCGCTGGGATGAAGGTTACCGTTTCTTCGAGCGGCTGAGACGGGCCGCAGATGAAGCTTCCGGTCGCACGCGGGGGGCCGTCCCGCTGGTCCGGACAGCCTGAACGTTGCCTCGAACGCCTTCGCCCAGCCTGTCCGTGGCCGATTTGAGCCCGGCGCTTTCAGTCTTTCGGACCGGAGAAATCAAAAAGCTTAATTCCCCAAGCGCCGCTTCGGATCGAAAAAGATTTCGCAGAAGCCCGCTGCAATCAGAAATAACGCTCTTCATAAATACACTAAATCAATAGATTAATTGTGGGAAAGTTTCCGACGCATCCGCGAGGTCCCGATGTACGCTCTGAGCCTTCTCGACAAAAGCCCCGTTCCGCGGGGAGAGAGCGCCGTTGCGGCGCTGTCGAATACGGTCAATCTCGCAAAGAAAGCCGAGGAACTGGGGTATCGCCGCTTCTGGGTGGCCGAACACCATGACAGCGCGGAACTGGCCAGTTCCGCGCCGGAAGTGCTGGTTTCCTGGATACTGGCCAACACATCGCGCATCCGCGTGGGATCGGGCGGCGTCATGCTGCAGCACTATAGCCCCTATAAGGTGGCGGAAGTGTTCAACCTGCTTTCGTCGCTTGCTCCCGGCCGCGTGGATCTGGGCATCGGCAAGACGCCCGGCGGCCTGCCCAGGGCAACCGCCGCTCTTCAGGCCTATCGCGCCGCCAAGCCGGATTTCGAGGCGCAGTTTGCCGATCTCAGGGCATTTCTGGACAATGCCGTCGCCAGCCAGCCGGATGAGACCCGGCCTGTTGCCGGCCCGCGGCCTCCGGTGACGGCGGACCGCTTCCTGTTGGGGGCCAGCCCGGACAGCGCCCGTCTTGCGGCTGCCTATGGATGGAACTTCGTCTTTGCCGGTCATCTCAACGGCGATCCGGAAAATCTGCGGATCAGCCTTGAGACCTTCCGGCGGGAAAGCGGCGGAAAGCCGGCGATCCTGGCGCTTGCCGCCTTTGCTTCCGAAAGCGCTGCGCATGCGGCGGCGCAGGTCTCCGAACTCAAGGTTTTCAAGGTTTTCCTCGACAACGGCCAGTCTGTAAGTCTCGGCCGCCGCGAGCAGGCGGAGGAGTTTGCAAGGCAGGCCGGCGCCAAGGAATACCGTATCGAGGAGCGCAAACCGAGCGTGCTGCACGGTACGGCCGAGAGCATTCACGAGGAGCTCGCGCGTCTTTCGAAGCTGTACGGCGTCGAGGAATTCATCCTCGAGCCGCCGGCCGTCGGCGCCGACGAGCGGCTCGCATCCGTCGAGCTTCTGGCGCGCAAGCCGCTTTCCGCCGCCGCATGATTCTGAAGGAGATATGAGATGACCAGGAAAATCCGTTTCGGCATCATGCTGCAGGGCGCGGGAGGGCACATGAACTCCTGGCGTCATCCGAAAAGCCCGGTGGATGCCAGTGTCAATCTGGAGTTCTTCAAGACGACGGCGCTGAAGGCCGAAGCTGCGGGCATCGCCTTCGCCTTCGTGGCGGACGGGCTCTACATCAACGAGAAGTCGATCCCTCATTTCCTCAACCGGTTCGAACCGCTGACGGTTCTTTCCGCGCTTGCGACGGTGACGTCGAAGATCGGTCTCGCCGGGACCGTTTCGACCTCCTACAGCGATCCATTCACGATAGCCCGCCAGTTCGCCTCGCTCGATCTCCTGAGCGGGGGGCGCGCCGGGTGGAACGCCGTGACGACGCCGCTTGAAGGAACGGCGAAGAACTACAGCCGCCAGCATCCGGAACATGCGTTGCGCTACGAGATCGCGCATGAATATCTGGAGATCGTCAAGGGTCTCTGGGACAGCTGGGACGACGATGCTTTCGTGCGCGACCGGGAGACCGGCAAATTCTTCGACCGTGAAAAGCTGCATCGGCTGGATCACAGGGGACGCTTCTTCTCCGTGGAAGGCCCGCTCAATATCCAGCGCTCGCCGCAGGGCCAGCCGGTCATCTTCCAGGCCGGTTCGTCGGATGCCGGCATCGGGCTTGCGGGCAAGCATGCGGATGCGGTTTTCACCAACGCTGTTTCGCTGGAGGACAACCTGACCTTTTCCCGCCAGGTGAAGCAGGCGGCGGTGGCGCAGGGGCGCTCGGCGGACGACGTGAAGATATTCCCCGGCATCGGCCCGGTCGTCGGCGAGACACAGGCGGAAGCGGAAGAGAAATACCAGACCATCCGCAACCTGATTTCGATAGAAGACGCGCTTGCCTATCTCGGCCGCTTCTTCGATCACCACGATTTCAGCGTTTATCCGCTGGACGAACCTTTCCCGGAACTCGGCGACATCGGCAAGAACAGCTTCCGCTCGACCACGGACCGTATCAAGCGGGTCGCCAGGGAGAAAGGCCAGACGCTGCGCGAGGCCGCGCTGGAGGCCGCGACGCCGCGCGAAGGTTTCGTCGGGACGGCGGATGCCATTGCGGGCAAGATCATCGACTGGGTGGACAACGGAGCCGCGGACGGGTTCATCCTGGGCTTCCCGGTCATCGCCGAGGGTCTCGACGACTTCGTCCGGCTGGTGATCCCGATTCTTCAGGAGCGCGGTTATTTCGATCCGCATCTGGAGGGGACGACGCTGCGCGATCATCTCGGCCTGCCCTATCGCGAAAGCGTCTACAAGACGGGTCCGGGCCGTGAAGCGGAAAAAGCCCGGGCTTGACGAACTGAAAGGCTGATGCGGCCGCGCCTCGAAACCCCGCGGCCGAACCTTCGGAAAGCAGACGACCATGAACATCCACACTGACGGCGCGCGTCCTCGCGACGACGCCGAACGGGCGATCCTTGCCTCCATCGATGAGTTCGTCGCCATACGGCGCGACCTGCATCAATATCCTGAGCTCTCCTTCCAGGAACGGCGGACTTCTGGAATCGTAGCCAAATATCTCCTCTCTTATGGCTACGAGGTCACGGAGGGCATTGGCGGCCATGGGGTGGTCGCCACGCTCAGGCGGGGGCCGGCCGGCCGGCGCATCGGTATCCGCGCGGATATCGATGCGCTGCCGATCGCCGAGGCGACCAACCTCGTCTATGCAAGCCGGAATCCGGGTGTGATGCATGCCTGCGGTCATGACGGCCACACCACGATCCTGCTGGCCGCAGCGCGTTACCTTGCCGAACACGGCAAGTTCTCCGGCACGTTGACGCTGATCTTCCAGCCGGCCGAGGAAGTGGGCGCCGGCGCCCGCAAGATGATCGAGGACGGGCTTTTCGAGCGTTTTCCGGTGGATGCGGTGTTCGGGCTGCACAACTGGCCGGGTGTCACGGCCGGCCAGCTGGGCTTCGTGGAAGGACCTGCCATGGCTTCGGTCGATCAGGCCGTGATCCGTATTGTCGGCAGGGGCGGCCACGGTGCGGCGCCTCATGAAGCGGTCGATCCCGTTCTGGCCTCGGCCTCCTTCATCACCGCCCTGCAGAGCATCGTTGCACGTAATGTCGATCCGCTGGAAATGGCGGTGCTGACCGTCGGGTCGATCCATGGCGGCTCGGCGTCCAACGTCATTCCCGAAAGCGTCGAGCTGAAACTCACGGCCAGGGCCTATTCGGAAGCGATCCGCGACAAGCTGGAGGAACGCGTGCCGGCCCTCGCGCGCGCCCAGGCGGAGAGCTTCGGCGCACAGGCGGATGTGAGCTACCGGCGCGGTTTTCCGCCGGTCATCAACCATGTGGAGGAAACGCGCTTTGCCCGCCGCGTGGCCGAGAAGAACTTCCCGGCGGAGCAGGTGGCCAGGGACTTTCGTCCGCGCACGGCGAGCGAGGATTTCGCCTACATGCTGGAGGCGCGGCCCGGCTCCTACCTTTTCGTCGGCAACGGCGACAGCGCGCCTCTGCACAGCCCTCACTACGATTTCAACGACGAGATCATAGCACCCGCGGCCCGGCTCTGGGTGCGTCTCGCCGAGACCTTCCTGTCCTGATCCGTCGATACAGAGGAATGCCCGTGAGCGATCGCTTTGTCTACACCACCCCGCTCGATCCGCTGGCGAAGCCGCTGATCGACGAACTCACCTACGAATACGACAGCCGTTACGGCAGTTTCTACGACGCGGAAGGCGCGACGAAGGAAATGAACCGTTATGCCCCGGATGTCTTTACGCCTCCGTACGGCAATTTCCTTCTTCTGCTGCGCGACGGGCAGGCGATCGCGGGCGGCGCCTTCATGCGGCACGAAGGCGACGACACCGCCGAATTCAAGCGCATCTGGACGCATTCGTCCCATCGCCGCCAGGGACTGGCCCGGAAGGTTCTGCTGGAACTGGAGGTCCAGGCGGCACGGCAGGGTTATTCCCGTGTCTACCTGACGACGGGGTTCCGTCAGCCGGAAGCCGTCGGCCTCTACCTGACCAACGGGTACACCGCGCTCTTCGATACTGCCGCCGATCCGGAAACGATCAGGAAGCTGCCGTTCGAGAAACTGCTTCCGGCCGGTCCGTATGTGGTGCGCGCATCCGTTCCGGCAAGCGCTGTCCACGGTGTGTGAGGAAGATCGCCATGACCGTCACGACCGACTTCAACGACGTGGCCGTAGCGGCGCCGAAAGCGCCGGCCGCAAAAGGCGATTACTCGCACTACCGCATCGTGCCGGCGCGTTATCCGGCCCGCACGGTGGGTACGGTTTTCGCTCTGCTGGTCATCGCCGCGGCCCTGCATTCGATCTTCGGCAATCCTCGCTGGGGCTGGGACGTCTTCGCCGAATGGTTCTTTGCCGAACCCGTGCTGGTCGGCCTTGGCCGCACGCTTCTGCTCACCTTTCTCGGTGCCCTTTTCGGATTTCTGCTCGGCACCGGCCTTGCGCTCGCGCGCGTCTCCCGCTCTCCGCTGCTCGCCGGCGTTTCCTGGGTCTATATCTGGATCTTCCGCTCGATCCCGCTGATCGTGCTCCTGCTGATCCTCAACAATCTCGGCTATCTCTACGAGACGATCACGGTCGGCGTGCCCTATACCGGCATCAACTTCTTCAGCTGGAACACGACGCAGCTCATTACGCCTTTTGCCGCCGCCGTTCTCGGGCTGACGCTCAACCAGGCGGCCTTCGCGTCCGAGATCATCCGCGGCGGCATTCTCTCCGTCGACCAGGGACAGCTCGAAGCGGCGTCGGCGCTCGGTCTTCCGCGTAGCCGCCAGGCATCGCGGATTGTCCTGCCGCAGGCGATGCGTTCCATCCTGCCGACTGCCTTCAACGATATCATCGGTCTCGCGAAGGGCACGTCGCAGGTCTATATCCTGGCGCTGCCGGAACTCTTCTATACGATCCAGATCATCTATCGCCGCAATCTGGAAGTCATACCGCTGCTCATGGTGGCGACGGTCTGGTATCTCGTCATCCTGACGGTGTTGTCGATCGTCCAGCATCACATCGAGCGGCATTACGCCAGGGGCGCGCTCCGCAATCCGCCTCCATCGATCTTCTCCAGCCTCTATCGCCGTTTTGTGCCGCAGGCGGTGGAAACGGGTGAAGCCGCTGAACCCGCGGTGCGGCCGGCCGAGCGCCGGGTGGACATCGCGCCTCTCCATGCGCGCGGCGGCGATGTCACGATCCATGGGGTATCGAAGAGCTACGGATACCTGAAGGTGCTGGACAACGTGACGCTTTCCATCCCGGCCGGCAGCGTCACCACCATTCTCGGCCAGTCGGGGTCCGGCAAATCGACGCTGCTGCGTTCGATCAATCACCTGGAGCGTGTCGACGAGGGGTTCATCGCCATCGACGGCGAGCTGATCGGCTATCGCCAGGACGGTGAAACGCTCTACGAACTCAAGGAAAAAGACATCCTGAAGCGCCGCGTCGAAGTCGGCATGGTGTTCCAGAGCTTCAACCTCTTCCCGCATCTGACGGTCCTGGAGAACGTCATCGAGGCTCCGATCACCGTGCGCCGTATTCCGAAGGAGCAGGCGGAGGCGGAGGCGCGCGATCTTCTCGCCCGTGTCGGCCTTGCCGACAAGGCGCAGGCCTATCCGCGCCAGCTTTCCGGCGGCCAGCAGCAGCGTGTCGCAATCGCCCGCGCCCTGGCGTTGAAGCCGAAGGTCCTGCTGTTCGACGAACCGACCTCCGCGCTGGACCCGGAACTGGTGAACGAGGTGCTCGACGTCATCAAGGAACTCGCCCGTTCGGGCACGACGCTGATCATCGTCACCCATGAAATCGGCTTTGCCCGCGAAGTCTCCGATCTGGTGGTCTTCATGGAACAGGGCCGGATACTCGAAACCGGCACGCCGGAAAAGGTCTTCAACCGGCCCGAGCATCCGCGCACCGCGGAATTCCTCGCCAAGGTTCTCTGAAAAATCGAAACCCAAAGGAAACAGCCAGGATGTCCTACAGATACAAGTTGCTCAGTTTCGCAATCGGTGGACTGTTGTCGCTCTCCGCCGCCCTCGCTTCGGTCGCCCATGCGCAAGGGGTCGATCTTTCGCCGGAGCAGAAGGACCGGGTCCGGTCCGAAAAGGTGCAGGCGGTGATCGATCTCCTGCCGGAAGACTACAAGTTCGTGACTCCCGGCAAGCTGACCGTCGCCTCCGTTCCCGGCAACCTGCCATTCGCAGTCTACGGCAGCGACACCAAGACGCCGGTTGGCGGCGAACCGGATGTCGCCCAGCTCGTGGCCGACAGCCTTGGGCTTGAATTGCAGCTCGTCCCGGTCGCCTGGGCGGACTGGCCGCTCGGCATCGCCTCGGGGCGGTTCGATGCGGTGATACACAATGTCACCGTTACCGAGGAGCGCAAGGAAAAGCTCGATTTCTCGACCTACCGAAAGGACTTGCTCGGCTTCTATGTCGCCAAGGACAGCAAGATCCAGAGCATCGCCAAGCCGGAGGACGTGGCCGGCCTGAAGGTGATCGTCGGAGCCAGCACCAACCAGGAGCAGATCCTGCTGCGCTGGAACGAGGCCAATGTGGCAAAGGGCCTGAAACCGGCGGAAATTCAGTATTATGACGATGTCGTGGTGCAGGATCTGGCGCTGCAATCCGGCCGCGCCGATGTCTATCTCGGGCCGAACGCGATCTCCGCCTTCAAGGCGGCGCAGGGCAACAAGACCCGCCTCGTCGGCACCTTCTCCGGCGGCTGGCCGGTGACGGCGGAAATCGCCGTCGCCACAAAGAAAGGCTCGGGCCTTGCGGATGCGATCACCGCGGCGATCAACGCGCAGATCAAGAACGGCAATTATGCCAAGGCGCTTGCACGCTGGAATCTTTCCGCCGAGGCGATCCCGGAATCGCAGACCAATCCTCCCGGCCTGCCGAAGAAATAATTCGTTTGGCGCGGGCCGTCCCTCTGTGCCCGCGTCTCTTTTACCAAACCGGAAGCTCGTCATGACCTTTTTCAAGAAAGCAGCCGGCCTTGTGGCTGCCAGCCTGCTGGCCTCCGCCATCGGCTTTGCGACCGCGATTGCCGCGGACGATATTTTCGATCTCTCACCCGATCAGTCGGGCCGTATTCGAGCCGAAAAGGACCCGGCGGCGATCGCAGCGGTCCCGAAGGACTTCAAGTTCGTCGCGCCCGGCAAGTTCACCGTGGCCGTATCGCCCGGCGGTCCGCCGCTTGCGACCTATGCCACCGATGCCAAGACCGTGGTTGGCGCCGATCCCGACTATGCGCTGGCGATTGCCGACAGTCTCGGGCTTCAGCTGGAACTGGTTCCGGTCGCCTGGGCCGACTGGCCGCTGGGGCTTGCCTCCGGCAAATATGATGCCGTGATTTCCAATATCGGCGTCACGGAACTGCGCAAGGAGAAATTCGATTTCTCCACCTACCGGCAGGGCCTGCACGGTTTCTTCGTGAGAGCCGACAGCAATATCAAGGAGATCAGGGAGCCGAAGGATGCCGCGGGCCTGCGCATCACGGTCAGCGCCAGCACCAACCAGGAGCTCATCCTGCTCAAGTGGAGCGAAGAGAACGTCAAGGCCGGGCTCAAGCCGATCGAGCTTCAATATCACGACGACGATGCGGCCCGGCTCGTCGCGCTGCGTTCCGGCCGTGTGGACGTGATCGTCCAGCCCCATGCCCAGCTCGTCTATATCGCCGCGCGCGACAAGAACATCCGGCGTGTCGGCACGCTCTCCGCCGGCTGGCCGGAGCGGTCGGACGTGGCGATCACCACCCGCAAGGGTTCGGGACTGGCGGATGCGCTGACGCTCGCGACCAACGATCTCATCAAGAGCGGCGCTTACGCAAAGATCCTGCAGCGCTGGCAGCTTTCGGAAGAAGCGCTGCCGGAATCCCGGACCAACCCTCCCGGCCTTCCGAAGAGCTGATCCCGCATCCGGGAGCCGCAGCACCGGCTGCGGCCTCATCCCTTTCATCGATGCCGGCAGAACCATGACGTCACCTTCGCTCACCATAGGCCATATCGGCTTTCTCACGCCCGGAAACTATCCCGACGACGATCCCGCCGGGGGGCTGGAAGCCTCGCTCAAGCTCTTCGAGGCGGGAGAGGTGCTGGGATACGACAGCGCATGGGTCCGGCAACGGCATCTGGAGCACGGCATCTCCTCGGCGTCGGTATTTCTCGCTGCCGCCAGCCAGCGCACGCGGCGCATCCAGCTTGGCTCGGCGGTGATCCAGCTTGGCTACGAGAGCCCGTTCCGGCTTGCCGAGGATCTGTCCATGGCCGATGCGCTCTCCGGCGGCCGTCTCAATGTCGGCGTCAGCGCGGGGCCGCCCCTGCATGCGGAACTCGTCGCGCCGCTTGTCTTCGACGGCGACTGGCAGACATTCGACTTTTCCCATGCCCGCGTCGAGCGGCTCGTCGCCAATCTCGCCGGCAACTATATCGGCGACGGCGAGACCTATGTCGTTTCGCCGGGCAACCGCCAGCGTGCGCGCCTCCAGCCTTATGCGAAGGGACTGCAGGACCGCGTCTGGTATGGGGGCGGATCGCTGCGTTCCTCCGAATGGGCGGGAAAGACCGGTCTCAACCTGATGATCGGCAGCCTGACTTCCGGGGATGTTTCCGACGATTTCTTCGAAGCCCAGGCAAGGCAATTACAAGCCTATCGTGCCGCCTTGCCGGCTGGCCGGAACCCTCGGGTCGCAGCCGGACGCGTGATCGTGCCGACCGACAGCGCCGATCGCCGGACGCGGGAGAAATACCACGAATACGCCGCCAGCCGCCATGAGCGCACACTGTCGCCGCAGGGGCCGCGCCGGACGCTCTTCAGCCGGGATCTGGTCGGCGGTTCCGACGAGATCCTCGAAAGGCTGTTCGCCGACAGCGTTCTACCGGAGGTTCGCGAGCTCCGGCTGGAACTGCCTTACGAGTTCGCGCCGGAAGAGTACGAACAGATCATCACCGATTTCGCCCGGAAGATCGCGCCGCAGCTCGGCTGGCAACCGCCGCCGGCTGCGGCCGCCGGCGAGCCTCTCAATACCTGGAAAGCATTTGCATGACAAAAGACAGCAGTTCGTCCCGCTCCCTCGGCATCAATACCCAACTGGTGCGGGCGGGGTACGATCCGTTCGATTACCACGGCTTCATCAATCCGCCGCCAGTGCGGGCTTCCACCGTCCTTTTCCCGACCGCCGAGATCATGGATACGCACGCTCAGAAATATACCTACGGAACGCGCGGCACGCCGACCACCAATGCGCTCTGCGACGCCATCAACGAGCTCGAAGGCGCGGCCGGAACCATCCTCGTTCCGTCGGGCCTCGCCGCCGTGACGATTGCCTTCCTGGCCTATCTTTCACCCGGAGACCATGCGCTGGTGGTGGATTCCGTCTATGGCCCGACCCGGCATTTCTGCGAGACTATGCTTTCGCGTTTCGGGGTCGAGGCGGAATTCTACGACCCAATGGCGGGAGCGGACATCGAGAAGCTCTTCCGTCCGAACACGAGGCTCGTCCACACGGAAGCTCCGGGCTCCAACACGTTCGAGATGCAGGACATTCCGGCAATCGTCGCCGTCGCGCACCGGCATGGCGCGGTCGTGACCATGGACAATACCTGGGCGACGCCCCTGTATTTCAAGCCCCTCGATTTCGGCGTGGATATCTCCATCCAGGGGGTCACCAAGTATCCGGCGGGCCATTCCGACGTGCTGATGGGGACCGTCTCGGCCAATGCGAAACACTGGCCGCGCCTGAAGGAGACCAACGGCGCTCTGGGCATCTGCGGGGCTCCCGACGATGCCTATCAGGTGCTTCGGGGGCTGCGCACCATGGGTGTGCGGCTCGAACGTCATCAGGCGAGCGCGCTTGCCGTCGCAAGATGGCTGGAAGGCCGGGACGACGTGGCGCAGGTGCTGCATCCGGCGCTGCCGAGCTTTCCGGGACACGAACTCTGGAAGCGGGATTTCAAGGGCGCCAGCGGCATATTCTCCTTCGTGCTCGCGGTCGACCGCAGGCAAGACTACAAACGCAAGGCGCAGGCATTTCTCAATGCGCTCACGCTCTTCGGGCTCGGTTATTCCTGGGGTGGTTTTCCGAGCCTTGCGCTGCATGTCAACCTGTTCGACCGCAAGGTGACGCCGCCGCCGGAAGGCGGGCCGATCCTGCGTCTTCAGATCGGGCTCGAGGATGTCGCCGATCTCATCGCCGATCTTGAGAAAGGGTTTGCGGCGGCGAAGGCGGTCTGACGCGCCGGACCGCCTTTATGCTCAGTTCCTGTTGCCGCGGAGGCGTCGCTCCAGCCAAAGGCTGTATCGGGACGCGCCGAAGCATATGACGAAATAGACGAGCGCAACGACGAGATAGGCTTCGTTGTAGAAGCCCAGCCAGCTGGGATCGGTCGCCGAGGCGCGTGCGGCATTGAGCAGGTCGAAGATGCCGATGACCGCCAGGAGCGATGTCGCCAGCAGGAAGCCGATCGCGAGGTTGACCAGGCCGGGAATGACGATCCTCAGGGCCTGCGGCAGGATGACGAGCTGCATGGTTCGCCAGTAACCGATGCCGAGCGCCGTGGCCGCCTCCTGCTGGCCGTTCGGAATGGCCTGGAGGCCGGCCCGGATGACCTCGGCCACATAGGCGGCCCAGAAAAGCGTGATCATGATCATCGCCCGGATCATCTTGTCGAAGAGTTGTCCGTCCGGAAGCGCCATCGGCAGGATGAGCATGGCCACATAGAGGATGGCCACCATGGGCGTGCCGCGCATCACCTCGATATAGATGACGGAGAGGGTGCGAAACCCTCCAAGCCCGGAGCGGCGGGCAAGCGCGAGGAGGATCGCGATCGGCGTGGCCGCCGCAAAGCAGACGGCCCAGACGAAAAGCGTAACCGGCAGGCCGCCCCATTGGTTCGATGGGACCGGGGACGAGGAGAAGCCTCCTCCGAGCAGCAGCCAGCAGGCGGCGACCGCAATCGGCCAGGCGATCAGCAGCTCCTTCCGCCAGAAGCGGGGGAGCGCGCTGGCGACCAGCAATGTTGCCAGGATCAGGATGACCAGGCCTGCGCGCCACTGAAGATCCGGCGGATAGAACGCGAAGAAGATGAAACGCAGCTTGGCTGCGACGAACGCCCAGCAGGCGCCGTCACGGGCGGTGCAGTCCGCGGCGGTTCCGCTCCATGTGGCGTTAAGGATCGCCCACCGGATGAAGGGCGGTATGATCCAGGCCAGGGTCGCCACGGTCAGAAGCGTGATCACCGTGTTCGGGAGCGTTCCGAACAATCCGTTCCGCAGGCCGGTGATCCGGCGCCGGCGGGAATGTTTCGTCGCGCCTGAAAAGCCTGTCGTCATCGCGTCGTTCCCTTCAGTGCTACCCGCTTGTTGTATTGGTTCATGAGGGCCGACACGAACAGGTTGATGCCGAGATACGTCCCGATGAGGATCATCAGGGCTTCAAGCGACTGGCCGGTGGTATTGGCAGTCGTGTTGACGATGCTGACGAGGTCCGGGTAACCGATCGCCACCGCCAGGCTCGAATCCTTGGTGAGGTCCAGGTAACTCGACGTGGTCATCGGAGTGATGACCCGCAATGCCTGCGGCAGGACGATGAGGCGCATGATCTGTCCGCCGTGAAGCCCGAGCGCGCGCGCCGCTTCCCATTGGCCGCGGTTCACGGACTGGATGCCCGCCCGCACGATCTCGGCGATGGCGGCCGAGAATTTCACGACAAGGCCGGTCAGAAGAGCGGCGAATTCGGGGGTCAGGTTGTAACCGCCGCGAATATTGAAGCCCGAAAGCGCCGGCACGTCGAAGACGAGGGTGGCGCCCTGCACCTGAAACAGCGTTACCGCGGTGACCAGTGCCAAAAGGGAGGCGATGCCAGCCGTCCGGGCATTGAGGCGTCGCATCCCGGCCAGAGCAAGGAGCATTGCGGCATAGGCCGCGATGATGAGGACGACAAAGACCGAACCGCCGTCGATCGAGACGACGGGCAGATAGACGCCGCGATTGGTCAGGTAAACCGAGCCGAGGATTGCCGCCGCCTGGCGCGGGGCGGGAAAGGCCTTTGCGAGCGAAATCCAGAAGAAGAGCTGGAGGAGAAGCGGGGTGTTGCGGATCAGCTCGACATAGCAGCGCACCAGGGAGGCCAGCAGCAGGTTGCCGGAAAGGCCGGCGACGCCGACAGCCACCCCGAGAACGGTGGCGAGCACGCATCCGAACAGAGAGATCTTCAGCGTATTGATCAATCCCACGAGGATCGCCCGGATGTAGGGATCGCTGGCGGTGAAGGAGATCGAACTCTCGCCGATCTCGAAACTGGTCGAGCGCCAGAGAAAATCGAAGCCCGGCACGATGCCGATGCGGTTCATCGTTGCAGCGACATTCGCAGCAAGGAGAACGAGCAGGGCGACGAGGAGCAGGATGACGGCGAGCTGGGCGAGGGGGCGGCCGCCCCACCACATCACGACACGACGGAAAATGCCGGGCCTGCGAGGGCCCGGCGTTGCGGTGGCGGTCATCTGGGATGGCCCGTGCCGTTCTCAGCGGAAAGGCGGAGAATAGAGCAGGCCGCCATCGGTCCACAGGCGGTTGTAGCCGCGCTCCCAACCGAGCGGCTTCAGGTGGCGGTCGAAGATCTCGCCGTAATTGCCGACTGTCTTGATGATGTTGTAGGCCCATTTGGGATCGAGACCGATCGCCTGGCCGAGTGCCGGATCGACGCCGAGGAAACGCTGGATCGCCGGATCTTCCGACTTCAGGAATTCGTCGACATTCCTGGAGGTGATGCCCCATTCCTCCGCCTGGATGGTGGCGTTCACCGTCCAGCTGACGATTTCCAGCCAGCGATCGTCGCCGCCGGCGATGGCCGGGGCCAGCGGTTCCTTCGAAAGGCGCTCGGGGAGGAGAATGTAGTCGTCCGGCTTCTTGAGCTGGGTGCGCTTGCCGACCAGATCGGAGGAATCCTGCGTGATGGCGTCGACGCGGCCGGATTCCAGCGCGGCGATGAACTGTCCGGTGTCCTCGATGGTGACGGGCTTGAAGGTCTTGCCGGTCCTGCGGAAGAAGTCCGCCACATTGAGTTCGCCCGTGGTGCCGCTCTGGGCGCCGATCGTGGCGCCGTCCAGGTCGGCCGCCTTGGTAACGCCGAGGTCCTTGCGGACCAGGATGCCCTGGCCGTCGTAGAAGATCGTCGGGCCGAAGTGGAAGCCGAGCTTGAGGGCGCGGGTGACGGTCACGGTCACGCCGGAAAGCAGGATGTCGAACTCACCGCTCTGCAGGGCGGGCAGGCGCTGCTGCGGCGAGGAATTGGTGAATTCGACCTTGTCCGGGTTGCCGAACACGGCGATGGAAAGGGCGCGGCCGTAGTCGATGAAGAAACCCTGCCAGCGGCCATTGCCGTCGGGCGCAAAGAAACCGGGCGTCGTCCCGACGCCGACCTTGATGTTGCCCCGCTGATTGATCTTGTCGAGCGTGGGACCAGCGTGAGCAGTGCCGGAGAGCGCAGCCGTAGCGAGCAAGGCCGCGGCAACCGCCGTTCTTGCGAAACCGCCCAGAAAACCTTGAGATATCATGTGAAAATGCTCCTGATGTGACAATCAGGCTCCCCGCTCATCGTGCTTGTCCCCCGATGCGCCGAAGCCGACTATATACTAATTACATGGATTAAATGCGCGAAGGATTGGTTGCCTAAATTCCGGACGCGATGAAAAGGCAATTGCTTAATTTGGGTGCTTCTGAGGGCGAAGTTACCCTTCGGGCGGATGGCTCGACTGGCGCCTGGAGGGAGGCGGCGGCGTTCAGGCCGCGCAGCCGGCGCTGACATAAATCTTTTACATGCGGAGAGGAAGAAACCTCTTGCTACCGGGCCGAAGCGGTCCGGCGATGAGAAAGGTATCCTTTTCCATGACCACGTTGCAGCAGGTGGCATTGAGAGCGGGATGTTCGCTTGCGACCGCCAGCCGGGCGCTCAATCGCAATGGGGCCGTCAGCGATCTGATGGTCCGCAAGGTGCGGCGGGCGGCGGCCGAACTCGGTTATCGTCCCGCCGTGCCGGCGGGCGGCAAGCTGGGCAGGCGCCCGGTGATCGGGGTGCTGATCCCCAGCATCACCAATCCGGTCTTCGCCTCGTCGCTTTCCAGCATCCAAAACCGGATGCTGGTCGCGGGGCATGGCGTGCTCATCGCCCAGTCGGATTACGATCCGGCCCGCGAAGCGGATGCGGTTGCGTCGCTCCTGAACGACCAGCCTACCGGCCTCATCCTGACCGTCTGCAATCCCGCCAGCAGCGCCGCGCTGCTTCCGTCGCTGCCGCCGACCGTTCTTCTCAACAACATGCCGACATCGTTGTTTCCCGCTGCCGTGACGGCCGACAATCATGGCGCCGGGCGCGAGCTTACCGAGATGCTCATCGACCTCGGGCATCGCCGCATCCTTTTCGTATCTGGCAATTTCGCGGCTTCCGACCGCGCGCAGCATCGCTACGAGGGTTACCGGGAGACCATGGCCGGACACGGCCTTTCACCGATCCGGGCCATGGAGATTCCTTTTGTCGGCGTGTACGACCAGCTCGATCTCAGCGCCGCGCTGACGGCTTTTTCGCCGACCGCCATCATCGCCTCCAACGATCTGCTGGCGCTTGGCGTCATCGGCGCCCTGAGGCGGGAAGGGCTTTCCGTGCCCGGGGACGTTTCGGTGGCCGGTTTCGACGGTATTGCGATCGGTCGCCTTATGGACCCGCCCCTGACGACGATCGAAATGCCGGATGCCAGCATGGGAGCGGCCGCGGCGTCGCTGCTGCTCGACATGGCGGAGAACGCAGCTCCTGCCCGCCATCTGAGCGTGGCTCACATGCTCCGGCGCGGCGGCACGGTGCGCGCCATCTGATGTATCGCACATGAAAACCGCCGTCTCCGGTTGGAAACGGCGGCCCTCGGAGCCCTGGTCAAATGGGGGTTCAGCTGCGCGGCAGCAGGCTTTCGACTTCCGAAGCCGCGTCTTCGAGCGCCTCTTTGGGAGTTGCAGTCTGTTCGACGACGCGGGACAGGTTCTCGACGATTGCCTGCGTCACCTTCACGCCGTTGGTGCCGGGGAAGGCATACCAGGGAACCATGCGGTTCATCTGGCTGAGGCCGGCGACGAACAGCGGGTTTTTCTTGTAGAAATCGCCGAGATATTCCGGCGACTTGGCGGCAAGTTCGTTGTTCGGGACATAACCGGTGCCGGGAACGACGACGGACGCACCATAGGGGCCGGCGGCGAACTTGGCGAATTTCCAGGCCGCTTCCTGCTTTTCGGCATTGCGGGTCAGGATGACGACCGCATTGCCGCCGGTCGGCAGCTTGCCGTTCACCGGATCGATCAGCGGTATCTGGGCGGTGCGCAGGTCGAACTTGTCACCGACATTCTTGATGGTGTTGCGCAGCGCGCCGGTGGTCTTGAATTCGATGCCGACCTTGCCTGCGAAGAAGGCCTGTTCGCCGGCCTGGGCGGTGAAGACCGGCAGGCCACCTTCCTTGACCAGCCGATCGAGCACTTCGATCGCCTTCTGTCCCTCCGGGCCGTTGAAGGCGACGGACTTCTCGTCGTCGGCCAGCATCTTGCCGCCCGCGCCGAAAAGAAGGGCCGAGAACATCCAGTCGTCGCCCTGCCAGCGGAAGTCGATGCCTTCGACGCCGTTGCCGAGAGCCTTGATCTTGGCGCCGAGCGCGACGACTTCGTCCCAGGTCTTCGGCGGGCTGTCCGGGTTGCCGCCGGCGGCCTTCACCAAGTCGGCATTATAATACATGATCGGGTTGGAGGTCGCGAAGGCGAGGCCGACCTGCTTGCCCTTCACCTGGGCGAGACGCAGGATGTTGTCCGAAAATCCCTTCTCGGCCATGTTGCCTTCCTTGGCGACGAACGGTCCGAGATCGACCGGGATGTCGCGCTCGTTGACCATGCGCAGGCGGTTGAGGCCGATGAAGGTCAGGTCCGGCATTTCCGCCGTGCCGGCCTGGCGCATGATGAGCTGGATGCCTTCTTCGTAGGTGGCCGACGGATTGGCGAACTGGATCTTGATGTCCGGGTTTTCTTCCATGAACTTCTTCGAGATCGTGTCCATCACGTCCTTGAAGAAGCCGGGCATCGGATAATGTACGGTCAATGTCGTTTCGGCATGGGCCGGAAGCGACACCGTCATGGCAATCGTCGCGGCGGCGAGGATCTTGGTGATATGCTTCATCGCATGTTCTCCTGGTTGCGCCGGTCAGCCCTTGAGACCGGTCATGGTAATGCCCTCGACAAAGCGCTTCTGCGCGGCCAGGAAGGCGGCGACGAGGGGGAAGGTGATGATGAGCGTGGCGGCCATCAGGGCGCCGTAATCGTCCCCCGCCTCGGCGGCACGGAAATAGAGGAGGCCGAGCGGCGGCGTCGCATAGGCCTGGTTCGAGACGACGATCAGCGGCCAGTAGAGATCGTTCCAGTGAGCGACGACCGAGAAGATCGCGAAGGCGGTGATCGCCGGCCAGGCATTCGGCACGATGACGCGGCCGATGATGCCGAGTTCCGACATGCCGTCGAGACGGGCGGCATGGATGAGGTCGTCCGGCATGGCGCGGAAGAACTGCAGGAACAGGAAGATGCCGAAGACCGAGATGGTGAAAGGAGCCACGAGCGCGAAATAGCTGTTCAGCAACGCCATGCGGTCGAAGGCGACATAGATCGGCAGCGCCGTCGCATGGATCGGCACGAGCAGGCCGAGCATGACAAGCACCATCATCGCCCGCGCGGCCCGGAATTTCAGCTTCGCCATCGCATAGGCGCAGGGAATGGCGATCAGCACCTGCAGGAGGAAGATCAGGCCGCAGACGATGACGCCGTTCAGGAGCAGCCTCGTCATGGAGACGCGCGTCAGCGCCTTGGTGAAGTTCTGAACGTAGGACCACTGCTGGGGGATCAGCGACAGGGACGAGGAGAAAATCTCGCTTTGCTCCTTGCCGGCGGTCGAGATCATGAAGATGTAGGGCGCAAGGAAGATCAGCGCGCCGAAGCTCAGGATCGACAGGCGCAGGATGCGGCCGGGAGTGAGGGTGCGGGTGCTCATGTGTAATGCACCTGCCTGTCCTGGATGCGGTATTGCAGGAACATCAGCACGACCAGGATGATGAGGAAGACGACCGTCATCGCCGAGGCGTATCCGACCTTGAGATAGACGAAGCCCTCCTGGTAGATGGTGAAGAGGAGCACTTCGGACGCCTTGTTCGGACCGCCTTCCGTCAGCGTCTTGACCGTTTCGAACACCTTCACGGCGTTGATGATGCTGATCGTGGTGACGAAAAGCGTCGTCGGCCCGAGCATCGGCCAGGTGACCAGGCGGAAGCGGTCGAATGCGGAACGTGCGCCATCCACATGCGCGGCCTGATAAAGCTCGCGGGGGATGGCCGTCAGTCCGGCGAGGAAAAGCACGAGATTGAAGCCGACCGACTGCCAGATGCCGATGATCGACAGGCCGTAGAGCACATAGGCCGAGGCGCCGAGCCAGTTCGGCCCCTTGATGCCGGCAAGCGCGAGCATGGCGTTGACCGGGCCGATCGTTGGATGGAACAGGTACTGCCAGACTGTCGCCATGGCGACGAGCAGCGAAGCGACCGGCAGGAAATAGGCGGTGCGGAAGAAGGACCGGCCGATGCCCTCGCTTTCGATCAGCATGGCAAGGCCGAGCGCCATGAAGATCGAGACCGGCGCGACAATCCCGGTGTAGACGGCGGTGTTCCACAGCGAACGGCGGAAGGTGCGGCTGGCGAACAGGTCGGCGTAGTTGTCGAAACCGACGAAACGGAAACCCGAATAGCCGAGTTCGTAATCGGTGAAGCCGAGCGTGATCACGGCTGCGACCGGCAGAAGGATGAACACGAAGAGCAGGGTGATCGCCGGCAGTGAAAGGAGCCAGGCGGTCCGGCTCTCGTGCCTGCCGGCGGCCGCCGCATGAGCCGACGAAGAAACAATGGGAGCGCGAAGCGCGGCTGCCTCAGCGATCTCAGCCATGGGCCGTCTCCAGCACCGCATCGGAGCTCACGGGCGTGGACGCGAGGCGATGGCCATCGGCGGCAAAGGCGAAAAGCCGTTCGGCCGGGAAATCGAGGCGCACCGGCATGCCCGAGGCAAGACCGGCGCCTTCGGCCGGGGCAAGCCTGGCGATCATGGTTTCGCCGATCGCATCGAGGCGGCAGTAGAGAATGATCTCGGAACCGAGGAATTCGATGCGGTCGATGCGTCCGGGCAGGCCATGCTGTCCGCTGCGGCTGACATGGACGAATTCCGGCCGGATGCCCATGGTGACGGGTGTTCCTGCAGCCAGTTTTTCCCGCAATTGAAGGTGGAGACCGCCGAGCGCAACGGTGGCATCGGCGCCGACCTGCGACGGGAAGAGGTTGATGCGCGGCTGGCCGATGAAGCGGGCAACCTCGACATGGGCGGGATCGTCGTAGATCACCTGCGGCGAGGCAAGCTGCAGCAGCGAGCCGCCGATCATGACCGCGACCCGGTCCGCCATCGACAGCGCTTCGGCCTGGTCATGCGTGACGTAAAGCGTCGGCACGCCGGCGCGGCGATGCAGTTCGACGATCTCTCCGCGGGCGTGAACACGCAGGTTGGCGTCGAGGTTAGACAGCGGCTCGTCCATCAGGAAGACCGCCGGCCGGCGGACCATGGCGCGGCCGAGCGCGACGCGCTGGCGCTGGCCGCCGGACATCTGGCCGGGCTTGCGGTCGAGCAGGTGGTCGATCTTCAGCGAGACCGCCATGTCCTGGACTTCGCGCCTGATCGCCGCCACGGCCTGCCGCCGGCCCGGCAGGAGCGGACCGACGAACGGCAGGCGCTGGGCGCGCGTCAGCTTGCGCATGACGAGCGGTACGGCCATGTTCTGCGCGGCCGTGAGATGCGGATAGAGCGCGTAGGACTGGAACACCATGGCGATGTTGCGGTCCGCTGCCGGAACGGGCGACAGGTCGCGGTCGCCGACGACGATCTCGCCGCCATCGGCGGTTTCGAGCCCGGCAAGGATGCGCAGCAGCGTGCTCTTGCCGCAGCCGGAGGGGCCGACGAGCGCGATGAACTCACCGGGCTCCGCATCGAGGCTGATGCCCTTGAGGATCGGGTTGCCGGCGAAGGATTTGTGGATGCCACGAAGGGAAAGGGCGCTCATTCGGCCGGCTCCTTCTGTTTGACGGCGCGGGGATAGACTTCGTGCACGACCTCGTCGAGGATATGCGCCGTCATGCCCGGTACGGCGACGATTTCGCTGAGGACATCGTCGCCGAATGTATGGAGGGTCGCGCCGACAAGCCTTTCGCCGGGCATCTCGCGCTCCATCTTGTCGATGACGAAAGAGGCTGCCGGTCCCCAGGCGAGCGAAATCCGTTCGAAGCGGCCCTGCCAGGCCCAATGCAGGTGGCCGCTCGCGAAAAGCGCCACGTCATGGGCTTCGATGAGATCGTAGAGCCGCCTGCGCTGGGCCGGGCGGATGCTCCAGTAACCGGTATCGCCCTCATGGGGATCGTCGACGAAGAGGGGCTTGTGGGCAAAGAGCGCGATCCGGCGGCCCCTGCGGCTTTCGAGCGTTTCCCGCAGCCACTCGAATTGCGCTTCCTCCTCCTTGTCCTCATGACCGAGCAGCAGGGAATTCAGGCCGATGAAGCGCCAGTCGCCGGTATCTTCGAACCAGCGGTCCTCGCCGGCGAGGTCACGCCAGCGCTTGAGGCGTTCGGCGTTGACGGGCTGCTCCGAGCCCGGCAGATGGCCGACATCGTGGTTGCCGGGCACGATGAGCATCGGGATCGATGCCTCTCGCATCAGGTCCATGCTGAAGGCGATGTCCTCGGCGTTGTCCGCGCCGTCGACGGTGAGATCGCCGGTGTGAACGATCAGGTCGGCGCCGGTATCCTCGATCCAGGTGAGCAGCGGAGCCCAGTTGCCGTTGAAATGCGGCTTGTCCGGGCTGAAATGCGTGTCGGTGATCTGAATGATTTTCACGGGCGCAGCCTCCGGTCCTGAAACGGCCGCAGCCTTGCGGAACACGTTTGCGAGCCTCTTTAGAGGCATCCCATGTCAGGCCGGTTACAGGGTTTTCCGCCCGTTTTTCATTTCGGTCACAAAATTGTAAAACAGGCCGCGCCATTCCTTGCGCACGGCATCACCGCGGCGCGATGGCCCATCCGGCCGAGTGCGGATGCGTCCGGGGTGGATGACGGCGATATCTGCTCCATATCGGCCGTATCCGTCGGTGTCGTCACGGCTCTGCATGTCGCCCGGCGGGACGCGGCAATCGCGGTCCCCCCTGAGGCGCGGGTGCGGAAGGAGCCGGGAACCTCGAATATTGACGCCGATCAAACGGCTTGCCGTCCAGGCACTTATGCTGATCCCTGTCATGAGAAGGATGATGTGATGAACAACAAAGTTATTCCCTACAATGCCCGGGTCCTGGTTTCGGATGCAAGAAAGGCTCTTCTCCTGCGCAACACGGGCACGGCCCTGAAGCTCATGTTCGAGGTCGAGCAGGTGATCGAGGCGCCGAACAATGCCCCCACCCGTGAGCAGGGCACGGACAGGCCCGGCCGTACGGCAACCGGCAGCCATCGCAGCAGTCTCGGCCAGACCGATTTCCACGAACTGGAAGAGGACCGCTTCTCCTCCATGGTTGCCCACAAGCTGGAGACGATCTGCGCGGAAAACGATATCCACAAGCTGTTCATCGTCGCGCCCCCGAAGGCGCTTGCCGACCTGCGCCACGCGATGCCCGCGTCGGTCAAGCACCTTGTCGTGGCGGAATATGCCAAGGATCTCGTCAACCTGCCGATTCAGGAAATCGAGAAGAACCTGACTTTCTGATTATATCCGTTCGGGAGGGATCGGCGGGCAGGAACACGCGGCCGATTGCCCGCGATGCCGGAAGGAACGAACAAGGGAGGCGCGCAACGGATCGATGCGCGCCGGCCGGCCGCTCCATTGATGCATGTCGAAGCGTCCTCAGTGGAGCTGCGGTGGAGACGAGCGCCATTTGCGAACGTCATCGGCCGTTACGCAGACATGGCCCGTCGCATCGAATATGCCGCCGTCGAACTTGTCGCTCGCGATCCGGCTGAAGGCTTCAATATATTCCTGCAGCCTGAATTCATCGACCCGCGGAGGATCGGCGATGGCGGCAAGCGCATCATGGGTGACCACGACGACCTGGTCACCGGCTCCCGTGCTCATGATGAGGCGTCCCTCGTATCCGGACGACGTAAGAAATCCCGATTTCAGTGTCAGCGTCATGATAGCCTCCTTGTCCATCACAGGGAGGATATTCCTGTTTCGGACGCCGTCAGTGACCAAGATCAAGTCGCGGTACGATTGGCAGGAGTATGGCGCATCAAGCCGGCCTCGCCGGTTTTGCAGCGATGACGGGCCATGTTGACTCCGGTCAATGCCTCCAAAATCGGGTGACATAGTCTTTCCGGCCTCAGCATGCTGGCGCCGCGAAAGATCGTCCGCGGCCTCTTGGCGAGGTGGCAAAATGGATGAGGGCTATGAAACAGGCACCCTTAGGGCTGCGGATATCTACCGCGCTTTCGCGGTCATTCAGGCAATCATGCCCGGCCTCGGGCTGGAGGCATGGGAGGCCCTGACGGCGACGGCTGTGTTGCGTCACGACTGGCTGACGGTCGCCGACGCCAGGGGCTATCTTCGGGGGATATGCCATCTGTTCGTCAGGGAGCATCTGGCCTTTGGACGCCGGCTGGAGATACCGATCTTTGCATCCGTCAGCCTGCTGGACGAGGAGGGCGTGGCCAAACGGCTCTTTGAGGCCATCAAGCATCGCGCGCTGGAGGCGGGCTGCGAGAAGATGCATTTCTGGAAATGGAATGCCAGGGACTGGCAAAGCCTCGAGATCATCAAGGCGTCGGAGCCGTGGGATGACGGTCAGGTCTGCGATCTGAGCGCCGACCTGAATGACGCTCATCCATCGATCTTTCCGGTGAAGATGTAACCCACTCCGCGCACGGCCTTGATCAATTGCGGATTGCGAGCGTCCGCTTCGATCTTCCTGCGCAGGCGCACGATCTGGGCATCGATGGTCCGGTCGAAAGCCTCAAGCTGGCGCCCTCTCGTGGAATCCATCAGGAAGTCACGCGTCAGGACCCGTCCGGCATTCTGCAGAAACGCCGTCAGCATGTCGAATTCGCCGGTGGTGAGCTCGATGTCATTGCCGTCGGACGCCAGCAGCTGCCGCCTCGACAGGTTAAGGGTCCAGCCCTCGAAACGAATGACACGATCCTCGTTCACTTCCGCTTTTGGCGCGCTCGGCTGGCGGCGCCTGAGGATGGACTTCAACCGCGCGTGCACTTCGCGGAGATGAAAGGGCTTGGCGATATAGTCGTCCGCGCCGATCTCGATGCCGATGATCCGGTCCACAACGTCGTCACGTCCGGTCAGCATCATGATCGGCACATCCGACTGGCTGCGGATTTCGCGCGCGAGGTCGAGGCCGTCCTGCCCGCCGGGAAGGGACAGGTCGAGCAGGATGATGTCGATCGCCTTCTGCCTGAGCTGGCTCTTCATTTCCGCGCCGTCGGCAGCGGTGCTCACCGAATATCCTTCTCCCTCGAAATAACGGGTCAGCATTTGCCGTATCCGGGGATCGTCATCGACTATCAGAATATGAGCGGGACTTGATGAAAGCAGAGGCATCGGTCTGTTACAGTCTGTTACAAAATCGAACCGTGTTTAACAGTACTAGCATTCGCGTGTTACCTGGATTCGGTCAACTGCATCCAACGAAAGACGGAGGCAGCGTCATGTTTCTCACCAGCAATCGCATTCATGGATACGAGATCGCAAGGGCCGCGGAACGTGAAGAGCAGGGTTGCCTGCATTCGCTCTTCGCCAAGCAGCCGGTGGAGCACCTGGCGCCGGGCCAGCCGCTGTTCTTCGAAGGCGACGAGGCCAGGCACGTTTTCGAGGTGCTTGAAGGCACGCTTCGCATCTTCCGCATCATTTCCGACGGCCGGCGCATCATCACCGGTTTCCTGCATGCGGGTGACATCGTCGGAGTTTCCCTGAGAAGCAACTACCTCTACAGTGCGGAGGCGATCACCGTCACCAAGGTTCGCCGCCTGACACGCAAGGCTTTCGAAATGGCCGTCGCCGATTCCGAAGAGCTTCGTCCGCAGCTCTTCGCCCATGTCTGCGATGAAATGGCCGCAGCCCAGGACCAGATGGTCCTGCTGTCCTGCAAGAACGCCGAGGAACGGCTTTGCAGCTTCCTTCTCGGGTATTTGCGGCGGACAATGTCCGTCGGCGCCCTTCAGCCCGTCGTCGATCTGCCGATGACCCGTCTGGACATGGCCGACTATCTGGGGCTAACAATCGAAACCGTCTCCCGCACGATCACCAAGCTGACCAGCAAGGGCGTTCTGACACCGGCCGGCCGACATTCGCTCCGGATCATCAAGCCTGCGACGCTTGCGCAACTCGCCGGGGACGGCGATGAATATGAGGACAGCCGGCGGGATTTCGTCGTTCATGGTGAGCGGCGCCGCCATTAGCGGTACCGCCCACGGAAGAAATATGAACGAAAATACGCATACCGACGTCGACGCCGAAAACCAGCTCGATGCCGTCACCGGCCTTCTCGACGATGCCAATCTCATCGTCCACGGGCTGGATGGCGTCATCAGCCGCTGGACCGCCGGGTGCGAGAGCCTCTACGGCTGGTCGCGGGAGGAGGCCGTGGGCCGCATCGTCCACGAGCTTCTCGGAACGGAATTCCCCGAGCCGCTGGCGGCCATCCGGCGGCAGATCCAGGACGAGCATTCCTGGGAAGGCGAAGTCGTTCACCGGCACAAGGACGGCCATCGGATTTTCATTGCCAGCCGTTGGGTTGCCGTCAACCCCTCTCCGGAAGACGAACGGACCATCGTCATCCAGACGAACAACGACATCACGGATATGAAGAGGGTGCAGAACGATCTCGCCGTGCGGGAAGCGCATCTGCGCTCAATCCTCGACACCGTGCCCGAGGCGATGGTCGTCATCAGCGAGACAGGCATCATCACATCCTTCAGCGCCGCCGCCGAGCGGCTTTTCGGCTTTTCCTCGGATGAGGTTTGCGGCCACAACGTCAAAATGCTGATGCCGTCGCCGGATCGGGAAGCCCATGACGGCTATCTCTCGCGCTACCTGACGACCGGGGAACGCCGCATCATCGGTTACGGGCGCGTGGTGACCGGTCAGCGCAAGGACGGGACACTGTTCCCGATGGAGCTTGCGGTCGGCGAGACCGTCACCAGCGGCAAGCGCATCTTCACCGGCTTCATCCGGGACCTGACCAGCCGGCACAAGATCGAGGAGGAGCTCCGGCAATCGCAGAAGATGGAGGCGATCGGCCAGCTCACCGGCGGTCTGGCGCATGATTTCAACAATCTCCTGACCGTCATCAGCGGCAATCTCGAAATGATCGAGAACAGGCTGGTGGACGAAAGACTGCTCGTGCTGCTGCGCGAGGCGCAGGATGCCGCCGAGGACGGCGCCAAGCTGACCGGCCAGCTGCTGGCCTTCGGACGCCGCCAGCCGCTCAATCCCAAACTTGTTGACGTGGGGCAACTGGTCACCGGCTTTTCGGACCTTCTGCGGCGCACGCTGGGCGAGACGATCGAGTTTCGCACGGTCGTCACCGGCGCTTCCAACGAAGCGCTGGTCGACGGCTCACAGCTTCAGAACGCGCTTCTCAACCTCGCCATCAACGCCCGGGACGCGATGCCGCGCGGCGGCAAGCTGACGATCGACATTTCCCGGGTGAAGCTCGATGTCGATTATGCCCAGATGTATCCGCATGTGCGCACGGGCGACTACGTTCTGATCTCCGTGACGGATACGGGCACAGGGATGACGCCGGACGTGAGGGAAAAGGCTTTCGAACCTTTCTTCACCACGAAGGGGGTCGGGGCCGGCACGGGGCTTGGTCTTTCCATGGTCTACGGCTTTGCCAAGCAGTCGGGCGGCAATATCCAGCTCTACAGCGAGCTCGGGCAGGGGACCAGCGTCAGGATTTTCCTGCCGGCGGCGCAAAAGGAAGAGATGAGGCCTGCCGCGGGGCCGGAGAGCGTTGCGAAAGTGGCGATTCCCGGTGGAACCGAGAAGATCCTCGTGGTCGAGGACGATCCGCGCGTGCGCCGTGTCGCCGTGTCGCGCCTGACGGATTTCGGATACCAGGTGGTGGAGGCCGCGAATGGTGCGGAAGCGCTCGACCAGCTCGCCCGCAACGATGATGTCGCGCTTCTCTTCACCGATGTCGTCATGCCCGGCGGCATGACAGGCGACGAACTCGCCAACAAGGTGCGGGCGGCAAGGCCCGACATCAAGGTGCTTTTCACATCGGGTTATGCGGAGCCGGCGATCGCCGGGCGCGAGCTTGCCCAGTCCGGAAGCTGGCTGAAGAAACCCTATACCGCCAGAGAACTCGCGACGCGGCTTCGCCTGCTTCTGGACTGAAAACCCGGCGCGGAATCACTCAAGCTGCCGGCGCCAGCTTTCCCGATAGGCGGGCATGCCCGGAAGGCTGCCCTCCAGGCGATGGGAGCTGTGGCCTGCGGATGAAGGCGTTCCCGCCAGAAGCGCCGCGCCCTGGCTCGTCCCCGTCGAGCCGGGAAGAGCGATGATCTCGCGGCCGGTCGAGGAGGCAAGCGCCTGCAGATAGGCGATATTGGCGCTGAACGGTCCTTCGACCAGAACCGGTCCCCTCGCGCCTATGAGGCCGAGACAGGTATCGGTCATCAGCGCAAGATAGAGACAGGCGGCGGCCCAGCGTTGGTTTGCGGAGGCGCCGGCATCGTTGATCCATTGCCGCTCCCGGCCGGGGAAGGGGCCGGAGCCCGTCGCGAGGTTCGGCAGCAGCATCAGGCCTTTTTCAATGACTTCGGGCATGGCGGCGAGCGCCGCCCGCGGGTCGGGCTTGCCGAGTTCCGCCGTCAGTATCTCGAATTCCCGGCCGCCCATGAAGCGGGATGACGGCACGGCGCGGCCATAGGCATCCACATTGGCGAGGGCATCGCGCTTCGGGTCGAGATGGTCGAGATCGCCGCCGACGGCGAAATTGACGACCCATGTGCCGGTGGAGACGACCGCAAACGGCGGCTCGCGCCCGACCAGATGCGGCAGCAGCGATGCGTTGGAATCGTGGATGCCGCAATGGACCGGCACCGGTTTCGCAAGGCCGATCCTTTCGGCGATTTCCGGCAGAACGGGGCCGAGCGCTTCGAAGGCGGAACGGACCGGCGCCATCAGACCGCGAATGCCGAGCGCGTCGACCAGAGATGAATAGGTCCCGTCGCGTGGTCTCCAGAGGTCCGTGTGGCAGCCGAGCGAAGTCACCTCGTTTGCCGCAACGCCTGTCAGCCGGAAGGCCCAGTATTGCGGGTAGGTCACGATGTTTCGTACCCGGGCGAATTCCTCGGGAAATGCGCTCTTCTGGTAATGCAGCTGCGCGCCGACATTCAGGCCGCCGGACAGGGCCGGCGAAAAGGTCTCGGAAAAGGGCGGACGGATCGCCGCATAGGCTTTTCGGGTGTCGGCGGGATATTGATGTTCGTAATCGAGCACCGGCAGCGCCAGGCCGCTATCGTCACCCAGCAATGCCGCGGCAGCGCCATGGGTGGTGATCGAGATCGCATCGAAGCCGGGTTCTGCGGCAAAGGCCGCCAGGGCTTCCAGAGCGAAGGACCACAGCGCCTCGATATCGTAGTGCGGGTAGGGCGGGCCGGCGAGAACACGGTTCGGCGTGCGGCGCCCTGCGATTTCCGCACCTGTCGTGCAATCGAGCACGACAACCTTGGCATTGGTCTTGCCGATGTCGAGAACGGCAATTTTCCGTGGCTTGCTCATGGCAGATGAAAGACCGTCACGAGATCGATCGCCACCGGTGAGTTGTCCGGATTGGTTTCCATGATATCCGCCATATGCGCCCACCATTTCTTCATGACGGGATGGTCCGGCAGGCTTGCCATGCCATGGTTGCGCGGCCGGGTCAGCACGCCGAACAGGGTGTTCGTTTCGCGGTCGAGATGGATGGAATAGTCGCTGACGCCGGCAGCGCGCAGCAGCTCGACCAGATCCGGCCAGATTTCGTCGTGGCGCTTCCTGTATTCGGCCTCCATGCCCGGATTGAGCTTCATCTTGAAGGCGTGTTTCTCTGAAGTCATCGGTTCATTTCCTTGATCCGGCGGGCGACGATCGGCACGGCAATGGTGATGATCAGCAACAGGCCGACGAAGATCGACATGACGATGCCGGGGACGTTGAGGAGGCCGAGCCCGAAGGTCACGAGCCCCATGACGAAGGCCGCGATGACGACGCCGGCGATCGTTCCCGCGCCGCCGAGGATCGAGACGCCGCCAAGCACGACCATGGTCACCACTTCGAGTTCCCATCCTTGCGCGATCGACGGGCGTGTCGAGCCGAGCCGCGAGGTGAGGCAGACGGAAGCGACGCCCGCCATGAGACCGGTCAGCACGAACAGGATGAACTTCACCCGTTCCACGGAAATGCCGGAAAAGCGTGCAGCGAACTCGTTATTGCCAATCACATAGATCTGACGGCCGAAATTCGTCGCGTGCAGCAGGATCGCGAAGGCGATCGCCAGCACGATGAACAGCACGAATTCGAACGAGAAGACCCAGGCGACATAGCCCTGGCCGAAATAAGCGAAGCTTTCGGGGTATTTGCCATAGGCCTGGTCGCCGAGCACGATATAGGAAATTCCGCGGAAGAGGCTCATCGTGCCGATCGTCACGACGATCGAGGGCAGGCGCAGTGCGGAGACGAGCAGGCCATTGAAGGCTCCGCAGGCGAGGCCGACGCCGATGCCGATCGCCACAAGGCCCGGCGTGCCGATGCCGGCCTGGGCCGCGGCCCCCATCGCCGTCGACGCCAGCGCAATGATCGCCGCCACGGACAGGTCGATCTCACCGGCGATGACGAGCAGCGCCATGGCAAAGGCGATCATCGCCTTCTCGGTGAAATTGAAGGTGGCGTCGGACAGGTTCCAGGCGTTCAGGAAATAGGGCGAGGCGAAGGAGTTGAAGATGAAGATCAGCACGGCCACGCCGAACAGCAGCACTTCCCAACTCGACAGGATGCGTGAGGTCCGGGTGCCGAGACGGTCGGGAATGACCCGTTTCGAGGTTGCGACATCGCTCATGCGGAGACCTCCCCGATATTCCGGTCCTGGGCTGCGCGGTCGCGCAGGATGATGCGGCCGGCCTTCTTTTCGGCGCGGGCGTTGAAGACGACGGCGAGCACGATGACGATGCCCGAGATCGCCATCTGCGCGAAGGGCGAGATGCCGATGACCGGCAGGGCGTTCTTGATGACGCCGAGGAAGAGCGAGCCGAGGACAGCGCCGGCGACCGAGCCGATGCCGCCGGCGATCGAAATGCCGCCGATGACGCAGGCGGCGACCGTGTCGAGTTCGAAACCGGCGGCGATGTCCACATAGGCGACTGCGTAGCGCGATACCCAGAGATAGCTGGACAGGCCGGCCAGGGCCCCGGATAGAACGAAGGCGAGGAAGCGCGTCCAGCCGATATCGATGCCGGCGTAAACGGCCGCCGTCGGGTTGCCGCCGGAGGCATAGGCCGCGCGGCCGAAGGGCAGGCGCGTCAGCACGAACCAGGCTCCGAAAACGACGAGGATCGCGATCCACGAGAGGATCGGCAGGCCGAATACGGCCAGGCGCGGGATGTTGAGGAAGGACGGCGTCATCTGGTGGGCGTTGACCCAGCCGCCGCCCGACAGCACGAAGGCCATGCCGCGATAGATGGTGAGCGTGCCGAGCGTCACCACGATCGGCGGAATCTGCAGCGCCCAGACGAGGAAACCGTTGATGGCGCCGAGAAAGGCACCGATGCCGATGGCCATGACGATCAGAAGCGCCAGCGGCAGCTCCGGATAGGCGGCATTGGTCATGGCCACCGCCATGCCGGTGAAGGCGAGATTGGCGGCGACCGAAAGATCGATGGATTTCGTCAGGATCACGGTCATCTGGCCGAGCGCCAGGATGATCAGGATCGAGGTGTCGTTGAAGATGTTGGCGAGATTGCCCGGCGATGCAAAGCCCGGCGCCCGGGTCGAAAAGGCGGCGACCATGATCGCGATGATGGCGACCAGCAGGATTTCGCGGTTTTTCAGGAGACGGTTCATGGGCTTCTCCTCACTGATTGCCGGTCGCGGCGCGCACCAGCACTTCGGCGCTCAGGCTGTCGCGTTCGAAAATGCCGGCCGCCAGGCCTTCGCGCATCACCATCACCCGGTCGGACATGCCGAGGATTTCCGGCAGTTCGGAGGAGACCATGATGATCGACAGGCCCTCGGCGGCGAGCTCGCTGATGAAGCCATGCACGGCCGCCTTGGAGCCGATGTCGATGCCTTTGGTCGGCTCGTCGAGGATGATCACCTTCGGCTGGGTCGCCAGCCATTTGCCGATCACCACTTTCTGCTGGTTGCCGCCCGAGAGCGTGCCGACCGGCACGGAAAGGGCCGCGGCGCGCAGGTCCAGCCGTTCCGCATACTTGCGGGCAAGCGCCAGTTCGTTCGCGGCCTTCAGGAAACCGGAGCGCGACGTCTTCTTCAGGGACGGCAGCGACATGTTCTGAAAGATCGGCATGGGCAGCGCCAGACCATGACGCCCGCGCTCTTCGGGAACATAGACGATGCCGGCGCGGATCGCATCGCCCGACGAACGGATGTCGACCTGCCGGCCGTCAAGCATCAGCCTGCCGGAGGAGGGGCGGGTGATCCCGAACAGCGATTGGCAGAGTTCGGAGCGGCCGGCGCCGATCAGGCCGTATATGCCGAGGATTTCTCCGCGACGGAGTTCGAAGGAAATGTCGCGGAATTCCGTCGGATGGCTGTAACCCTGGACAGCGAGCACCGGCGCGCCGATCTCGACCTTGACCTTGGGGAAGACGTCCTTGACGTCGCGTCCGACCATCAATCGGACGATCTCGTCCTGAGGGGTATCTCTGAGCTTGCCATGACCGACGGCGCGGCCGTCGCGGAAGACGACGAAATTTTCGGCGATCTCATAGACCTCATCGAACTTGTGGCTGATGAAGAGTATGGCCTTGCCCTGCCGTTTGAGGCCCTCGACGATGCGGAAAAGGTCATCGATCTCCTTGCGGGAAAGGGCTGCGGTCGGCTCATCCATGATGACGATGCGGGCTTCGACCGACAGCGCGCGGGCGATCGCCACGAGATGGCGCTGGGCGATCGAAAGATCGCGCAGCCGGATCGTCGGGTCGATCTCGCTTTCGAGCTGGTGCATCAGCGCTTTCGAGCGGGTGTTGATCTGCCGCCAGTCGATCGTGCCGAAGCGGGTGCGCGGCGCATGGCCGAGAAAGATGTTCTCGCCGACCGTCAGCTCATCGAAGAGCACGGTTTCCTGATGGATGGCGGTAACGCCCGCATCGATCGCGGCCTGCGCGCCATGAAATGCGATCGGCCGGCCATCGATCAGGATCTCGCCCTCGTTGGGGCGGTAGATGCCGGTCAGGATCTTGACCAGTGTCGACTTGCCCGCGCCGTTTTCGCCGATCAGCGCGGTCACCTGTCCCGGGTAGAGCTTGACGCTGACGCCATCGAGCGCCTTCACGCCCGGAAAGATCTGGCTGATGCCGCGCATTTCCAGAAGGGGCGCGGGTTCGGCCAGCGGTGCCGGGTGAGGGGATCGGTCGTGGGGTCGAGTAGCGCCGTTCATCAGGACATTTTCCGACGGGTTTTTGAGTTCACGTCTGGTTTAAGGGGTGAGCCGATGGCTTTGAGGGCGCGGCCTCCTCACCCGGCCTCCGCTGCGCCCGGCCACCCTCTCCCTGAGGGGAGAGGAGGGTTCGCGACGGTGCGGCAACTTCCCTTCTCCCCAGTGGGGAGAAGGTGCCGGCAGGCGGATGAGGGGGGTAACCGCACGCGCCTGCCGCCGAATGGGGTCAGAAAATCTTCGAGAACTCGTCGATGTTCTTGGCGTCATAGACGAAGGGGTCGGCCATCGCGGCCTCTCCGTTGTCGCCCACCTTGATCGTGCCCATGCGGCCGGCCTTGATCTCCGAGCCGGGCTTGGCGTCCGTGTCGCCCTTGACGATGTGATAGGCGATCTGCGTCGCGGAGTAGCCGAGGTCGATCGGGTTCCAGATGGCGAATTCCTTCGTCGCGCCGGACTTGATCGCGCCCGCCATTTCGGAAGGCAGGCCGAGGCCGGTCACGTAGACCTTGCCGATCTTGCCGGCATCCTTGACGGCCTGCGAGGCGGCGAGCACGCCGACCGTCGTCGGGGCGACGATGACCTTGACGTTCGGCTGCGAGGTCAGGAGCCCCTGGGCCTCGCGATAGGATTTGTCGGCGAGATCGTCGCCATAGACGGTGGTGACGAGGTTGAGGCCCGGGAAATCCTTGAGCTGCTTCTTCATCTCGGCGATCCAGGTGTTCTGGTTGGTCGAGGTGGTGGTGGCCGAAAGGATGGCGAAATCGCCCTTGCCGCCTTCCAGATGGTCCTTGGCGAGCGTCAGGCACATCTTGCCGATCAGCTCGTTGGACGATGGGTTCAGGTGCATGATGCGGCCTTCCTTGGCCACGCCGGAATCCCAGGAGATGACCTTGATGCCACGCTGGGCCGCCTTCTTCAGGGCCGGGACGACGGCATCCGGGTCGTTGGCGGAGATGGCGATCGCGTTCACGCCCTGTGCGATCAGCGAATTGATCACCTCGATCTGGCCTTCGGCCGTCGTGGATGTCGGGCCGGTATAGATGACCTCGACGCCGCCGAGTTCCTTGGCTGCTTCCTGAGCGCCCTTGTTGGCCGCCTCGAAGAAGCCGTTGCCGAGCGATTTCACGACGAGCGCGATCTTGATGTCCGCGGCATTTGCCGCGGTCGTCATCGCTGCGAAGGCGAGCGCCACGCCGATGGCGAGTTTCCTTGCAAGTTTCATGGTCAGTCCTCCCAGTTGAACACGGTTCATTCGCTTCCCGGCGGTGCGCTCACGCAGCCGACGGGGAATCCTCCTTGACGGGCTCCATGGTGGCGGTCCCGGTGATGATCAGCCTGACACCCGCGTCCTCGATCATCCGCGCGGCATCTTCGGAAATCCCGTCGTCGGTGATGATGGTCGTCACCCGTTCCAGCGGGCACAGGATAAGGCTCGAACGGCGATGGAATTTCGACGAATCCACCATCACGATCAGTTCCTCGGCCTGCTGCATCAGCTTCTGTTCGCTCTGGATGACCAGCGCGTCGGCCTCCATCACGCCGAGCGGGCCGACGCCCTGCGCGCCGATGAACATCCGCCGCGCGTAGAAATTACGGATCGCGTCGTTTTCGAAAGGGGACAGGATGAGGCTCTGTTCGCGATAGATCGCGCCGCCCGGCACCGTCACCGTGCTCTTCGAATGCTTGACCAGATGCTCGGCGATCGCGAAGGAATTCGTCATCACCTGCAGGCGGCGCGCCGACATGAAGTGCACCATCTGGAAGGTCGTCGTGCCGCCGTTGATGATGACGGAGTCGCCTTCTTCGCAAAGTTCGACGGCGCGGCGTGCGATCGCGCGCTTCTTGTCGATATTGACCGATTCCGACACCCGGAACGAACGGGCGGCGAGCTGGCCGATCTGGGGAGGATGAACGGCTTCGGCGCCACCGCGCACGCGCCGGAGCTTGCCCTGCACATGCAGCGCAGCGATGTCGCGCCGGATCGTCGCCTCCGAAGCCTCGGTCAGTTCGGCGATATCCTGCACCGTGATGACGGGCTTTTCCTGGATAGCGCTCAAAATGATGCGATGGCGTTCACGTTCGTGCATGGGGTCCTCCTAGGCAATCAACTATTGCTGGAAAATTTACGTTGTCAATCATAAACGATCAAATTTGCATATATTGCGCTGCACAATGAAAGTTTGTGATCGTTTTTGATTGACAGGTGACGTGGCAATGCGCGATACCCAACCGGGATGGGAGACGACGTCGTCCTGTCGCCGTGAGCCAAAACACCTTGGGAGGAAAGCGATGTCGGGCCAACCCCGCCTTCTCGAAAACCGCTGGGACGATTCTCATGCTGCCAAGCTCGATGAGCCGGGCAAGCTGCTCTACCGTTCGAACCTTCTCGGTGCCGACAAGCGCATTACCAATTATGGTGGCGGCAATACCTCGGCCAAGGTGCTGGAGACGGACCCGCTCACGGGCGGAAAGGTCCGCGTCATGTGGGTGAAGGGCTCCGGCGGCGATGTCGGCACGATCAGGCTCGACGGCTTCGCCACCCTTTATCTGGACAAGCTGGAAGCGCTGAAGGGCCTCTACAAAGGCATCGAGGACGAAGACCGCATGGTCGGCTTCCTGCCGCATTGCACCTTCAACCTGAACCCGCGCGCGGCCTCGATCGATACGCCGCTGCACGGTTTCGTGCCCTATACGCATGTGGACCACATGCATCCGGATGCGATCATCGCGATCGCCGCCTCGAAGAATTCGAAGGAACTGACGAAGCAGATCTTCGGCGACGAAATCGGCTGGCTGCCGTGGCGGCGGCCGGGCTTCCAGCTCGGGCTCGACCTCGAAGCGTTCGTGAAGGCCAATCCGGGCGCCAAGGGCGTCGTGCTGGAAAGCCATGGCCTGTTCACCTGGGCGAACGATGCGAAAGCGTGTTACGAACTGACGCTGGAGATCATCAACAAGGCGATCGACTGGTTCGCGGGAGCGACCGAGGGCAAGGCGATCTTCGGCGGCGCCGCGGTGAAAAGCCTGCCGGCCGCGGAGCGCCGGGCGATCGCCGCAAAGCTGATGCCGGAAATCCGCGGACGCATCGGCAAGGCCGAACGCAAGCTCGGTCATTTCGACGATCAGGATGCGGTGCTGGAATTCATCAACTCGAAGAACCTGAAGCCGCTCGGCGCGCTCGGCACCAGTTGTCCGGACCACTTCCTGCGCACCAAGATTCGTCCGCTGATCCTCGATTTCGACCCTGCCAAGCCCGATATCGATGCGGTCATCGCCGCGCTCGACGCGGCGCTTGAGGACTACCGCGCCGACTACACCCGTTATTACGAGACCTGCAAGCACGACAACTCGCCGAAGATGCGCGACCCGAACCCGGTCATCTTCCTGGTGCCGGGCGTCGGCATGCTGTCCTTTGCGCGCGACAAGGCGACCGCCCGCATCGCCGGGGAATTCTATGTCAACGCCATCAACGTGATGCGCGGCGCCTCCACCGTTTCCGAATACCAGGGCCTGCCGGAGCAGGAGGCTTTCGACATCGAATACTGGCTGCTCGAGGAAGCCAAGCTGCAGCGCATGCCGAAGCCGAAAAGCCTGGCCGGTCAGGTCGCCTTCGTCACCGGCGGCGCCGGCGGCATCGGCCGGGCGACGGCCGCGCGGTTGATGGGCGAGGGAGCCTGCGTGGTGCTCGCCGACATCGACGGCGGCGCTCTTGAGGCGACCAAGGCCGATTTCGAAAAGTCCTTCGGCAAGGATGCCGTGCGCAGCGTCCTTCTCGACGTCACGAAGGAGGAAGCGGTCGTCATCGCCTTCGCCGAAGCCTGCCTGGAGTTCGGCGGCGTCGATATCCTCGTCTCCAATGCCGGTATCGCCTCCTCGGCACCGGTCGAGGAAACCACGCTCGCAATGTGGAACAAGAATATCGATATCCTGGCGACCGGCTATTTCCTCGTCTCGCGTGAGGCCTTCAGGCTGTTCCGGCGGCAGAAGCTCGGCGGCAATGTCGTTTTCGTGGCCTCCAAGAACGGGCTCGCCTCCTCGCCGAACGCGTCGGCCTATTGCACCGCCAAGGCCGCCGAAATCCATCTCGCCCGCTGCCTGGCGCTGGAGGGCGCGGAGGCCGGCATCCGCGTCAACACGGTCAATCCGGATGCGGTGCTGCGCGGCTCGAAGATCTGGAGCGGCGAGTGGCGTGAGCAGCGTGCGGCCTCCTCCAGGATCGAGGTGAGCGAACTGGAGGAGCACTATCGCAAGCGCTCCATGCTGAAGCTCAACGTCTTCCCCGAGGATATTGCCGAAGCGATCTACTTCCTGGCGTCCGATGCGTCCGCGAAGTCGACCGGCAACATCATCAATGTGGACGCCGGCAACGCCCAGAGCTTTACGCGTTAAAGGCTTGCCCGCCCGCTTCCGGTCCTCCCAAGGCCGGCGGCGGGCGCGGTTCCGGATTGCGCAGGGAGGATAGTGTCATGACAGAGCTGAAGATTGCGGCGGATCTGATCGCTGCCGAAAACGACAAACGCGCATCGGCGCTCAAATCCGATTACCAGGCGCTGGGCGAGAGCCTGTCGCGCCGCGGGATCGATATCGACGCGGTGACCGGAAAGGTGGCTGAATTCTTCGTCGCCGTGCCCTCCTGGGGCGTTGGCACCGGCGGCACGCGCTTTGCCCGCTTTCCGGGACAGGGCGAGCCGCGCGGCATCTTCGACAAGCTCGACGATTGTTCCGTCATCCACCAGCTGACGCGGGCAACCCCGACGGTTTCTCTGCACATTCCATGGGACAAGGCGGATGTGAAGGAATTGAAGGCCAAGGGCGATGCTCTCGGCCTCGGTTTCGACGCCATGAATTCCAACACGTTCTCCGATGCGCCGGGGCAGGCTCATTCCTACAAATACGGCTCGCTCAGCCATACGGATGCCGCAACGCGCCGGCAGGCCATCGAGCACAATCTCGAATGCATCGAGATCGGCAGGGCGATCGGCTCGAAGGCGCTCACCGTGTGGATCGGCGACGGCTCGAATTTCCCGGGCCAGAGCCACTTCACCAGGAGCTTCGAACGTTATCTCGTCGCCATGGCGGAGATCTACAAGGCGTTGCCGGACGACTGGCGGCTCTTTTCCGAACACAAGATGTACGAGCCGGCCTTCTATTCGACGGTGGTGCAGGACTGGGGCACGAACTACCTGATCGCCAATACGCTGGGGCCGAAGGCCTTCTGCCTCGTCGATCTCGGCCATCATGCGCCGAACACCAATATCGAGATGATCGTCGCGCGCCTGATCCAGTTCGGCAAGCTCGGCGGCTTCCATTTCAACGACTCGAAATATGGCGACGACGACCTGGATGCCGGTGCGATCGAGCCGTACCGTCTGTTCCTCGTCTTCAACGAACTGGTCGACGCGGAGCATCGTGACGTGACGGGCTTCCATCCCGCTCATATGATCGACCAGTCGCATAACGTGACCGATCCGATCGAAAGCCTGATTTCGAGCGCCAACGAAATCCGCCGCGCCTATGCGCAGGCGCTGCTGGTCGATCGCAACGCGCTCGACGGCTACCAGCAGGAGAACGATGCGCTGATGGCGTCGGAGACGCTGAAGCGCGCCTATCGCACCGATGTCGAACCGATTCTGGCGGCGGCCCGGCAGCGCGCCGGTGGTGCGATCGATCCTGTCGCGACCTATCGGGCCAGCGGTTATCGCAGGAAAGTTGCACGTGAGCGGCCAGCCTCTTCCGCAGGTGGCGGCGGTATCGTCTGACGAAGCCGGCCACGCTTCCGGTCCTGTCCGGCATGGGGCTGGAAGCGCATGAAATTGTGCAAAAAAGCCTTTCCGGCCGGCAGATTAATCGTTCCTTGATTAAGGTGGACTAATATGGGTCCGATGCAGGTTCATGCCTGTCCTGTACGGAATCATGCAGGTCCCATAGATGCAGAGTATACGCCCCCGGTCATCTCGCTCCGCCCTTTTCGTCATCGCCGCCGTAACCGGATTCTTCATAGCGGTGGGCTCTATTCTCGCAATCCTCGTCACCATCGCGGTGAGGGACATGACCGAGGCGGCGACCACGATCGACGATACGCGCGCGTCCCATGCGGCGGCCGCGGCGGTGGAGGCGCTCCGGAGCCGCCTTCGGGCCACCGTCAGGGACAATGCGGTCTGGGACGATGCCTACAAGGCTATCGGGTCCGAGGGAGGCAAGGACTGGGCCTACGAAAACTGGGGAAAGACTTCGGAGGACTATCCTCTTTATGACATCGCCGTCGTGCTTGCGCCGGACCGCACCGTGCTCAGCGCCTACAAGAAGGGGCAGGAATTCGATCCCGTCGGTTATTTCGGCGAAGCGCTTTTCGGGCTCGCGGCAAAGGCAGGCGAAGCGGGGCAGGATACGGTTTCGGCATTTGCCGCGGCCGCCGACGAAACGGCACTGCTTGGAGCGGGCTCCATCCAACCGTATGACGAAAAGCCTGCAAGCCCGCAGGCGTTCAGCACGCTTATTCTTGCCAAGATACTGACCGCCGAAGCGGTGGCCGAAATCGACGAGACTTTCGATCTCGGAGATTTGAGGCTTGTTTCCTCACCGGCTTCCGCCCGCCTGAGCACGCCGCTTCCAGGCATGGATGGAAGAGCCGTTTCCTTTCTTGAATGGCCCAGCCGGGACCCCGGCTCCAGAATCTACCAGGAAGTTCGCACCTATCTGTTTGCGGCGGCGCTCATCCTGGTTGGTTTCTTCATCGCCATCGTCGTGATCGGGGTCCTCTCCGCCCGGGATTTCAAGCGGTCAGCGCAGCGGGCTCATCAAAAGGCCATTCACGATCCACTCAGTTCGCTTCTCAACCGTGCCGGCTTCCTTGAAAAGCTGGAGGAGCGGCTGGCCCGCGATGCGGAGATGGATCTCTATCTTCTCGATCTGGACGGGTTCAAGGAAGTCAACGATGCCTGGGGGCATGCTGTCGGCGATGAGCTGATCAAGCTCGTTGCAGCCCGGGTCGAGGGACTTCTTCCATCCGGCGCGCTGTTTGCGCGTCTTGGGGGCGACGAATTCGCGGTGGCGGTTGGCAAGGGAGCGGACGGCGCGCTTTCCGAATCGATATTGAAGAACCTGGCGATGCCTTTCGCCATCGGCGGCAGAACGATCGAGATCGGGGTGAGCATCGGTCTCGTGACGACGGAGGCCGCCGTCACGGACACTCTCGAATTTCTCCGCCGGGCCGACATGGCTCTCTATCGGGCAAAGGAGAACGGAAGGGGGCAGGCCGTCAGGTATGAGGCGGACCTTGACCTGGAGCGCGAATACCGGAGCCGCCTGGAGGAAGAACTGCGGCTGGCGATCGCGTCGGAAAACATCCACCTCGCCTATCAGCCGCTGGTCGACGCGGCCACCGGAGAACTGAAGGGGGTCGAGGCGCTTGCCCGCTGGACGACGGAAAGAGGCCCCGTCAGCCCGGAGGTCTTCATCCCGATCGCCGAGCGGGCCGGTTTGATCGACGACCTTGGCATGGGCGTGCTTTCCGCGGCGATCGACAATATCGGGCGGTGGGGAGATATCGCCGTTTCGGTCAATGTCTCGCCGGTCCAGCTCAAGAATCCGAACTTCGCCGCAGATGTCACGGCGCTTCTGAGCACGAAATCCTTCGATCCCGCCCGGCTGACGCTGGAAATTACCGAAGGGGTCCTGATGTCCAGTCCCGAGCAGTCGAAGCGCTCGATCGCCAGCCTGAAGGCGATCGGCGTCAAGTTCGCCCTGGACGATTTCGGTTGCGGATATGCCAGCATCGGGGCGTTGCGCGAATTCGGCTTCGACCGCATGAAGATCGATCGTTCGCTGGTGATGGCGATCGACAACGAGCGGGGCGCGAAGGTTCTCGCCGCGACGATTTCCCTTGCCAATGCGCTGAATATTCCCGTCACGGCCGAAGGCGTCGAAACACCCGCGCAAGCCAAGGTTCTCAAGCTTTCCGGTTGCGATCAGCTGCAAGGCTACCTCGTCGGCCGGCCCATGGCTGCCGTCGATATTGAGGAAAAGTTCATCGTCACCGCAGCCTGAGCCGCGCGGGCGGTTGCGCCGCCGACGGTGCGGCCGGGAACTCCCGGCGTTTATCCTGGTTACTCCTTTCAAAGAGAGGATTTCCCATGGGTATGAAATCACCGAAGAATGGCACACCCGGCACGACCGATCAGTCTCCCCGCTGGGAAGGGCCTCGGGAAAATTCGCCGCGCGGATATCTGCGGGCCAGGGATGATCCAGATCGTGACAGGGATGCCCGTGGCGAAAACAACCGGGACCCATCCCGCGAAAAGCTTTCCGATGCCGGCAAGGCCAAGGGAGATTGAAATGAAGGAAAGCCATTCGGAAAAGGGGCCGCGCAGCGATGCGAAGGGGCAGTTCGCCAGATCGCAGGCAAACAGAAAAAGCAGCGGTGTCCATAGCGCGAAGCCGACCGTCATCCCCGGGTCGGAGGATGCGACGGCACACCGCACCCCGCCGGGGAAGAAAGGGCCTAAAAAGGACTGGAGCCTGAATTACGACCCTGCCGGAATGAACGAGAGTCAGGACCGCGGCTCGCGGTAACGGCTGTTCCCATGCCATCGGCTCGTTTTTGAATTCCAGTACCTCTCCTGATAATCCCGCTTCGGGGAGGGGCTATCGCTTGGCGGCTGCGAGCCGTATTTCATCGTGCGGGTGCGTGGATTGCGGAGCCGATGACCGTCTGTCGAGTAGCGTTTCGGCATAGGCCATCATCAGCGGCCCGACGCCCTTGATGTCGTCGGGGCGGATTTCCTCCGAGAGGTAATATTCCACCGTCCCATCCCGATACCGGCCGTTGAAACCGCCGAGACCCGCCACGCAGCAGATATTGTGGAGCTTCAGGGTGCCGTCCGCGGCGGGTCGCAACTCTTCGCTGACCAGGGATCGCAGAGCCGCCCGGCCCGCCTGGGCATAGGAATTCGGACCGCCCAGGCGTCCGAGTTTTTGCAGGAAATAGGAAAACATCGCGGTAGCGGAGCTTTCGGGATAGTTCCGGCTTTCATCCGGCCGGTCGATGACCTGAAGCCAGCGATGATCCGCCGTCCGGAGATCGAGCAGGCGGGAGGCCAGCGCGGAGGAACGGCCGGCAAGATCGAGCCGTGCCGGCCCATGCGGCAGGTTTTCGATGATATCGACGAAGGCCATGGCGAGCCAGCCGATCGATCGTCCCCAATGGGCCCGGGAAAGGCCACTGCTTGCATCCGCCCAGGGCTGCTGGCGGGCTTCGTCGTAACCGTGACGGTAGAGGTCCGCGTCCCGGTCGTAGGTCAGATCGAGAGCGGCCGAGAACTGGCGGAGCACTTCATCCACCATGTCCGGGCTGGAGATGGCACGGGCATATTCCATCCGGAAGGGCAGGGCCATGTAGAGGCCATCCAGCCAGATCTGGTGCGGATAACGCAGCTTGTGCCAATAGACGTCGCTTCCGGTGCGCGGATGGGTTTCGAGCTGCCGCGCGAGGGCGGCGGCGGCGTCGAGCCAGGCGGTCTTGCCCGTCAGGCCGTGGAGAAAGACCAGCGCCCGGCCCGGCAGGATGTTGTCGATATTGAATTCTTCCATCTCATAGCCGATCAGCCGGCCTTCGGCGTCGATCTGGCCGCTCACCAGCCGGACGAGATGATCGATCCAGGACGTGTCGCCGGTCGCCTCGTAAAGCGCGATCAGGCCCCGGTAGAGACAGCCGTCTTCGTAGCACCAGGCGCCGCCCTTGTAGTACCGATAGTTGCGGACATAGGTCTCGAAGTAGTCGTGAAGCATGGGAATTCAGTCTTGGGCTGGATGGATGGAGGCGGGCGAAAGCTTCGCCAGGCGGCTGAAGACGGCGTTTTCCGCGACGATCCCGGCGTGGCGCAGCGGCGGCAGGAGGCAAGCCATTTCCGGAACCTCGGGTTCTGCGTCCGGCGCGAAGGAAACCGAATAGTTCTCCAGGGCGATGTCGCGGATCACCGCTTCCGGCAGGCCGTAGAAGACGGCGGCGGCCGTGCGGGCGCCGGAAACGGTAACGTTCCTGACGGAGATGGACCGGATGTTCGGCGTCTCGGCGGAAACGGGGTGCGGTGAGCGGGACTGGACATAGTCGGAGCGGCCGTCGGCGTCGCAGAAATAAAAGGAGTTGACTGCCACGGGGGTCGCCACGTCCTCCATCAGGCAATCGGCGATGCGGATGTCCGATACGGTGCCGCCGCGTCCCCTGCGGGTCTTGATGCGCAGTCCACGGTCCGTGCCCTTGAAGTGGCAGTGGCTGATCGCAATGTCGTGTACGCCGCCACTCATCTCGCTGCCGATGACGATCGCACCATGGCCGCGCTCCATCAGGCAGTTGGAAATGCGGACATCTTCCGTGGGACGGCCAGGTCCGCCATCCGGACTGCGCTTGCCGGCCTTCAGGGCGATGCAATCGTCGCCGACCGATATGTGCAGGCCGGCAAGGTGCATGTCGGAACTGCTTTCCGGGTTGAACCCGTCCGTATTCGGCGAATCCGGGGCGTTCCGGATAGTCAGGTCCGCGGCAAGCAGCCCTCTGCAGAGAACGGGATGGACCGTCCAGGATGGCGAGTTGCGGATCGTGAGGCCGGTCAGCGTCACATCCTCGCATCCGGACAGGAAAAGAGTGCGGGCGCGGCGGGCGTTGTCGCGTGTTTCCTTCGGCCACGACCACCAGTCGCCCCGGTCGCCGCCGCCGTCGACGATGCCTTCTCCCGCGATGGAGAGATTGCGGCAATCGATGGCGTTGATCAGGCTGGCGTAACAGGCTTCCGCGACGCCTTCCCAGGTGCCCAGCACCCTGCCGTCCGGATGGCGTGCCGGCAGGATCGGAAAACCCCGGCGATCCGAAACGGCAGCGAACTCGGCACCCTTTCCGATCAGCAACGCCATGTCGCTCTTGAGGAAAACCGGGCCGGAAAGCCATCGCCCCGCGGGTATCCACAATGTGCCGCCGGCGGGCAGGGCTTCGATTGCGCTCTGGATCGCCCTGGCATTGTCTTCCGCATCCGGCGAGGCGCCGAAATCGCGAATATCCAGAAGAGCGGCTTCCTTGCCGGTGCAAAACCCGAGCCGGGCATCGCCTGTTTCCAGGCGATAGGGGCAGCCCGGCTCGAGACCGTGAATCGTGAAGACGACCTTCGACGTCATCCCCTCGGTTACGATGCCGCCATCGCCTTTCCGGACCTGCCAGGCGAGTGCATCGGCCCGGTCATGCAGATACCTGTCGGCATCGACGCTGAAGGTGGCGCTGCGCGATCCGGCGGTCAGGAGTTCGATGGCGGCGATCGGCACGGCGTTCAGATCCCCGTCAACGCTTCGTTGATGCCGGCGACGATCTCCGCCGCACTATCCCCGGCGGATTGCTGACCGTAGGCGAAGGCCTCGAAATTGGTATCGAAGACCTCGGTGACGCGCGGGTGCTCATTCAGTGGCGAGACGCCGGGGCTCGTCGGGGTCATGACCTGCTTGTAGGCCTCCAGCTGGACCGGCTTGACCTTGCCCTCCTTGGTCAGCACGTCGAGCGCAGCCTTGCTGGAGGGGATGCCGCGCGTGGCGCCCAGAACCTTCACCGCTTCCGGATCGTTGAGCAGGCAATTGACGATCTGGGCGGCCGCTTTTGGGTCCTTGCTGTTCTTCGATATGGCGAACAGCATGGAAGGCTTGCGGTAGACGCCGTCCGTCTTTGCGCCGTCGATCGTCAGAAGCTTGACCGGGACGAGTTCCTGTCCCTTTTCCATAGGCGTGGAAATCTTGCCATAGGTGCTGTCCCACTGGTAGGTGCCGGCAATCTGGCCCTTCGCCCATTTCGGGTTTTCATGCAGCGGCGTGTTGCCGGCGGCGGCCACCTGTTTCCAGGCTTCGATGACGCCCTTGTCGACCAGCGTCTTGTAGAACTGCAGGCCCTCGATCAGCTCGTCCTCCGTCCAGGCAACCTTGTTGGTTGCGGGATCGATCAGATCCTTGCCCGTCTTCTGGGTGGTGCGCAGGATGACCACCAGCCGGGCATCGAGGGCCGCGCCTTCGAAGGGGTAATATTCCTTGCCGAGCTTTTCCTTCATCTTCGGCGCCGCGGCGATCAGGTCGTCCCAGGTTTTGGGGATCGGTATGCCGGCCTTGTCGTAGGTCGTCTTGTTGAACATGAAGACGCGTCCCGTGGTGGAGACGGGAATGCCGTTCAGCTTGCCCTTGACCGTGCCGCTGTCGAGGTCGGATTTGGTCCACTGGCCGAGATCGATGACATCCTTGTACTGGTAGAGATCGGCAAAACCGGTGCCGTTTTTCGTGAAGAGCGGCAGCCAGGGCCAGTTGATCTGCATAATGTCAGCCTCGGTCCCCCCGGCAAGCTGGGTTGCGACTTTTTCCTGATGCCCGGTCCAGCCGGTGAATTCCGGCGCGATCTTGTGGCCGAACTTGCCGCCGCAGATCTTCAGCGCTTCCTGCGTTGCAAGGTGGCGGTCGTCGCTGCCCCACCAGGACATGCGCAGGTCAGCGGCGAAGGCGGTCGACAGGCTCGTGGCGGCAAACAAGGCCGCTGTCATGATCATGGTTCTCATTTTGGCTCCTCCCAAGTTGGAACGATGAAGTTTTCAGATCGCCAGACCGATGTTTTCCCCCGTCTTGCGGTCGAACAGGTGGACCCCTTTCGGGTCGGGGCTCAGCCAGACCCAGTCGTCGCGCAACGCGCTGCGGTCGTAGGTGCTGGACGGCACGACGGCGATCAGCCGCTTCGGGCCGATATCGACGTAGAGGTAGACTTCGTGGCCCATGAACTCGATGTGGTTGAGCTTGCCCTTGAGCGTGCCGGGCGTTTGTGCGGCCGTGATACGCAAGTGCTGCGGCCGGATGCCGAGCGTGACCTCGCCGTTGCGGCCGGCCGAAAGCCGGCGGCCGAAATCGTCGCCAAGCGCAATCGTCTGGCCCGCAGCCCGGACAGCGCCAGTTCCTTCGAGTTCGCCGTCAAGAAAGTTCATTTCCGGGCTGCCGATGAATCCGGCGACGAAGGTGTTGGCGGGGCGGCTGTAAAGCGTCACCGGGTCGGCCACCTGCATGATATGGCCGTCCTTCATGACGCAGATGCGGTCGCCCATGGTCATGGCTTCCGTCTGATCGTGGGTCACGTAGATGACTGTCGCCTGCTGGTCCTCGGCCTTCAGCCGCTTGTGCAGGTCGGTGATGCGCACGCGCATGGAGGCGCGCAGTTTCGCATCGAGGTTCGACAGCGGTTCGTCGAACAGGAAGACCTGCGGTTTCTTGATCAGCGCGCGGCCGACCGCCACACGCTGGGCCTGGCCGCCGGAAAGCTGCTTCGGCAGGCGGTCCAGCAGCGGCTCGATTTCGAGCATGCCGGAGACATGGCCCGTCGCCCTGTCGATTTCCTCGGACGAGCGACGCTTGAGCCGCATGCTGAAGGAAAGGTTCTTGCGCACCTTCATATGCGGATAGAGCGCATAGTTCTGGAAGACCATGGAAATGCCCCGGTCACCCGGCGACTTGTCGTTGACCAGCTCACCGCCGATGCGGATCTCGCCGCCGGTGACCCGTTCGAGGCCGGCGATCATGCGCAAGGTGGTCGATTTGGCGCAGCCGGAGGGGCCGACAAGCACCATGAACTCGCCGTCCTCGACATCGAGGTTGATGCCGTGCACCGCGCGGAACGAACCGTAGTCCTTTTCCAGGTTTCTCAATTGGAGACGGGCCATGACGATTATCCCTTGATGCCGCCGGACGAGATGCCGTCGATGAAATATTTCTGGGCGAGGAAGAAGACCGCGAGCGCCGGGGTCAGCGCGAGCACGGACATGGCCAGCACGCGGTTCCACTCGAATGCCTCGGTCGTGTCGATGGAGAGTTTCAACGCCAGCGAGACGGGGTACTTGTCGACCGACGAGATGTAGATCAGCGGGCCGAGGAAATCGTTCATCGTCCACATGAACTGGAAGAGGCAGACGGAGATCAGCGCCGGCATCAGCAGCGGCACGACGATGAAGATCAGCGTCTGCCAGGTCGTGGCGCCATCGACGCGGGCCGCCTCCTCCATGTCGCGCGGGATGGCCCGCAGGAACTGCACCAGCATGAAGACGAAGAAGGCATCTCCCGCAAAGGCGGAGGGCACCCAGAGCGGAAGGAAACTGTCCAGCCAGCCGAGATCGCGGAAGAGCAGGTATTGCGGAATCCGGGTGACGACGTTGGGCAGGAGCAGGGTCGCGATCAGCGACGCGAAGAGCAATTTCTTGAACGGGAATTCGAACCGGGCGAAGCCATAGGCGACCGCCGTGCAGGAAATGGCCGTGCCGATGACCTTCGGGATAACGATCCAGAGCGTGTTCAGGAAGAAAGTGCCGAACGAATAGGGCGTCGAGGTCCGCCATCCCTTGATGTAGCCGTCGAGCGTCGGGTTTTCGGGCCAGAAGCCCGGATTGGAGAAGATCTCCGAATTCGTCTTGAAGGATGCGCCGATCAGCCAGATCAGCGGGTAGAGCATCAGGAGGCCGACACCGGCAAGCAGGATGTAGCGCATTGCAACGCCGGTCCGATGGCGGCGCATCTCCTTCGAGCGGACGCGGTCCACGTCTCGGGCAGCGGGGGTGTTTTGGGAGAGGATATGATCGGCCAAGGTCAGCTCCTCTTGTCGCCGGCGTAGTAGACCCAGTGGCGCGACGACCAGAAGGCGATGAGGGTGAGCGCCATGATGATGACGAAAAGGACCCAGGCGATTGCGGACGCATAGCCCATGTCGAAGCGCTTGAAGGCTTCGTCGTAGATGTAGATCGGCAGGAGATAGGTGGATTTCAGCGGGCCGCCCTGGGTGATGATATAGGGGCCGTTGAATTCCTGGAAGGCCTGGACCATTTGCATGATCAGGTTGAAGAAGATGACGGGTGTGATCAGCGGCAGGGTGATGTGGACGAAGCTCTTCCATTTTCCTGCGCCGTCGATCGAGGCCGCTTCGTAAAGCGTCCTGTCGATGCTTTGGAGCGCGGCGAGGAATATGACCATGGCGGAACCGAACTGCCACAGCCGCAGCAGGGTGATGGTGAAGAGCGCGTTCGTCGGGTCGCCGAACCAGTTGACGGATTCGAAGCCGAGCAGGTTCAAGCCCATGTTGACGAGGCCGACATCGGCGAAGATGTAGCGCCAGAGCACGGCGATGGCGATCGAACCACCGAGGATGGACGGCACGTAATAGGCCGTCCTGAACACGTTGATGAACTTCAGCTTGTAGTTCAGGATCACCGCCATGAAGAGCGCGAAGGCGAGCTTCAGCGGCACCGTGGTGAAGACGTAGGCCAGCGTCACCCAGAGCGATTTGCGGAAGGTGCGGTCGTTGGTGAAGAGCTTGATATAGTTTGCCAGGCCGGTGAAAACCGGCTCGTCCATCAGGTTGTAGCTCGTGAAGCTCAGATAGAGCGACGCGAGGAAGGGCAGGGCCGTGAAGATCAGCAGCCCGATGATGTAGGGCGACAGGTAAAAGAGACCCAGGAACCGGCTGTCTCCGCTCATGCCGCCTTCCCCAATCTGGCCAGTGCTTCCGGCAGCCGGTGAGTGGTCGCCGCCACCATGTCGCGGAACATCTGCGCCGCGCGATCGAGGCCGATCGGCGAGACCAGCGGATCGGAGAGGAAAAGCGGCAGCAGCGCCGCGCTGTCACGGGCAAGTACCGCTTCGACCAGCGCCGTCTGCCGTTCCGCGTGGGGCCGGACGATCACTTCCAGCGCTGCCGGCAGTCGTCCGGCATGGACCGGCTGGATGCCGAGGCCGCTGAAGCGGGCATTCGTTTCGACGATGGCGCCGGGCGGCAGGCCCTGCATCTGGCCGATGTTCGGCAGATTGACATTGCCGACATGCTCCGGCCCGCCCGTCAGCGCCTTGATCTGTTCGACGATCGCCTCTTCGGAAGGGGCAGGCGGGGGCAGCGCCGCGCCGGTATCGAGGGCCGCTGCGGCCGCCTGCTTCTCGGTGCGTTCCCGAATGCGGTATTCAACCGGCGTCAGACCGAATTTCCACCTTTCGTTTTCGTCCAGGTACCAGCTCTGCGGCACGAATTCCGCCAGGTGCCGGTCGCCGGCGGCACCCGCCACGCCGAAACGGCAGGCAAGATCGAATTTCACGCGGTTCATGTCCTCGAAATAGCGGACATGTTCGTCGGCGGGGTCGATCGGGTTTTCGCGCCAGCCATCGGCGTGATGTTCGCGGGCGAAGGCCATGTATTCGGTCATCATGTCCATGCCGCCGGCGGAAGCGGCATCCACGAAGGTGAAGTGGTTGATACCGAGCACGTTGACTTTCACATCCCGGTAGCCGAACGCGACTTCGCCGCGGCGACGGTTGGCTAGAAAGGCGAGAAGCTTGCGGATCTTGATGACCTCGTGGCACGATCCCCAGGCCCGGATTTCCGGGAAGACCTTGTAGAGAGCGCCGGTCAGCACCGACATCGGGTTGGTGAGGTTGCAGACATAGGCCTTCGGGCAGAACGTGCCGATAGCCGCCGCGATCTCGGCGAGTTCCGGAATGGCGCGCAAGGCGCGAATGAAGCCGCCGGGGCCGACCGTGTCGCCGACCGACTGGCGGATGCCGTAACGCTCCGGAATGGCGATATCGTGCGCCATGTCGTCGAAGCTGCCGGGCAGGATCGAAATGATGACGAAATCGGCGCCGGTCAGCGCAGCCTTCAGGCTGGGTTCGGCCGTATAGCGCAGGCGTTCCGTCTGGTCCGCCCGGCCGGCATAGCGCATGCCGATGCGGGCATTGCGTTCGGCTGCGGCCTGATCGAGGTCGAAAAGCCTGATATGCGCGGCGATCGTTCCGTCGAAAGCCAGGTCGCCCATGAGCTTCGTCGCCCAGTTGAGCGAACCGCCGCCGATATAAGCGATATCGAACGAAGAGATACTTCCCTTATTGTGCATCGCAATGTTGGCGTTTTCAAAAGCGGAATCGTCCTGATGGTTTCAGGTTTCCGCGGATGAACCGCCATTTCCTCCCATTCTTGCCTTCCGGCGTGTTGAGGCCTCAGCTCCCGTGCTGATACTCTCACGCCTTACAGGAGATCAAATCGACAAATTCGGGGAAAAGGATGGACAAAATCGAAGGTAGCGTTCTGGCGGGCGTTCCGATGGGCGCAGTGGCCCTGACGCTCACGCGTTCAACCATAAGGATGCAGCACGCGCATACCTGGAGTGTCGACAAGTCGAACAGCGTGCATGACCTCGTCGTCTGCCTGACAGGATCGGCGAACTACGAGGTGGAGGGGAAGACGATAGGCATGGAACCGGGCCGGGCAATGCTTCTGCCCGCGGAGACGCATTTCGTCGGCTATTCGACCTCGAAGGAGCCCTATACCGGGATCGCGCAGCACTTCACGCTCGATCTTTTCGGCCGGCTGGACCTAATTTCCCAAATGAACCTGAAACGATCCGTCACGCTGGCCCGCTGGGACATGATGGAGCCGCTGACCCGGTACTACCACGACAACTCGCCGCCCTATTCGACCACTCTACTGCAGCATCATCTTTTCATGTTCCTGCTGATCGAGTTCATCGAGCAGGCGCATGTCGGCTGGCGGGAGCAGTCGGTCGGCAATGTCAACAATCCCGATGCGCTTTCGTTTTCCATCATGGTCGCGGCCAGCCAGATCGCCGCCGATCCGTTGAACGGGGGGATCGTTGAGCGGGCACTGAATGCGGCTCCCTACAACGCCGATTATTTCAAACGCGAGTTCCGCAAACGGGTCGGCTGGACGCCGGACAAATTCCAGGAATTCAAGCGGATGGAGAGAGCCATGGGGCTGATGGCCGGCGGCTGCAGCGTCAAGCGCGCTGCGGAACTTTCCGGTTATTCCGACGCCTATTACTTCTCGCGCATGTTCAAGCGCTATATCGGCATCAGCCCGCTCGGCTACCGGCAATCGGAGAAAAGCAACCGCGAGGGCGCGTTCCCGCGCGGCGAGGAAGACGGGCAGCTCCTCTATCCCCTGACGCGGTGAAACCCGGTCTGCGCCGGCAATGCTTCCCGTCGAGGAAACATTTGCGGCTTCTGCGGGTTCGCATGTCGCGGGCTATTTCTTTGCGAGGACATTCCGATGAACATGACGCGACGTACCGTTCTGGCTGCCAGTGCCGCGACCGCTGCCGCAGCCGTTTTCCCAAGGCCGAACATCGCCCGGGCGGCGCTGCCGTTGGCGCAGCCCGCCTTGCCTTTCAAGGAGGATGCCCTGGCTCCGGCCATTTCGGCGAGGACCGTCTCGCTTCACTACGGCAAGCATCACAAGGCCTATTTCGACAAGCTCAACCAGCTTGCGGGCGGCACCCGTTATGCCGACATGGATCTCGCCGGCATCGTCAAGGCGTCCGCGGGCTCCAAAGCCGATGCCAAGATTTTCAACAATGCCGCCCAGGCCTGGAACCATGTCGCCTATTGGGAGCAGTTCACGCCCGGCGGTCCGGCCAGGCCCGACGGCGACCTTGCCGGAATGATCGACGCTGCGTTCGGCGGTTATGACGGTTTTGTCGACAAGGCCGTGGCTGTGTCGGACGAGGTGTTCGGTACGGGCTGGGTCTGGCTGACGCGCGACGACCGGAACGAACTCGCCCTGGTCGGCTACGAGGACGCCAACAACCCGGTAGCCGTCGGGCGTCCTGCCTATCTCGGCATCGATATCTGGGAGCATGCATATTATCTCGACTATGAAAACCGCAAGCCGGAGCATATCCGGGCCGTATTGGACAAGCTGGTGAACTGGCGCGTCGTTGCGGACCGGATCGGCGACTGATCAAAAAACGACAAAAAATCGAGATTTACCATAAACTTCGCCGGAATAAGGCGGTTCCATTTCCGCGAATTTGCGCTATCTGCTCATCACGGGGGCTTTTGCTGAAAGGCGGCCATGATAGCGGCGGATTGGGACACGGGATCGGCGCGAGCGGATATATGTATCGTAGGCGCCGGACCTGTCGGTTTGGCGCTGGCTTTCAAGCTGGAGGAGCTGGGTTTCACCGTCACCCTCCTGGAAATGGGCACCGGTGAAACTGGCGGTGATGGCGGCGCTACGGGCGATATCGAATTCAAGAACGGCCATCATGCCTCTTCGCCGGCCATGTCCCGTCCGGGGATCGGCGGCGCTTCGGCTCTCTGGGGTGGCCGCTGCGTCGAGTTCGACGACATCGATTTCGACAAGCGTGGCCATGTGCCTTTTTCCGGCTGGCCGATCTCCCACGACGAGCTCCGCCGCCACTATCCAGAGGCGCTGGCATTCCTCAACTGCAATGCGGGAGACGTGCAACTGGACGAGATCGGCATTGCGGATGGCACGATCGGGACACAGGCGCTGGAACGCTGGAGCAGATATCCCGATCTCGGGCCCATATGCACCGAACGCCTGCAGGCTTCCCGTCATATCCGTTTTCTCAACGGCACGGTTAGGCGCGTCGTGGTCGACCCTTCCGGGGAGCGGATCGAGGCTCTTGTCGCACATCACGGGGCAAAGCAGATCGAGGTGACGGCGCGGGCTTTCGTCCTGGCCGGCGGGGGGCTCGAGAATGCGCGTCTGCTGTTTTCCCTGCCGCGGGACCATCCCCGCATTGCCGAGGGTTCGAGTGACCCGCTCGGACGTTTCTATCAGGGGCATCTGACCGGCTATATCGCCGTACTCGAATTCGACAAGCCTGAAATGGCGAAGCAATTTGCGTTCCAGATGGACCGCCAGGGTTATATCTTCCGCCGGAGGCTCCAGATCGAGCCGGCGGTGCAAACGCAGGAAAAGCTTCTCAACTGCGTATTCTGGCTGGACCCGATCTCGGTCGCCGATCCCGTGCACGGTTCGGGCGCACTCTCGTCCATCTATCTGTTCCTCAGAACCTTCGGGCTCTATCGCCGTCTTTCGAACGGGCTGGCGCCGACGTCGCGAGGCTCGCAGAACATCAGCCGGAAGCAGCATTGGCAGAATATCCACGCCGATCGCCGCTTGCTTCCGGATGTTCTTCTCTCGCTGCGAAACCTTCTGGAACGGCGGCTCGATCGCTGGCGCATGCTGATGAATCCGAAAGGGCGCTATCTGCTGCGTTATCACGCGGAGCAGATCCCCAATCCCGACAGCAGGGTCTCGCTGCAGCCGCAGGATGGGCAGGTTCCACGCCCTGCGCTCGCCGTCGACTACCGGGTGGTCGACCAGGACCTAGGCCGTAGCGACGAATTAACTATTTGAGCCAGATGGCGATAGCGGCGATTTTGACGAAGCCCATGAAGTTTGCGAGCAGCTTGTCGTATCGTGTGGCGACACGTCGGAATTGTTTGAGCTT
>NZ_JBHMAA010000073.1:0-528 GCF_042429745.1 Neorhizobium puerariae | reverse complement strand
CTCGTCACCGAATGGAACGAGTTCCGAGCCCTCGACCTCGACCGCCTCAGGGCCGTCATGAAAAGCCCCGTCCTCGTCGACCTCAGAAACGTATACAGAAAACCTGAACTCGATGCCCATGGGTTCGACTATACGAGCATCGGCAAGGTCCAGTGAGACGGGCGCATGGGGCGCCATGAATTCTCTTGCGCAGGTTCCGGTGCGGTCGGTTCTGGACCGGCCGGTGCCCGGACGAGATGCGAAAGAGGCTTTGCATCGGGATTTCGAACGGGGGCTTCGGGGTGTCCACCAACCGGTCCTGATGGGGCTTGATTTCGGGATGGGACAGCCGGCGGCTGGCCGGGGAAGGTTTTCATCTGTTTTGGACGAGGTGTTGAAGTGGAGAGATTGACGTGAGCAAGATCATTCCCGTGATCATGGCGGGTGGGAAGGGTACCCGGCTTTGGCCTTTGTCGCGGGCGAGCGCGCCGAAGCAGTTCATCCGGTTTGTGGGGGACCGTACGCTGTTCCAGGCGACGCTTTCGCGGG
>NZ_JBHMAA010000021.1:0-49715 GCF_042429745.1 Neorhizobium puerariae | reverse complement strand
AAACCGGCGGCTCTGGAGAGACCCCGAAGCAACCATCAAATCAGCCGAAGCCTTCCTCTACGCCGCATCCATCATGACGCTCGTTCGAAGGATTGCTCGAACATAATGAATTCTCGGACGGACTCTTAAGCGGACGAAGCAAAAGCGGGACATCAAGTTGATGTATCGCTTTGAACACATCAACATTCCCGCCACGTGCTTCGATCGTCTCTTTGAGGGTCATATCGCGATGGATCCGTGCAGCCGCCATTGCGCCCGCTCGCACTGCCCCTGCATAATTTTGCGCGACCATTCAATGTCACCTACTCGCTCGGGATCGCGACCGCAGATATTCAGCAAATTTTCCAAGCTCGGCACGATCTTGAGTCGAAAGATCTGCAGCGCGCCTTGCCAAATGGGCAACATCGACGGGGAGCTCCGACGTGGTCTTATCCTCGCCCGTGAAATAGCCGACAGGCTGGCGATACAGTTTCGCCAAACGACTCAGTTCGATGGCCTCTACCTTACGCTGGCCATTCTCAATATCCGTCAAAGCGGTTCTTGGAATCTTCAGATATTGAGCCACCTCTTCTTGTTTCAACCCGAGATATTTTCGAGAATCACGAAGTCGCTCACCTAAACGTCTCCGCTCGACATCATCATCGTCGTGAATCATCGCGGAACTCTTCATACCTTGATACCTTTGTGTTTTTTCCACCTATCTTCGATTTTCGGCAGCAGCAGCTGTATGGCCTCATCGACTGATGAATATCCGCCGGACTTTACGACTTTGTCCGGCAACAGGAAGCCAAGTGCAGGTTCGACGTTGCACAAAATCGAGACCACAACCAGAGAGTCTACCGGAACGGGCATACTTGAAATAGCAGCGATCGATGATGGGAGCACGATCCCCTTCATTCCCGCTTCGTTCTTGATTGCGTCGACGAGATCAGCCCGCAATGTCGCCTCGATTGACGATGCAGGGAATGTAACACTGCCAAGCGTAGCGGTCGTCGTCGACACAATGAGCTCCCGTCGCGAACTAGGACATGAAGAGACTATAAAGTCGGAAAATCCGACATGCAAGCGTTTTATCACAGCCTTAGGGTGTCACGAAGTGATGTAGCTCAATTCGTTTGGTAACGATCAAGCCTCAATCGCATCAAAAATTGCCCTGCTAATTATCGGGCTACGAAGATAAGCAGAGATATCGTGACGGTCGTCTTCATTATCAATGATATCGGTGACGTCTTCGACCCCCTCGAACCCGATGGATTTCCTGGTGATCGCTTTACCCATGGTCACAAAATCCTCCTTATTGCGACCATTAACCCAGCGCGCAATCGGTGGCGTCGGAAGCCGGCCGCGTTTCGGCAGGATCGGCCGAAACATGTCCACGCTTAAGGGAGATCCCACTGTCACAAATAATGGAAACGATCGGCTGGCAAGTTCCTGTCCAGCAAGCATCCGGTAGCTGACGACAGAACCAAGCGAGTGGCCAATCACAATGGTCGGATCTTCCTTTCCGGTGAAGACTTGCTTCGTTACAGTGTTTTCGATTTTTGCGGCTAACGCGGGATCGCTAATATAGATCGCTGCCTGTCTTAAAAATAGCCTTGCAACATATTTGCCTTTTGTCGGAAGCAGCCTCTCCAAGACTCTGGCGAAGGCAATCACCCATCCCTCATGGGGCACCCCCTGCGCCACGGCCTCCGGGGGAATGCCCTCGGCAATTGCTGCGGCCTGAAGCTCCTCTTCGGTAACGTCGGCGTCGTCGGCATAGGCCCTAAGAAATTCGATTGCTAAACCCGAGCTTACGTCGCCGGCGCCCATTTCCACGGGAGCCTTCTTTCCGTCGCTGGCTTGCGCGAGGATGTCCGCATAATAAGCGGTGTCAACGGTGAACTTCCTTGTTGGAGCGAGCTGCTGTTCGTGCCAGCCCTTTTCCAGGGCTGAAAACCATCGCTCTTTGATGTCTTCGACCGTATACGATTGATTGTTGATCCCATGAATAAAAACCAGTCTCACGATCAATCTCCTCTGAAGGCAGCGGCGATGTATTTAACGGCGGAGCGACCCGTGAACGTGGTCACCGGCGACGGCGCCAAATGGTCGATGAATCTCCAGCAACTTTCGTGAAATGGGTGGCGACTCTCGCGGAGATAGGGCCATCCCATCCGGAGAATAGGCGCTAGACCAGCAACATTCCCGGTTGCTTTGTGAGTTGCGACTTGCGTAAAGTTCGGCCCACCTCGATCCTGTTCGAGAGCCCTTGGGACCGCAGGGACCTCTACCGAGAAGCCATGGTCTGAGCGGATCAGTTCAAGTTTCGCGAGCATAGCGATATCGAACGGAATGGGCTGGCCGTGGGTCGTGTAATAGTATGCCATGCGCCTGATGTTATCGATGTCGCCGACGGTATTGTAGAGATAGGCAGCAACGATACCCATCATTGGGTCAAGGTGCTTTGCGTACCGTATTTGTCCGGCAATTTTTTGGCGTCAGCGGATCGCAAATATCCGTGTGAGAGACCTTTCAGTGCCTCTGCGGAATGAAGCAGCTTGTCGTCAGCGAAGTCACCATACACGGGGATCCAGCTTAAGAATTCCAGCCCCTGGTCGCCATCTAAATTCTGAACAGATGTCACCACGTGCATATCAGCAAAGATCGGAATGAGGCTAAGCGAGCGGTCGCCGTAACGCAGGCAGGCGGTTTCGCTCGACCGACGGTTCACGTCTTCAAGTTTGAAAAAATCAACCCGCGAGCCACGGACCTCCGTATTCAACTGGTCGCGGACTACAGCCTTCCGGCGACCTGGAAGGAGAATGTTCGGCCGCCTGCTTCCGAGAATCGCAATTGATGGATTGTTGGGGTTCGCTTCGCTGAGCTGCTCTGCAACGAGCCTCACTAATGGCGCGCGCCATTCCGATCGAGACAGCTCAAACCGCTTTGCCTGCCCTCGCGAGATGCGATCCTCTTCCTTCAACCGGTATTGCCTTCGGAGGTAGGCGACCATGTTGTTGAGAACTGAGCGCCCAGAATGTTGCTCGGCATCCCCATCTCGATCGAATGCATCTTCACTGAAGTCAGAAGCGTCATCAAGGTCGAACTCAAAAAGAGAAAGATCGCCACTGCTGTCGCTCGAGGTTGGATCATCAACATCCGGAATGTCATGAAGAGCGTCGGGAGATTTGAACTCTTCGTAGATGTGATTAAGTGGCCGAAACCCCGGGTCGCACTGGGGTGCCTGTTGTCGATCAACTCCCAAGGCTGCCGCAGGTACGTTGCTCTCGAGATAGTCGGACAAACTTTGGCTCGTTACTACCTGTCGGTTTAGCTGCGCTAGCAAGGGATCGATATTCAGGCCATCCGGAGCGGAAAGCGCCTTCATCAAAACGGACGAGAAAATCAGATATGCCGGCTCGCTAGCTGTCGCCGGCATTGCAAAGGAGCTTGTTCCTTCTCGGCAGGAATAGAAAATATCTTTTTGCGGGTTGCGGGAGCTCCCCTCAAGCCGGTCTAGTACTGGGTCTCCCGTTCCCGAAAGCGCCGCAGCTGATCGACATGCGTCACTTATGACAGCAATCTGCAGAGGATCGTAACTGGCCAATACGTCACGGAGCCCATTCGCACTTATCCGATCACGAGATTGGTTTGGGCCAGGCGACAATATCCAGTACTGATCAGGCCATGCCGCAATACCATGCCCGCAGAAGTAGACCACTATACGATCGCGGTCCAGCAGAAGTGACGGATCTGGTTCGTCCTCGAGGATCGGCGTCAGGTGTTCCCGAATACGATTGACGGTAACGGGAGCGTTCCTGTCGTCTATCTGGATGACATCGTAATTCCGCTGCGTCGCCCAGGCGCAAATCTCATCGATCGCCTCCAAAACCCCTGGAAGGGTTGGCATAGTGCGCGGCCTATGAACGGCAATTCCGATAAATAGAGGCTTTCCCAATTTGAAGTATCTCCCGCCCGGGATTTACAACTAACGCGGAAAAGGGAGTTTCGACAAGTCTACTTTCTGTGTCCGTGGCATTCCGGCAAAAGTGAACACGTTCAGCATCGTGATATAGGCTTGCCGGTTGATGACTACAAATTCATAGTAACCCGCAGCAGCAAGATGACTCTCGACTAGGGATATCATGCGATGTGGCCGAAGAAGTTAGTACTAAGGCTTTATCTCCTTTGGCTTCGGTGGGGCTCAAGGCGATACGAGAAGGAGCTCGATAGTCAGCTGAGTGGCAGTGAGCGCGCGGAACTGAAAGCAATTGCCGGCAAGATAGGCAAATCAGACAAGGCATTTTTAGAACTGTCTCGAACCGCAAGTAAGGATGGTCTTCGGGCTGAGGCTCCTGAGTTGTTCGAGCTGTTTGATATTAAGTCTATATTGCACAATCCGTTCATCTTGCCATATCGACGCCCCGCCCTGCGATTCTGCCCACCACAGTATCGAGAACTGCTGGAGTCCACCCCTGTCGTAACAATCCCGGACTTTCACTTTCACGCGTCAACCCGTCGGTTTGCGGGTTCGAACCGGGCCTTTGTCAAGGTGCCCTTTGGGCTCGTTTTTGCCCTTGGCGCCATCGCTCGAGCCGCCTTCGGCGTCTACCAAGATCTCGATGGCCGACGATTTGCCACATTAAAGGAAAAGCTCAGCGCGCTCTTCTTCATTGCTGGAAACATTACCGCGCCAACACCTATTTTAGCAGCCGCTGTCACACAGACGATGGGATCGGTCCGGATTGTATCCGCGGCGAAGCCAGCTCACGTCATGCATGTTATGGGTGTATTCGTTCTCTTACATGAGTTTGGGCACGTCGCTTTGAATCATCAACCGTGCGGTCCGAACCCAACGCATTTAGAAATTGAGCGGGCGATGGCCCAAGAATTTGAGGCCGACGCGTTTGCACTAGCATCCATACTGCGTGTTGACCTCAAAGGGGCGGTCCCGTGGGATGATGTGCGGAAGTTGCACGCATTCTGCGTTTGTATGCTTCTGCTGACGCTTGAACTTCATACTACCCTGAGAAACGTCCGGCTGAAACCTCAATATCCAACCTTTTTGGAGCGATGCAAAGCACTTCTCGATCAATTTTCGGCGCCGGAAACCTTGCGAGATGCTGTTGATCATTTCTCTTACGTCTTAGACGTGGGAACGTCAGCCCCCGATAGCAGCGATGAGCAACCCTAAAACATCATATGAGTTAGCTGTCGCGGGTTCGATTCCCTTCAACTGCAATGGGAACCGCCTCCACTTTGGGCGCCTACTGCTTGATCGATTACCGAACATCGTTTCTCAAGCCAGTCCTCTCTGGCTCTATCGCCTCCGACGATAATCGATCTGTCGGGAAGTGGGATGAATGAACGTCCCAGACGCTGGGGAGACAGATCGTCCCAACCGGCCCCTCTGGACGGAAGCTATGCTTCAGCCATGGTTGCGGGTTTCTTCTTTGCGACGCCTGCCGCCTGATGACCTATCAAATCGGCGTAGAAGCCACCCAGATCCATCAGATCGCGATGTCTGCCCCTCTCGACAATTCGACCGTCGCGCATCACAAGGATTTCGTCGGCGGACCTGATGGTCGATAGACGATGAGCAATGATGACGGTCGTCCTGTCGATCATCAGTTCATCGAGCGCCTTGCGCACGTGTGCTTCACTGGCAGCGTCCAGATGGGACGTGGCTTCGTCCAGGATAAGCACCGGAGCATTTTTGAGAAAAGCCCGAGCGATGGATATTCGTTGTCTCTGTCCGCCGGAGAGTTGAACACCTCGCTCCCCGACCGGCGTCTTCAATCCGGCTGGCAATGAAGCGACAAAATCCGAGAGCGCAGCCCGCTGAATGGCAAGGTTCAGATCGTCATCGGTTGCGTCTGGACGGGCGAGGCGAATGTTTTCAGCGAGCGTCGCATTGAACAGGTACGTATCCTGGGAAACGAGCGCGATGTGTTCGCGAAGACTGTCGAGCGTGAGATCGCGAACGTTGTGGCCGTCGATCGAGATGCGCCCCTTCTCAGGATCCCAGAAGCGGAGCATGAGATTTGCGATCGTCGTCTTGCCGGCTCCAGACGAGCCCACCAAGGCAATCCTCGCCCCGGCCTGCACCTTGAAGTCGATGTCTTCAAGAACCGAAGGGCCTGTTTTGTCGTAAGAAAAGGTGACGTTCGAGAACTCCAGCGTCGATCCACCGGTCGTGTCCGGCAGCAGCTCCGGCCCGTCCGTGACGGGAACCGGTTCGACGTGCACGGCGTGCACCCGCCGGGTCGACGCGATCGAATCCGCGAGCTGTCTTGCGGCCTGGGCAAGCTCCGATACCGGCACGAATGCCGCCGATGACAGCAAGGTGACGAGCGGCAGATAGGAGGGCTCGAATGCATGGGTGTGAATCAGGACGGCCGAGGTGATTAGGACGGACGCAGAACCGAGCGCTAGGATCATTTCCTGCTTTGCGACATGGAACGAAAGATCGGCATTGAGGGCGAGCCTCGTGCGCTGATAATCCGCCGTTTGTTCCTCAAAGGCTTTCCGGCGTGTCGTGATCGAACGAAAGGCGATGAGCTCGCCCAGGCCCTGGACCGTGTCAACGACGAAAGCGTTGAGACCACCCAGGTCTTTGCGTGCCTGATTGCCGAGTTCGTCCACCTTACGCCGTTCGAAAATGGGTGCGAGGGCCGCGTAGGCGAGGAAGGGCAGAAGGACGAGGGCAGTCGGCCATGCGATGACTGCGAGCGCGATCAACACGCTCGTCGGCACCAGCAGCGCTACCATTGCCGGTGCGACGACGTGGGCGAAGAAGTATTCCACTGTCTCGACGTCCTGCGTGCCCAGCGAGACAAGGTCTCCGGATCGGCGCTTGAGCAGATATGCTGGCGCAAGTTTGTCCAGCACGCGATAAAGATCGACCCGCATCTGTGCGAGCAATCTGTAGGCCATGTCGTGAGACCGCCAGGACTCGTTCCATTGCAGGAATGCCGCGACGGGAACCAGTACCGCCATCCAGATCAGGTACGATCCAAATAAGGAGCCAGTCTTGATGGCCGCGACCGTCAGGGCACTGAGGGCGCTGACGCCGATCAGGGCATAGACGCGTCCCACACCGGAGGTGACCGTCAGGATCAGTTGCCGGCGCCAGGGCCCGATCAGGCTGAATAGCATCCCGAGTGTCTGGAATGCTGTGAGACGTGCGGCGATCTTTTCGCCTTCGGTCAGCTGAGTTGTTGCCACAGACTTCCGCACGACACCGGCTTCGTTCGTTTCCCGCGTTGCCATAGCAGGTGCGAAGTCGAGCATGGCATCACGCTCGCTGAGTTCAATCTGCTCGGCCATCAGCCTTCTGTACGGGCCGTCGCGGGCTATCAATTCCGCATGCGTGCCGCTGTCGGCGATACGGCCATCGGAAACCACGAGGATACGATCGGCATCGATGACGCTCGAAAGGCGATGTGCAAGCACGATTGTCGTCCGTTGGCGAGCGAGATCGTCAAGGGCGGCCTGTATGATGCTCTCGTTCTCGGCATCGACCGACGACAGGGCTTCGTCGAGAATGAGGATTGGAGCGTTTCTCAAAACCGCACGCGCGATAGCGATACGCTGTCGCTGCCCGCCGGACAGCCTCAGACCCCGCTCTCCAATAACCGTGCGATAGCCTTCGGGAAGACCGGAAATGAATTCGTGCGCATTGGCTGCATGCGCGGCTGACTCTACCTCCTCCGTGGTCGCGCCGGGACGGGCGATACGGATGTTGTCTTCGACCGTGCCGTAGAACAGGTAGGTATCCTGCTGGACGACGGCGATCTGATCGCGGATATGGTCGGCCGACAGCGTCGTGACGTCATGACCACCAATGCGGATCGTGCCGGAATCGGGATCGTAGAAACGCAGGAGCAATTTGACGATCGTCGATTTTCCGGAACCACTGTAACCGACGATCCCGACGCGTTCGCCTGCTTTCACATCGAACGAAATGCCTTTGAGCGCTGCGCCACGTTCGTCGGAATAGCTGAACTGCACATTTTCGAAAGTGATAGACGGCTCCAGCTCCGGGCTGGAGGCTGTTTCGCGTGGTGGCCGTGGTGGCGTCGCATCCAGCAAGCTCTTGATCCCGATGGCCGCCGCGTTTGCCATCATTCCCCGGTGGAGCAGCGAACGCAGATCCCGCAACGGGCGGAACACTTCGGTTCCGGCCATCAGGACGATCAGCAGCGCCTCGATGCTCATCTCGCCGTGGCTGACACGCCAGGCACCAAGAGCGATAGCCGCGGCCGCACCGCCGGCAATGGCAAGGTCGGTCAGGGCCCTGCTCATCAGGCTGGCCTGAAGCACGAACATCGTGCTTTCAGCCAGTTGGTTCGCCTTGAGCGCAAGGCGGTCGCCGAAGGCGCCGCTCTGCCCAAAAGCCTTAAGCGTCGGCAGCCCCTGAACGGCATCCAGGAAGTCCGCACCAAAAGCTTTGAAGGAACGAACACGTCGCAGCGTCGACTCCTCGCCGATCTTCTTGAGAACGACCGGCAGGATGAGGGCCAGTATCGCGGACACGGAGATGACCGCCGCGACAGGAATGTCCCAGAAGGAGAGAATAACGAAGAGGAGAACGGGGGCGAGCAGTGCAATGGCGAACTGCGGAAGGAACTGGCCGAAGAAGGTCTGAAGCTGCTCGACGCCGTCGATCGTCGAAAGCGCAATGGTTCCTGTTCGTCTCTCCGCAAGCCATGCCGGCCCCAGCCTGACGATCTGATCGTAAAGGCTCAGACGCACGCGGTCCTGTATAAGAGCGGCCGTTCGGTGCGCAAGAACGGCCCGGCCGTATTCAAGCCCCATGCGCAGAAATATCACTGCCAGCAGGAGCACCATCGCAATCCCGAGATCGGCGAGGCCGGCGCCTTCAAACAAGCGTGCAATCAGCCAGCCGAGGATTACAAATCTTGCAATCCCGAGCATCAATGACAGGAATCCAAGTCCGATTGCAGCGGCGATACGAGATCGGAAGCCTTTGGTTGCCTTCCAGAGCTGAGGGTCGAATTGCATGGGAATGTCCTTACCAGGCTGACGCAAAGCGTAATAAAAACTACACAATGCAGATATACCTGATAAGCAGCGTAATGTCTATTACGTAGCAGTGCGGATGTTGTGGAGGGGCGCTTGCGTGACGTCGCGCAGGGTCGCAGGTGATGTCGCTTCGGCCACCATCAACATCCGGCGGTCTGCGATCGCGGTGGCCAAGTCGCGGTCGTGGGTAATCAGCAGAATGGCCAGTTCGTCCTCGTCAGCCACCTTGCGCAGGTATCGAATGACCTGCTCCTGCACAGGTGGGTCGAGTCGAGACGTAGGCTCGTCAGCAATCAGCATTCCAGGTTTTGTCGCCAGTATTCGAACAAGCGCGAGACGCTGTGCTTCTCCGCCACTGATCTGGTGCGGGCGACGAGCAAGCAGGTCGCGACGCAGACCGAAGCGCCGCATCAATCCGGGAACTTCGTTCAGGATACGCTCGCCATCGGGCAAACGACGCAGGTCTTCCATGCTGCGCCCAAGGGACTGCCAGGGCGAGAATACGCGCGTTGGATCCTGATGGAGCTTCTGAAGAAACCTGCCTTGTTTGCCGATCGGCCGGCGGATGGAGCCTCCGAGGGGAGTGGCCTGGCCGAGCAGGGTCCGGCCGAGCGTGGTCTTGCCAATGCCGCTCTTGCCCAGGAGCGCCGAGATGTGTCCGGCATGGCAATGAAAATTCAGATCGTCTGCAAGAATCCGGTTGCCGAACCCGATGCGGAGATGATCGGCTTCTATCACTTTCGGGGTATGCGAGCGCGCATAGGGGCGACGTTCCCATGTCGATGGATCACTGGCTATGTAGCGGCGCGCATAGTCCGTTCGCGGCTGGCGCAGGACCGAATCGGCCGGGCCGGATTCGATAATCGTGCGTTCGTCGAGAAACGCGATCTGATCGGCAAGCAAACGCACGAGCGCGATATCGTGGGTGATGAGGAGAATTACACGGCCGCTTTCGCGCAGTGCCTTGAACACTTGCGCCACCACGTCACGCCGGTCGGCATCAAGGCCTTTGGTTGGTTCGTCGGCGATGACGATACCGGCGCCGGTAACAGATGCAATCGCCGCCATGACGCGCTGCGCCATGCCGCCCGAAAGCTCGAACGGACGCTTGCGATGATGTTCGGTATCCAGTTGCATAGCGGAAAGCGCCGCGGCAGCGCCGGCCAGAGCCTTAGGTGCCTTGATTTGCTCGGCAACCTGGACTTCAGCACTGAGCAGCGGGGCAAGTGCGTTGAGGGGCTCCTGCGGCAGCAGAAAAATATCCTTCGACCAGAGCGACCGAAGCGCATGGGCGTCGCGCGCATCATATATGCGGCCGTTGACGACGATCCGGCCGGATACCGAAACGCCTGTCGGGACGAGGCCCATGATAGCGCTGCCGATCAGGCTCTTGCCACTGCCTGTCTCTCCCAGCACAGCTAGGATCGCACCCGAAGCTATGGTCAGGGAAACGTTCTCGACAATAACGCGGTGTGGTGTTGCGATCGTCAGATTTTCAACGGCAAGCGTGTTCACTCAGACGGCCTCCTCGATACCCTGAAGACGCCCACTATAAAACTCGCCGATCAACGTAGCCGACAGCGTGCAGATGAGAATAGCAGCAGCGGGCGCCAGCACCATGTGCGGATAGGTGCGAAAGAAGGTCATGGTTCCCGCGATCATCGCACCCCATTCGGCGTCCGGTGGTCTGAGACCGAGGCCAAGAAAGCCGACCGAGGAGATGGTCAAAACATTGGCTCCAACGGTGAGGGCTCCGAGGGAAGCGAGATAGGGTGTGATCGCCGGCAGCACATGTACGCGGAAGATATATCCCGGACCAAACCCGAGCAGACGGGAGGCCTCGACATGATCGGATGCCAGCTCCCGACCGGCTATGACAGCAGTCAGGCGGGCAAAGCCCGGCCATTGCGACATCCAGAGGCCGAAGAGAATCGGGCCGATCCCACCACCCAGCAGGCCGGACACCAGGATGACGAACAGAAGGCTCGGGCATGCGATGATCACGTCGGAGAGCCTCATGATCACCTGCCGGGCCCAGCCGCCACGGAACGCCGTGACGAATCCGAGCGCCAAGCCACTAGCCAACGAGGCGATCACCCCGGCCACCGCGATCCCCAGCGAGATGCGTGCACCGGCGACCACGCGGGCGGCGATCGAACGTCCGAGATTGTCTGCGCCGAGCAGATGTTCCGCCGACGGGGGCGCATAGGCAGCACTGAGGATCTGGCGGTTGGGGTCGACCGTCAGCAGCAACGGTCCGAACAGGACCAGAAAAAGCATGATGCCCAGCGGCAGGAAGCCGAAAATCACGATGCCCGGTGATGGCAGGAACCGGCGCTTCTCATGGAGCGGTTCGGGCGACGGCATGGTCATGACCGGGCTCCCGGCGCGATCAACCGTGGATCGAGCAATTGCGCGGCGATATCGGCTATGCCGTTGACGACAACGACGGAGATGCCAATCAGGAGCCCCGCACCCATGGCCATCGGGATATCGGCGGCGAGCACGCTGTCGATTAACAGAGTCCCGAGGCCATCGAGATTAAACAGGACATCGATGACGACCAGCCCACCGATTGTACTGGCCATCAGCGGTCCGAAATAGGCAACGACAGGCACGAGCGTCGGGCGCAGTGCATGGAAAAAAATGACCCGCCGCCAGCTCTGTCCCTTGATCCGCCCATAGGTCGGATAAAAATCCTGCATTGTCCGAACCACGGCGTTGCGGGCGACGCGGGAAAGGTCCGGCAGCAATGCGATCGCAAGCGTGATCGAGGGAAGAATGGCGTAGCCCGGCAGATTGTTGCCGGCGGCCGGCAGCCATCGCAGACCGATGGCGAATGTCGTGATCATGATGATACCGAGCAGAAAAGAGGGGACCGACGACAGGACCGCGGAGAGAATAAGAAACGCCCGATCGATAACGCTGTCCCGTCGCATGCCGGCCGCAAAGCCTATCGCCAGGCTGAGAACGAGCGCCACGCTGACACCAGCCACCGCTATGCTGAGTGTCGTCTCGAAACTGCGCCAGACTTCTGGGACGACCTGGCGACCGCTGATCATGGAACGGCCGAGTTGGCCAGTCAGTGCCGAGCCGACCCATTTCCCATACTGCACGATGATTGGCTTGTCGAAGCCCATCGCTTTGCGTGCCTGCTCCACTGCACCCCAGCCGAACCGCTCCCCGAAATGCGCCTCGGCGATGCGGTAAGCCACATCGCCGGGAGCAGTCTGCACGGCGATGAAAGCAAGGGTGGCGACCGCGATGGCCACCCCTATCGCCGCCAGTACATGGCCGAGAATCGCACCGATTATGCGACGAAGGGACAACGGAACGGTCCTACTCAGTCCATTTGACACGATCGATCCAGAAGCTCACCTCAAGGGCGTCAACTGGCACGCTGTTGACATCGACCCGGTCGGAAATCGAGACGTTGTAGTCGTACCAGACCACAGGAATGACCGGCAGATCGCCGTTGACGAGTGTCCGAAGCTTGTCTCTGGCCGCCGCGACCTCATCCTTTGTCCGGGCGGCAAGATAGGTGTTGAGGGCGCTTTCCATTTCCGGATTGTGGTAGTTGACGCCGCTCCAGACGGACGAGGCCGCGTTTTCTTCGGCATAGTCCAGGACGAGAGTGGCTACGGGATCCGGCACCGCGCCATAGTTTCGCCGCGTCAGTCCGAAGACGAAGCTGCCTTTGGCTATCGTCTCCATGACCTGTCCCTGATTACCGTTTTCCAGCTTGACCTCTATGCTGACATCGGCGAGCTGTGCCTGGATCGCCTCAGCCAGAGAAGACACTTCGGGCTGTTTGCCGACGATCATCGTGAACGAGAACCGGGTTCCATTCTGTTCGAGGATTCCGTCGGAGCCCGCAACCCAGCCGGCCTCGGCGAGAAGCCGCTTGGCCTCTTCGACATTGCGTTCGCTCGGCGGAAGGTTGGGATCGTACCAGTCAGGGAAAGCGGAAGAAAAGAGCTGATTGGCGGCGGCCGCGGGATTCTTGAACAATGCCGTTGCGATACCCTTCCGATCAAGGGCCAGAGAGATAGCACGACGCTCGGCGGGGCTGTCGAACCGCACATCCTCGGCATTGACGAAGACGCCATTGATGCGCGCAGTCTGAACCTGCTTCACGCTAACCCTGCCGGTTGCCTCCACGCGATCACGCAGGACCTGTGGCAGGCCAAGGACCAGATCAGCCTGTCCGGCCTCCGCCATGTTGGCGATCGTGTCGGGGGACGTGGCGCCAGTGAAATGCACCTTCGCGATGTGAGGCTGCTCGCCCCAATAATCCGGAAACGCCTCGAGATCGACCGAGGTCTTGCTTTCGACTTTGGTGATCCGATAGGGGCCTGTGCCAATGATCTGTTTGACCGTGCCGTCGGCGGCGAACGAGGACGGCGCCAGAATGATGGCGGGCCCGTCGGTGAAAAAGTCGGCGACAAGGCTGTTCGGCCGCGCAAGGGTGACGACTACGGACTGACCGTCGACACGAACGCCTGAGATCGGCAACTTCGACACCATCTCGGAATTGGTGTTGGCCTTGCGCATGAGTTCGATTGAGTTTCGAACCAGTTCGGGGGTCAGCTCGGACCCGTCATGGAACCGAACACCCTTGCGAATGACGAAAATCCAGGCGAGACCGTCATCGCTGACCGACCAGCTCTCGGCAAGTTCCGGAGCGAGCTTGCCTTCCGGGTCGATCGTCACCAGCGTTTCCGCGACACGCAGGCGTCGAAAATGGTAGCTTGTATCGCCGAGATCGAGGCTGGTGATCTCACGCGGTGAAACGATCTGGAGGACACGTTTATCCTGCGCCCATGTGGCGTGGTCCCACGGGGCTGCTGCTGCGATTCCGAGGGCCAGGAATGCAGTCAGAACGGTTCTTCTGGATATCATGGATGGGGCTCCTGGCGTTAAAGTGGACACAACGACGTGCCCGAACCAAGCCATCAGCCTCCGCGCCACGTCGCAGCCTGTGAAATGGCGTCGTGTGCCGGAACCTGGCCACTACACAGCGTAGTAGCTGTTACCATTCATGATAAATACAATCAAGTTTAAATTACCCGCAAACACGGCTCTCGATGGATGCCGTAATGTTTCGACCGAAAATCTTCTTACAGTGTTCCTGACTTGACGTAGCGGTTACGACGGGCGGACCTCTCGGTTGGGCTCAATGGCCGCGATCAAGTTCTTCGCGGAAATCTCGAAGGCGACGGGCTGTTTCCATTGCCCGCTCCGGGCCGAGCTGGGTCAAGGACAGGACCAAGGTCTCGAGCGCCAGCAGGATCGTGCCGTAAAACGTCATATTACCCACCTCGGTACGCGGTGTCTCCAGAACCGCCTGTGCACCTTTGGCCAGGCGACCTGCAGGGTTGTCCGTGATAATGACGAGCTTGCCGTCGACACGCTGAAGTTCTTCCTTGATAAGCAGGCTTTCCTTGTGAACCTTCCCATAGGCGAGGAGAATCACTGCGTCGCCTGGCTGAAGGCCGAGAAGAGCGTCCGCAAAGGCGTGGCCTGTTCCTTCCATGACAAAGGCCGTGCGACCTATGCGCCCGAGATGCGTTGCGGTTTGCTGCGCCAGTCGGGACAGCGGCCCACCGCCAAAAAGCCCGATCCGGCCGGCGTCGTTCAACAGCCGTGCCGCGGCTTCGAACTCATCGGCCAGTGTCTGGCGCGAAAGTCTCTCAAGCGTCCTCGCATAGGCTTCTACAACCAGTTGAAGAGGCGACCGGCTCTGATCCTGCGTCAACTCACTCACCGTCACACCCACCTTCTCCACCGGTGTGCGGGTACCCTCGTCCAGCTTTTCTGCGATTACGGTCTTGAGGTGAGGGAGGCCATCAAAGCCAAGCGCCTGGATCGATCGAATAACGGTGGCGTCGGATGCATCGATCTTGGCAGCGAGATCAAGCGCGGAGCTGACCAGTACCGCGTTGGGGTGCCGTTCGATATAGTTGAGAAGCCGGCTTGCGGCACCGCTGAGATTTTGTCTTTGCCGCACGTCCAGCATGCCACATTCCACCGTCCGTTTCAGGGTGTCCCGTAAGGGTGAGCCACGTATCTAGCTCGAATGAAGCACGAATTCCAGCGGCGGGCCAATCGACGTCCCGCGACCGCCATCAATTCGCAAGGCTTTCGTCATGCAACGCTATGGACTTGTTCCGGGCGCTCGGCGTTGAAATCGTTCATTCGATAGGCCGCGATCAATTTTTCGAGGCGAATGGCAACTTTGTGGGCCCGCCGATAAAAAGCCGCTTCTGGCATGCTGTAGCGGTCTATATGTGTTTCGAGGTTTAGCGGCGGTTCATATCGTGTTCCGGCAATCAAACGGGTCACGGTCTCCCAGTCGATGCGGCCGTCGAACGGCAGCAGATGATCGTCGGTCGCGCCTAAATTGTCGTTGATATGCGTCGTGATAAGGCGGTCTCCGAACTGTTCAAGCACGGTGCATGCTCCCGGATCAATCATTTCCCAATGTCCGGTATCCAGGCAGAGCCCGATGAATTCTTCCGGAAAACGGTCGAAGAGCCTGTCGTAAAGCAGGAGAAAGCTCTCGGATGATGCGCAGAACAGCGTTTCAGCCGCGATTTTGACGCCCTTCTTCAGGCAATATGGTTGAAGTTCTTCCAGGGAGGCCCAAAGCGGGGTGAAAAAAACCTCCTCGGCGTCCGTTGAGCGGAAGACGTCATCGGTGATGTCGATATGCATCACGATGTCAGGCGAGCCGAAAGCCGCTGCCAGATCAACCCGGTTCCTGACCAGTTCAACCCCGCTTTGCCGCTGCCATTCGTGAGGGGACAGGATGTCCCTTCGCGTTTCCCTGCCTAAACGCCGGTCCTTCCGCCATTGAACTTCACTGATCGGATTCCGGCCGTTGGTGCCGTGAACGGATTTCACCTTGAGTCCCGATGCGCGGACCATTTCAGCGGTGAAGGCAATCTCGGCGTCGCTGAGCATGTAAGAATTTCCGGAATCGGGATTCCAGTTGATATGGGTGAAACCCGCTTCGGATATCAGCCGTAGGGATCGCTTGATGCCTTCGTCGTACCAGCGCTCATCGTCGGGCCATTGCCAGACGGTAATGCATGTGTCCATTGCTATCACTCCCTCTTGGTGGTGGACGCTCTCGCTCCGAACGCCCTTTGATCGACGACGCGCCAGACGTACCGTTGATTATCGTCGCAGGCTTTGCAGATATACCGGTCATCTTCTGCCGCCCGTCTCGGCGCGGAGCTCGCCAGCGGCATTACCGCTCAGCTGGCCAGACGTGATGTCCGGCTCGGCTTGCAAGCCGGCGATGCGATCCGGACAGACTCCCGATAGGCGTCGAACATTCGTTCAATCCGTCGATAGGCCGACGCGTTGAGCAACTGTCGTTCATTGAGCCAGTCATCATTGTAGATCGTGTCGAGATATTTCTCTCCTGCATCGCAAACAAGGACGACAATGGTGCTGTCCGGTTCCAGCAGAGGTAAACGTCTCAGCGCGACATAAATCGCCATTCCAGCTGTCCCCCCGACCAGGAAGCCGGTCCTCCGTGCGACGATGCGCGCTGTCGCGAACGCATCAATGTCAGCAACGGTCAGCTCCTCATCAATCAGCGAATGATCGACGTTCGGCCCGACGCAAAATCCGGCTGGTGCACCGGCTCCGGTTTGCCAATGTTGGTGGGGCGAACCGCCGAAGATTATCGAGCCCGCGGGCTCCACACCGATACTGACGACTTTTGAGCCGAGACGGCGCAGCTCCTTGACGGTTCCGCAAAGCGTTCCGCCCGTTCCGACAGCCCCAACCAGGTACTTGAGATCAACGCCGACATCGCGGAGCAACTCCTTCGCAAGGCCGGCATATCCGAGATTGTTGTTGGGGTTGTGGTGCTGATCCGGCCAGAAAGCACCTTCGGTATCGGCGATCTCGCCGGCGACCCGCATACGTTCGATCGTGCTGGCCGTATCGCTTCTTTGACCGCCGACGAACCGCAGCTCAGCGCCCAGAGCCCTCATGGCGCTCAGTTTTGCTCGCGCGGCGTTATTGTCGACGACCGCGATGAACTTGTAACCACGCTCGATGGCGACGAATGCGAGTCCGGTCCCCGTATTTCCCGAGCTCGACTCGACAATCCGCCCGCCGGGTTTCAGGCGACCGTCTCGCTCGGCGGCGAGAATCATCTCTCGCGCCATGCGCACCTTGCAGGATCCCGTCGGATTGAGTTGTTCCATCTTCAGCAAGAGTCGGCTGCCTGACCCTGTCCTCGCGAGTTCGAACAGGGGCGTATTACCGATCAGCTGAGATCCCGCGGTGGCGATGTTCATCGGCGAGTGCATATCCTGCAGGGTCATTGCTCTATCCTCCAAACGAAACGATTGTCCTGCTCGGAAACGACGATCTTGGGAGGAAGGGCAAGCTGGTGAAATGAGCTTTCGTTCTTGTCCATCTGGTAGCCGGCCGTATTGGGATAGATGATAAGATCGCCATAGCGCGGCCGCGCCTCAAAGGGTACTTTGCGCCACGTCAGAACATCGTACTCCATACAACTGGATCCCCCGATCGCCGCTCGCGTGAGCTCTTGCGGACGCTCCGGACCCAACTGAACCAGCATCGGTGTGGGAAGAAACTCGCTGTTCACCCATTGAGCTGACATGCTCATGCTGAGGCCCGCGACGGTGACGATGCCGTAATCCTGGTTCTGTTTGTACCCTTGCACAGGGAATACCGTCATGCCTGCGCCATCGAGAAGCGCACGGCCTGGTTCAAGGAAAAGCCGGATTTCATGGTTCCGCAGCTCGGCCGCAAGGTTTCCCCCCTCGGCCGGGCTATCGAGGATAGCGTCCAGCATTCCCGCGCCGGTGGGGGACTGGTAAAACGGGTAAAAATGGGAAAATGTCTTGTTGGCATGGAACTGCCCCGGATGGCACGTCTCCTTGAATGCTTTCCAATCCTTCTCGGATACGAAGCTGCAGGCAAATCCACCGCCGATTGAGATCGCCGACGCCTTCAGGCCCATCGCCCGCGCCTTGAGCAATTTTGGAATCAGCGCAAGTGCCAGCTCTGCGCGAGGTTTCACCGCATAGCCGTCGAGGTGAAAGGACAATCCCTCCATGACAATGTGCGGTTTCGCTTCCGCGCATCTCGTGAGAGCAATGTCGAAGTCTCTGTCGTTCAGCCCGAAGCGGCTGTCCGGCGCTGTAGGCGGAAGCACCCTCAGCAAGATGTACAGACCAGTGGATTGCCCCGCGATCGCGATCGCCCGCTCGAGTTCGTCCAGTGCGTCGATGGCGACGGTGGCATGATGTCGGGATGCCAGCCATAAAAGCTCGTCGCTCTTTGCCGCACCTGTAACGCCGATGCTCTCACCTCTTATGCCGTTGGCGAGAGCATGAACGAATTCAGGAATACTGGCGACATCAACGCGCCCGTCAAGTTTCGCAATTTCCGGCAACCAGGCCCCCGACTTGTTGGCCTTTTTGCCGAAATAGACATGGCCCTGCACATCATGCCTTCTCAACACCTCCTGAAATTCCGAGAGATTGTCAGCGAAACTTTCCGGATGAACGAGATGAAAGGGACCCTGAACAGCACGGACGATCTGCTCCAGGAACGCGGTATCCCGGCGAACCGCGATTGCCCAGTCGCGCTCAATGGCGCGCAGGGAAGAAGCTGCTAGCTCCACAATTCAATCCTCCTTCCGCGGCCTGCTGCGATGGCTCTCGTGGCGAAGGCATGGGCGATGGGAATGTCGGTGATGACCATGCCGCTGTTGAAGGCAAAGACCTTGTCTTGCTGGCTGCCCCGCCCTGATTTCCGACCGGCGATGATCTCTGGCAGTTCAGCGTCGACGTCGAGGACGCCGTCCTGGCCGGCAAGCCTCCGATGTTTTTCGAACATCTGACTTTTGTTGGTCGCGATCTTGTAATCGGCTTCCCCGAGGGCGCCGTCCTCGACGCCCTTGCTAGCTACCGAAATCAATAGCCCGCCCGGGCTGAGCCACCGGGTCTGCACTCTCGGATGGGCAGCGCGCCCAGAGGCTGCCACGACGATGTCCGATGCTGCAACGGCCTGAGGCACATCGTCCACTAATTCGACCTCGCGGTCTGGGAAGTATTTCTTGAAGGTCGAAATGCTCAAGGCAATGCCTTCGGGATGGGTACCGAACAGGCGCAAAGTCTGTAGCTGCGGCATTGCTGTCAATAGATAGGGCAGCGTATTCACGCCCGAGCGGCCGCTTCCGATCATCAGAGCTGATCGGGCCTCGTCCTTGGCGCAATACCTGGCGATGATGGCTGTTGACGCTGGCGTGCGATAGCCGCCAACCTTGAGGCAGTCCATGAAGGCAAATGGCATGCCGCTTGTGTCGTCATAGAGGCTGATCGTCGGATAATATTTCTCATAATTGGTGTTGCCCTGCCGGTAGGATGTCTTGAACGCCAGCATTTCCGTGCCGCCATCGTAACCGAGCATGGAATAGGAAAGGGAATCCCGTTCGTTCGGGAGGGGCAACATCAGCTTCGTGGGGCAACCGGAATTGCCATTCGCGTAGGATAGATACGCCTCCTCAACTATCTGGATGACTTCCGATGGCTCGAGGTCGATGTCGGCGAGTTCCGTGCGGCTTAAGACATGGAGCGCGGGCGTTTGGAGATAGGATCTGGTCATCTGGTGTTCCTCTTCAGATCATCTGAGGGCGGGACGCCCATTTCATTTCAACCGGTTCCAGTCGCGCTGCTAGGCCGGGGACGGCGCGCAGCGGTTTGAAATGTGGGGGAGGACGGCACATCGACGGTTCGCCGCCCGTGGCCGAGCCGTTCAAGCGGAAGATCGCAAGGAGATAGCGGAGCGTCGAAGATGTGCCGCGTGGTTTTGAACGGGAAGAGGCGTCCACTTCGCGCCATCGCAAAGATGTCTTCCGGCGTAATCGTCTCGCCATCCCGCCATGCCGTGACCCGCACGTCTTCGTATCCGAGAAAGACAACAGGCAAGAACGCGAGATTGAGCCGTTTTGCGACGGTGAGCCGATGGTGCCCATCCATAACGAAATGGGCGTCCTTGTGCGCTGTTATCGGCTCGGTCCACCGACCGTCAGAAAGTATCTTGGCTTCAAGTTCTTCTACTCTCGACCGATCCACCTCTTCGGTCGGCCAGAGCGCGAGAGGGTCAAAAAGGCAATATACAAGGGCCATTGTGGGCTCCTTTCCACAGCTTCGCTCGCACGGCACATGTCGGCATCTGACCAGGTGGCAGATCTCGAACTTAGATGGCGCGGCTGCTCCGCTCGATGCGCCAGCACACCCAGAACCGCCGGCAGATTTCCGTGGCCGCGAAAACACCGCAGAGCACAATGGGAAGCATCCGAAAGCCGAACAGCGCCGAGAGTGTGATGATCAATATTCTGACGTCCCGCCCCAGCCGGAAATAGGCATGTCGATCTTTCGATCGCATCCAGCTGTCGTAGAGCAGGCCGGTGTAGCTGCTGGCCGAGACGGCCACCAGGGCACAAAGCGTGATGATCAGATATCCCTCTCCGTGTTGTTCGGAGGACGTCAACGGCCAGGCAAGCGCCAGTAACATCGCGGCATCAAAAAAACGGTCCAGCGTCAGATCAAGCCAGGAGCCGAAAGTCGATTCTTTCCCCTGGAGCCTCGCCACCTCGCCATCGGCTTCGTCGAGGATACCGCCGATGAGCCAACAAATGCCACCAATCGCGAGCGGCAAGTTGCGGCCGTCCAGAAACAGTAAGACGGCCAGGAACGCGAAAAAGGCGCCGGCGAGTGTGACGTAGTTGGGATGTACGCCAGCCGCTGCGAGCGGTTTGGAGGCGAGATGGCAAAGATGCCGAACGATCAGGCGAGATACTGGCCCATCCATGGACCGCTGGGAGGCGCGGACTTCCAGGTAGCGCTTGACACCCCGTAGCAAGTCTGGCGCCATAGGCGCGACATTGATCGCTTCCTGCCTGCGATAGAGAATGAAGGGAACGCCCTGCGCTCCATTTATGGAAAATGCCTGGCAAAGCAAAATCTGCGCATCTTGAGTCTGGCAAGCCGCCCTGATCGCCTGCAGCAAACTCCTCTTGTTCGACCCATTGTCGCTTTCGGCGCTACCCGCAGCTTCCATGTCAGCCATTTCCGGCGGCGTGAGTCTCGTCAGAAGCGCAAGCCCCGATTGATAAATTACAATGAGTGATTGCTCGTCTGCGCGGGGGAGTTCTTGCCGTGCGCCGGAAAGAAGTGAGAATTTTTGCCGTTCGGCGAGCAGCCGCAGTTTCTCCCATGTCTCCGGCGCCAGATTGTCTGTCCCGACGATGGCGACGGTAACTGCCAGGAAAGACCGCTGCAAAATCTGCAGATTTCGCGCGAAGCAGGAAGATCCGTAAGCTCGTCCAAAGAAATAATCCGAAATCAATGCCGGATCAGAGACATTTTCAAGGTCAATCGCGTAGATAGCGGATAGCATTTTGGGCCACCTAACCGGCAATTAGCGATTTGCGTTTTTTGATTGCGTCTGGCTGAGCTGCGACGTGCCTCTCGATGCGACCGGCAACCGCGGCGCCAATTTTTTCCATTGCTTCATAGGTCTGTGCGCCAACATGTGGTGTGCAAATTACGTTCGGAAGGTTGAGGAGTTCGTCCGCCGGATCCATCGGCTCTGAGTGAAAGACATCCAGCCCGGCGCTCGCAATCTTGCCCGACCGCAGCGCAGCCAAAAGCGCTGATCTATCGAAGATGCCGGCTCTGCCAGTGTTCACGAGCACGACGCCATCGGGCATAAGGTCGAACTCGGCCTTGCCGATCATTCCTTCTGTTTCCGGAGTGAGGGGGAGATGGATCGAGAGAGCGGAGCAGCCGCTGAGCACACCCTCCAGATTGGTGAAGGACGCGCCCGTCTGTTCAGCCGCCTCCTGTTTTTCCCGCTTCATCGGCGAGCGGTCAAAAACAGAAATGTCAAACCCCAGGGCCGCGCTTCGTTTGGCCATGATGCGGCCAATTTGACCGAAGCCGAGAATACCCAGCCTCTGGCCTTCGATATCCCGTGCCAGCTCCGCGTATTTGATCGCCCAGTTACCGACTCGAAGCTCGGACGTGAATAGAGGCAGGCGTCGCCACGCACACAGCAGCAGTGCGACAGCGTGATCCGCCACAGAGCTGGACGCGGCAGGAGCGGCGTGGACCTCGATGCCACGGGCGCGGGCGGCGTCCATGTCGATGTTGTCGAAGCCTGAGCCTGCCTTGATGATGAGGCTCAACTTCGTTGCTCGGTCGATATCGGCGGACTTGAGCGCGACATGGCTGCGTAGCACTACGATGTCCGTATCGTGGAGATATTCTGAAAAATCTCCGTCCTTGACCTGTGCCACCTCATGGCGGGCCGCGAGTTCCTCAATCATGGAGCGATGATAATGGCCTAGAAGCAGGATTTTCATCGAGTACACCTCGCCAGTGAAAACAATTCCTTGTCTAGGCGCTGCGCGCCTCGGCTCCGTCGCTGAAGCGCTGGACCGGTGCTGCGAAGATCCTTTCCGCGATCCGAAGATCGTCGGCGCTATCGATCTCGTACCATCGAAGGTCGTCGCAACGCGCCGCCGCCATACGCAATCCGCGCCGCTCGATGAGATTGGCAAACAGCTCCTCCGTATAGGCCTTCACGGCGCCGGTCCCGATCATCTCGTCGAGGAAGGGCACGATCCTGCTCCTGAGATCCGTAGAACCCAAGCGCATCAGGTTCATGGTCTTGAACAGAGGCGGAGACCCATCGGTAAGATTTGCAGCGGTCTGCTTCATCCGGACCTCGGCGATGTAACCCTCACCCGTGAGCACGACTGCCGATCCTTCCATTGAGACATCAAATGGAGCGACAGCGGATGTGTTCGCCACGTCGTTTATCGCCAGATAACGGAGGGCGTTCACCTCGAAAAAGACATCGCCTTCCAGCAGATAGCAATCGCCTTGAAGAAGCGCCTCTCTTGCCAGCCAGAGCGAATAGGCGCTCCCTGTTTTATCGAATACGGCCGACTCGATGTAGTTGATCTCAAGTTTGCCGAAACGTGAACCGCAGGCATATTGTATCGCGTCCTTGCGATAACCGACAACGATGGTGACTTCCTCGACCCCGATCGCCTCGAGATTTCGCAGGGCGTTATGGAGAATTGGCGTTCCGTTGACCTCAACCAGCGGCTTGGGTCGAAGGTCGGTCAGAGGACGCAGCCGCGAGCCAAAACCTGCTGCGAGGATGACGGCTTTCTTCGGATGATAGTTGGTCATTTGCATCCCTTTTTCGATTGGATCGTCGATCGGATTATTTCCAGGCGTTCAGCACCTCGACGAGCCGGGAAAGCCCGGTCTCAAGCATGTCCGCGGGGATCCCGTAAGAGATGCGGATACCGGCGGGGTCGCCGAAAGCCGTACCTGAGACCGCGGCGACACCCGCTTCGCTGAGAAGCGAATTCACGACATCATCGGCAGTCACTGCGGCGCCGTTCACCGTCCCTGGATTCAGCAGATCCGAGAGATCGAGATAAAAGTAGAAACCGCCTTGGGCCTTCGGCACTGGAACTCTTGAAAGTGCGGACAGCACGTCGAGTCCGGCCTGCCTGGCGCTTGCGAGTCGGGAACGAAGCCTTCCCTCGTAAACACCGTCGCTCTGGTGCAGATGGGCAAGCACGGCATGCTGTGCGATCACGTTCGGATTGGAGGTCGTATGAGACTGCAATGCCTTGACGGCGTTGACCACATCCTTCGGCGCCGCGAGATACCCGATACGCCATCCGGTTAGCGCCAGCGACTTGCTGAACGCATTGATTATCACGGTCCGCGAACGGACTTCAGGCACCAAGGTAACGATCGGATGATGACTCTGTTGACCGTGGACGAAGTCTCCGTAGCATTCGTCGAAGATCACCCAGAAATTCCGATTGTTGGCGAGCTCTGCGATTGAGATCAAAGTCTGCACATCATAAACCGCGCCTGTGGGATTGGCGGGCGTGTTGATGACAATCGCTCGAGTCCGCTCGGTCACGGCGGCTTCGATATCGTCGATACGCGGGACGTAGCCGCTGGAACGTGTTTCGACGAAGACAGGGGTCGCGCCGGCAATCATGATCTGCGCTGGAAAGGTAGTCCAATAGGGAGAGGGGATGATCACTTCATCGCCGGGATTGAGCAGCACCATTGCCGTATTGAACAGCGCCTGCTTTGCGCCGCTGGTGACGGCGATTTCGTCCGACTTCCAGCCCTGTCCTGTGTCCAGAGAGACCTTTCGCGCCAGTGCTTCCCTCAGTTCGGCCAGCCCGATCGTGTCCGTGTAGCGGTTAACTCCCTTCTGGATTGCCTCGATTGCCCCACTCCGGATCGTAGGGGCAAGATCGCACCAGATTTCGCCGGCGGTGAGATCGACAATCTGTTTCCCAGCATCGGCGGCGGCCTTGGCAGCCGCTCGTGCGGCGGCTGTGCCTGACGATTTGAACATGGAAGTCCGTTGCGCAAGCATGTGCGCCTCCTGAACACGGATTGCTGACATTTGGTAGGCCGGTCTCAACGCCGACCAGCGTTCGATCTTATGCGTGTTTTGGGAGATATCGGTCTTCCGCGGCCGACAACTCGTCATACCGGAGGAGACCGAAGACATCTTCCAACGTCGCGACGTCCCCTTCCACGCTCGCGATGCTTTCTTCCGCGAATATGCGGCCGCATGTAGTACGCATTGCCGCAATCGCAGCACGCATATTATGATTTGCCCAGATCACCGTGGATATCCCGGCTTCACGATAAGCCGATACGGGTGTCTTGTAGTATTTCGTGGGAACAATCACCACGGGCAGCTTCCCGGCCCACTGCCGCGTGAATTCAAGAATCTCTGCGGCGTCGCTCTTGCGCGAATGGATGAGAACCGCATCGGCTCCTGCATCGGCATAGGCAGTGGCCCGTTCCAGGGCCTCATCGAGGCCATATCCGGCGATCAGCGCTTCGATACGGGCCACAAGCACCATGTCCGGCACGCTGTCCTTAACTGCCCGAAGCCGCCCGGAGAATTCGTCGACATCAGCGAGAAGGTGGCGGTTTCCAACAAAACTGTTCATTTTCGGAAAGCCCTTGTCCTCCAGGCAGACACCGGAGGCGCCCCGCTGCTGGAGCTTTGCTGCGAGCAACCGGGCATTGTTGAAGTTTCCAAAACCCGAGTCACCGTCGACGAGGATGGGCAAACCACTCGCATCGGCCATACGCTCTACAACGTCGACCATCTGCGTCCAGCTCGCTTCGTTGGCGTCTCGATAGCCAAGGCTCGAGGAAATGGAGAGACCAGATGCCCAGAGCGCCTTGAAGCCGGCCTGCGCGGCAACTGCTGCCGAAAGGCCGTCATGCGCCTCCATGATAAATTCGAGATTCTGAGACTGTATGAGATCAGTCAAAGTTTGGATCGAAGTGTCTAGTGACACGATTGACGCATGCAGAGAAGAAACCTGTGTATTCATTGGCACGTCTCCTTCATCTGGCAAAAGGATGTGTGACAGTTTTATGAAATGCAAGGAAAATATTTAAAAATTGGACGAAATATTGCCGATATTTCAATGAGATATGGAGGATATAAAGAGACTATACTGATATGTCGACGCAACTTTTTCAAAATATCAGAGCGCCATCAGACGCTTCGATGATATACCGGACAAATTTCCTCAAGATTTTGATGATATAGCAAGCATAACGAGAATAAAGCTGATACCGTCCTTCCTCCAGATTGTGTCAGTTATCGCGCTTGAATTCCCGTCGGAGATGACACGCGTTCGGAGGGGTTGTCGAAATGCAAAAGCAGCAGCCACTGTTTTCCAGTCATGAAGACATGAACGATGATCACGACAAGGCCGGCCAGGTATATGCGCGTATCAGGGCGGTATTAATTTCATACAGGGTGCTGCCTTCGAGCTTTCTGAATATCCGAACGATAGCGAAAGCTCTGAATGTCAGTCCCACACCGGTGAGGGAAGCGCTGATCCGGTTGGCAAATGAGGAACTTGTCCTGCAAGCGCCGGCTGGAAGGGGGTACTTTTCACGAATACCGAGCGTGGATCAGCTCGCGGCAGAGTACGAGGCGGCATACGCGATCATTTGCTATGCGATACGAAAGAACCCTCAGGGTCTTTCGTTGACAGGTCTACGGCCGCTCGCAGAAATCCAGGTCAATATCTCGGATTTCCAATCAGGTGCAAATGGGGTGTCTCCGTTCGTGGTTTTTTTGGAAACGCTCTATCAGCGGCTGGTCGAGATATCGGGAAACTCAATATTACAAGCTCATGTGCAACACTTTATCGACCGCACGAGCTTCATACGCGAATTCGATCTTCTTAAACCTCAACGCCAACATCAGGTCATGGATCATATGGCGCAGTTCATCCATCTGCTTGAAGGCGGCCGAACTGAAGACGCGATTAGGAACCTTGAACAACAGCTCAAGATCAAGACAAGCTTGCTTCCCGAACTGGTACATGGTGTGATGCAAAGGTCGGCCGCCGACAACAAGTCTGTCGAAACATTGCTATGCGAAAGTCCTTTGAAAGGATGATCGAGTTGTCCTCCCATTCGAAACCAAGCCCCGAGGCCTCAAGGCGGGAGGTTCGTGAGGATCTGGAGATCGCGACGGCCATCATGACCTACGCCATCAGGAAGAACCTGGGCGGCTTCCATTTTGCAGGTTTACGCATCCCGCGGATCATTCAGGCCTGGGAGCCCGGAACTCAAATGCCGGACGTTGAGAGTTTTGCAAAGGAAGTCGTGACTTTTCAGGAGCATCTGCACGAACGGATCGCGGCCCTCGCTCACAATCAAAAGATGGTTCGTACGATATGGAGCCTGAACGAAAAAACTCGTCATTTTCGCGAGTGCGAATTGCGGGAGCCAGAAGCCGCCAGAGAAATTCTTGACAGGACTGCAGCCTTGGTAAACGCCTTGTTTAATCGAGAGGAGGAGCTCTGTTCGACCATTTTGCTGCAATGTGCGGAACGGCGCTATAGGTTATTGTTTGATACTGTCCCGCCGCATACGTCAAACTGTGAGAGACCCAGGCGAAGCAGCTCCTTGCCAAGCTGTCACCCATCACCATAGCGCTCACCGAGCTGTATTGATAGGGTGTCGCCGATTGCGCGACCTGACGATCATCCAAAGGCAACGGATTCGTTCTGAGGCACGAACGGGCGGATGTCTTCTTCGAGGTTGTCGAAGCCGACCGACCGATGGCAACTCGAGGGCTGGCAGATCTAAGAAATCTTACAATCGCACGGCGCGTGGACAAATCAATGATCATCCCCATCTCCATGTACCTTGCCTTTGGCGGTGAGCTTGGTCATAGCACCGGCAAAGGGGTAGCTGGTTCGATCCCTTTCACTGCAAAAAGCGCTACGTACGCATCGATCATTTGCTCGATCACCCGCATGCTGCCGCCAGACCTGCGCATGCTACCTTCTAGAAGATAACGTGCGCCAAGTTCTCGGCCGGAGTTGTTGCTCCGGCCGTGAGGACTCAAGTTGGGATCGCTTCAGAAAACCAACGACTCAATTCATTGATGCCTATAGTCTCTCATACGCTAGTGCGGATGATCGTCTTGCCTGTCCGGCGCTCCGTCGAGTTGAATGCGGCGACGGCATTATCGAGTGTAGAGATGTGGTCGATGTTCGTCCGAAGGCGTCCGTCACGTACCCGCTGAACGATCTCGCCCAGTTGAGCACGATCGGACTCGACGACGAAATCAATCGCTAGACCATCGGCAGGGCGCGCTTCGACCGGGCCAACGACGGAAACTAGAGCTCCTCCCGGTCGCACCAGACCTGCGGAGCGCTTCTGGATCTCGCCGCCGATCATGTCAAGCGCTAGATCGATGCTCCCAATCTCCTCGAGCGTGTCATTTGCCAGATCGACGAACTCGTTTGCGCCGAACTCCAGCGACTTCTGACGGTCCGCAGCACGTCCGGTCCCAATGACATAGGCTCCAAATTCGCGGGCCAGTTGCGTCGCGATAGAGCCGACCGCTCCGGCGGCGCCATGTACAAGGACGCTCTGACCCGCCTGAAGACGGCCATGCTGGAACAGTGCCTGCCAGGCGGTCAGGCCGGAGATCGGCAGGCTCGCACCCACTGTGAACTCCACGTCACCCGGGAGCGGCGCGAGGTTGCGGGCCTCTACGGCCACATATTCCGCCAGGGTGCCGTCGCGGTACCAGTCCGTCAGGCCGAACGCGCGTTGTCCCAAAGACAGGCCGGTCGTACCATAGCCGAGGGCGGTAACCACGCCGGCGAACTCATGTCCCGGGATTGATGGCGTCCGTCTTTGGCCGATGCGATCCGTCCAGGTCGAGGGCCAGCTCAGTTCGGTTGGCACGAAGCCCGACGCATGCACTTCAACGGTGACGTCGTTTATCGCTGCCTGCGGCTGCGGCCGCTCCGCCAGCGTCATGCCGGTCGTGCCGGCGGCTTCGTCGGTTGCTATGATCGCTTTCATCGATTTGTCTCCTCAGATATTTGATGATTGTGGTGATACAGCGCGGAAGACCATTTCGATCTCCCTTGGGTAGCTGCGGGTAGATGCACTTTGCGGTCCCCTCGGTGTCGGCTCCTGCGGAACTATTGCAAACGGGATGAGAGTGGCGGACGCTTCATCGCCAAAAGCTCTGTCACATCCTGCAGCGCATCTTTGGACGAGATGGGAAGCGTCAACCACTTCCCGTCGATGTAGGTCTTTGCATCATCGTAGGCTCCGACCAATTGCGGCCGCCAGGCATAGCGCCGCTCCTCGAACTTCTCCCGTTCCGCTCTGCCCATCACGACGATGGCGGAGAACCGCCGATATTCCGGCACCAAAGTTGTAAGCGCCCTGGTCTTCTTGAAGCGCAAGGACCAACCGCGGTTCTTTCCGCCGTAAAGCCAGTCCGGTGCGAACACTTCAGGGTAGGACGCGTCGATCCAGGTCCGCAGTTCAGTCCATTGACCGTATGCCTCTGGGCCCAGCCATTCGCGGATAGCGCCGTCATCGGGCGGTGTCGAATTGCCGGTGATCCTGTCACCGATCTTGGGGAGCGTAGACGTCGATAAAATCATCTGAAGCCTCGTTTTGATGGTCCGGCTGCGCCGGATGGTTGACGTACGGACGTTCGAAGCCTTGCGTCCTCAATGTGCGCCTGGCGACGCTTGCCGGGGCATGGCGAGGTCGGCATGCATCCAGCCGACGCTCGCGATCATTACGGGTTGATCTTTGGTTCCGGTCAGGCGCGTCACGGCGGTGAGGTCGAGAGCTGCAAGCGTCTTGGCTCTCGCCTCTGCCGCCTGCTCCCAGTCAAGGAAGGCCGTTCCTTGAAGCGGGAGAAACTGCTGGCTCTTTAGCCCGATGGAGCTGAGCGCGACCGATAGGTAGGGCGTCAGAAATCCGGCTGGTTGGCGCGCTCGCCGGTGAAGAAGCCGCCGGAAGCCACACCGATAAACACTGGACGGTCCCAAAGCATTCCGACCTTCCCGGCGGGCGTTGATTTCATCGTGCGGCCGACGCGCAGGATCTGGTCGATCCAGGCCTTGAGACCGAGGGAATGGTCAGGTTGTGCATCGGCGTTCCGATGACGACAGCGTCCGCCGCTTCGACCTCCCGAATAAGCTGTTCCGAAAGATCGAGCGACCCTGCCGGCGGGTCGACCAAGGTAGTCGGAGACGCCGGCGCGGCGGCATAAAGGGCCGCGGTCTGAGGTAGGGGATCAGCGCCGAGGTCACGCCGGACGATGTCGGCGCCAGGCGCGACCTCAAGAAGCTTTTCGACGATCGCCGCCGAAAGCTGACGGCTATGTGATTGTTGGCGCGGACTGCTATCGATGTGGAGAATGTTCATGGGATTGATCCAGCAGCTTCATGAGGTTGCGAGAGAGCGGAATTCAGATCGAGCCCGCCGCGGCAACGATGGGAAAGTCCTTGTCCGGATCGAAGACGTTGTTGAACAGGTTCGTCAGGGTGAACATGGCCACCAGAGCAACGATCTCGATGATGTTCGCCTCGGTGAAGCCGGCATCGCGGACAGCCTTCAGATCATCATCGCCGACTTTCCCGCGGGTCTCGATAACCTTTCTCGCGAACTGCACCGCCGCATCCCGCTTCGGGTCGTTTGCATGGCCCTTGCGAGCGAGAATGATTTCTTCGGCCGGCAGCTTGGCCATATGTTCGGCGGTGAAGCTGTGAACCGTGAGACAATAGTTGCAGCCGTTCACTTCGGAGACAGCAAGGCCGATGCTGTCTCGTGTCCTCACGTCAAGCGCCTTGCTGAGTTCCCTTGAACCATGCAGGATCTGACTGGCTCGATTTATTCGCCACGCCGTCAAGGATTACCTCGGATACCGGTGAGGCCGACCTCCAAGCGTTCGGGCTATATCAACGGGCAGGCGATCCACATTAACGGTGACGAGAGCATATTAGGAGAAGGAAAGGGTTGGATTGCCGATCAAGCTTCTCCTCAGTGAGGCGTAGGTTCTGTTCCCATCAAGATCTTCGTCACTTATTTAAGCTGGAACTGGCGCACTATGACCGATGGACAGCCGTTGACAGCCTGGCAGCTCGCTTAAGCTTGCCTTGAGCTGATCGGTGACGGCATCCGCCACGTCCCAAACACCCTCTTCCCCTGGGAGGAATTCCTCTGAACCCTCTGATTCCTCCGCTTCGTCCGTTTTCCATTTCTCGCCGAATGCGGCGCTGGCAAAACCCGTCACCTTTTTCTCCTTCTTGCCGAAAAGAATTGCCACGACCTCGATTTCTCGATGCAAGGGAAGGTCGGTCTCATAATCTTCCCTGTGTCTGCGAGCCTCCTCCAACACCGCTTGCGGATACGTCACTTTCGACAATGACTCTTTCAGGTGTCTGGAAGCACCGGAAAGGTCGGGCAATGCGGGATAGATGTTTCGCCGTTCGTCCGTCAGGTCAAACTCTGCTCTGAAGGTGGTCTGTCCGGTCAAAACGGTCTCATCGAGCATTCTACCAAGCGCTATAGCCAGCGCGTGGTGGGCGGCAATCATTCTCGGCGTGGTAAATGTTGAACCGCCCAGTTGGTACCAGTGGCCTTTACCGCCCTTCGGTTTGTTCAGAACAAGATGGGCGTCGATGCGATCCGCCACTCGATGGACAATCAACGCATGAAAATTCGCAATGCGGGTGTTGTGGTATGTTCGAAGTGTGAACTGACGACCGATCCTGGAGATTGGGAGTTCAGACGCGCAACTGGCGAAGGTTTTTCTGCCGAAGGCCGAGATGCAGGCCAAGCCGAAGAAGCAGGAAGGAGCGAACGGCTTCCGCCGCCGGTCGTGGATAGCGGTCTTCGTCCGGCATGCGTTTCAGGATCTCGTCGGTGATCTTGCGATATTCCGCCAGCGGGCTGTCAGCTTCGAGGATACACATGATCGGCTCGAACGGATCGCGATGGACGCGCATCACCCGCTGGATTTCCTTGGAACGATTGGCGGCGTGTCGGTGAAACGCGTCGCAGGCTCCGTGCCAGTCGCGCGCAGCGAAGTCAATCTCTTCCGGTGCGATGAGGCCATTGATCGGGCGGACTCTCTTCAGGAGTTCAGGGTGCTGGCGGATCCAGCCCACTTCCGCCCGGGTGAGAGCCTGCGCCACCATCAGCATGTCTTCTTCCCATTTGGTGTAGAAGCCACGCCGCTGCTCGCGCCATTGCAGATACCAGTCCCAAACACCGGGGAAGACAAGCAGTCCGAAGCTCAACTGGCTGAGCGGTACGCCACGGCCTTTGACAATGCCGGACGGGGAGGCGGCAAGCGCGCCGAACATCAAGCCGAGGTGCTCGATCTTTTGTGAAGCGGTTTCCTCGCCCCAGACGCCGTTGCGTTGAAAGCCGATCGCAGTCAGCGTCGAGGTCTTGAAGCGGATGAGGTCAGTCATTTCCATCGCCAGCCGTGGCGGTGCGTCAACTACGCCGGACAGCAGGTCGGGATCTTCGAGATCTTCCGCAGTATTATGGTTGGCGCCAACAGCTTTCGTGAGGGGCCGAGGTGATAGAGAGCCTCCTCCATAGGTGACGCCAGGGAAGCGGATCGCGTATCGCTGTTTGCTGGCCGCAGCCTGGTAACGGCGATATTCTGTCGAGCCGGATATGATCACCCGGCGCACCCAGTCGAGGATCTCTTCCCGCTTGGTGAAGGGTAGACTGCTGAAATCATCCGGCAAATGTAACGAAATCCGCCTCCGCTCAGCCGGAGTGATATCGCCAAGATCGTGACCGTAAAGCGACCTCGCCTGATGCGGCATCTTCGCCTTGAAATATCCTTCCGACAACCGGTAACGCCGCTCGATGCGGGACAGGATGTCGAAGCTCGCAACTGACCGCGGCACGCGCTCACCCTGAATCCAGGACAGCAGGGTCTTGCTGTCGAAGGTCTCATTCAAACGGACGACAGCGCGGTAAAGCTGCCAATAGCTGTCGCCAAACCGGCGCATCTGATAGATAAGCGCATCCTGAAAACTCGCCGGATCGTCGGTCGCTTCAAACAATGGCTCCGGAAACGGACTGATCGGTTTCGGCTGCGGGCCGCGCGGCGCGGAAGCGAATTGGGCCGAGGTTCCGTCGGCCGCGGCGCTTTGTGGTTTTCGGGTGGCGGAGGCGGTTGTCGGCTTGCTCTGCGTTGCCTTGCTCGATCGAACGGTTGGATTTGCCGGTCGGACGTCTTCGGCCGCAGGTGGCGCTCCGAGCCATCGGATGATTGCGTCCAGTCCCGGTCGGAGCTGCTTCTTCAATTCCGCTGTCAACTCATCTTCGATCCCGCAGGCTTGCCCGATCGTCGTCCAGTCGATGCGGCCATTCAGGATTGGGGGCGTTTTGCGGTAGATGATCAGGCTGATGAGGTAGGGCCGGAGATTCTCCAGCACCCGCTTCGATGCAATCGGCGCGATGCGCACCTCACAGAATTCCGAGATTTTTCGCTGAAAATGACGTGATGAAAGATCTTGTTTGGGCATACTCATTCCATTTCTCGCGGCATCAGTGCCGGGGGCGAGCGGGAATAGGCGCCGGCCTTTAACAAAACATGTATCGGAAGAAAGATATTTCAGCGGTGGCGCTCGCTCCTTCCGTCACCTAGACGTACGCATAAGCGATCCGTAAACAGATCATTTTTCCCGTTACGATCCTCTTTCATATCATTTCCCTTGACTAGCTTGGTCGATAAGGATATGTAAACATATCAACTTGAACATAATGATATGTTTAGAGATCAAAATGAACGCTGAGTCAGAGGCTCTGCTGGAAATCGGTCAGCTGTTGAAGATGGCGCGCAAAGGCTTGGGGTTCACTCAAGAGCAGGTTGCCGACATGGCGGGCATATCGCGTCCTCGATATCGAGAGATCGAAACCGGAAGTGCCGCGGCCCGCACGACGACCCTGATCAACATTGCTCGCGCGCTCGGGCTTGAACTGATGCTTATCCCGCAGGCGATGGTCCCGGCGGTCGATGCTCTATTGCAGCCGCATGATGACGACGATGACCTGCCTGCCTTCTTCGCCGGTCCTGACGGTGATGCCGATGCCTGAGGCTTTTCTCGATCCAAGAGACATCTCATCGCTGGAGGTGCTGCTGAACGATCTGAAGGTCGGCACAATCGTCAGGACGCCTGGCGACTTCAATGCGTTCAGCTTCGAGGAAAGCTATCGCGCGATGGGCGGCTTTCCTGTGCTCAGTCTGTCTTTCCGCGCGGCAACCGGAGGACTGCGCAAGGATCCCAAGCCTGTTGCGAGAGCCCTGCCTGCATTCTTTGCCAATCTTCTTCCCGAGGACAAGCTGCGCGAGGCGATGGAGAAGCACCACGCAGGCAGTGTTCGCGCTGGAAACGACTTTGACCTGCTTGTCGCGCTCGGCTCGGATCTGCCGGGTGCAGTCCGTGTCATACCGAGCGAAGGGGCGATTGCTCGTATCGACGATTTGTCACTTCCCAAACCGAAAGCCCGATTTTCGCTCGCGGGTGTGCAGATGAAGCTATCTGTCATCAAGAACACTGGCAAGGGTGGCGGCCTGACCATACCACTGGGGGATGAGCAGGGTTCTTACATCGCCAAGTTTCCGTCGACATCGTTTCCGGGCGTCTCGGAAAACGAATATGCCAATCTCGCTTTGGCCGAAGCAATCGGTATGGACGTGCCGGAATGTGAGCTCGTCGAGCAATCGGAATTCGAGAGTATTCCGGAGGAATTCAAGACGCTGTCGGACGGAAAAGTCCTGCTCGTCAAACGCTTCGATCGTGGCGCTGGCGGAAAGCGGATCCATGTCGAGGATTTCGCTCAGGTGTTCGGCATCTATCCTTCGCGCAAATATGAAGGTGCGGCTTATCACGATATCGCCGCCGCACTCGGCGTTGCCGTCTCGTCAGCGGCCGCACTCGAATTCGTCCGCCGACTGGCTTTGGCCGCCATCATCGGCAATGGTGATATGCACCTGAAGAACTGGTCGCTTATCTATCGCGGCGCTGGCGACAGGCCGGCACTCGCCCCCGTTTACGACGTGCTCTCGACCGTGCCTTATATCCCGGCGGATGCCATGGCGTTGTCGCTTGCAGGTGAGCGCTCGTTCAGGGCAATGAACGCGCAGCGATGGAAGGTCTTCGCCAATCGTGCACGCTTACCGGAAGCTGCCGTGCTTAAAGCGGTGACCGAGACAGTTGAACGCGTAAACCAGCTTTGGTGGTCGCTGCCGGAGCGTGAGATCGTTCCGGCAAAGGTGCTTGAGCGGATCGATACGCACGTGAAGGTGATGACGCCGATCTTAACCCTTTGAAAAGATGAAAACTTATCGCGTGGATCGATAGGTTGTGATGGTTAGATTCCTAATCACGCCAACTGCTAGCCGTTTATGTGGCAGGCTTTGGAACTTACCGCTCGACCAACCGCAGGAATCGGATGTTGCGAGCCTATACAACACGCTACAGCTCGTCACACTAATCGAAACTACGATCGACCGCTAAATCGCCGTCAAGGCCAACTACAGAAAAGACGTCGTTGTTGCTAACTTCATAGCTTCCGGATTGCTTCCATCAAATATGCTTCGAGGTCACGCGCTTTAGCACTTGCCGTCCTGGAGGTTCGCAGTGCGAGATCAATCGCTCCCAGTGCTGGCAAGCGCTCGTCCTGATAGCGAACCACACCTTCCGGGGCGCCGAGTGGAACACGGCACGTTATACCTAGCCCTGCAGCGACTGCCGACCAAAGGCCTGTCACTCCGGTTGTCGCCATGGTAATGCGCAGTGGCTCGTTTGCTTTTTCCAGTACAGTGACCCCAAGGTCACGAAACAGGCAGGGCGATTGAAGCACCACAATGGGCCATGCCCGTTGGGGATCAGCTGAAAAAGATGCCGCGGCCATCCATTCGATCGGGAATGTTGCCGCCGGTCGCGCGGTGCTTCCATCGCCGGATCTGCTCCAGTGAAGCGCCACGTCCGCCTCACCATTGTCGATGCGCTCAATGATTTCGCTGTTACGAAGGACCTGAGCCTCTACCGAGATATCCGAGTGAATAACCAAGAAATCGGATAGCTGCCGCGGCAACCAGATTTCGGCAATATCTGCCGGCGCGGCTATGCGGATCGTTTCCATGCTCGGGCTCGACCCCACTGTTCGAAGCCCCTCATCATTGGCCAGCACAATACGTTCCGCATAGGGCAGCAATCGCAAAGCGTGTTCCGTCGGTACGACACCTCTGCCCGCACGCTGAAAGAGCTTTGCACCGATCTGCTGTTCCAGGCGCTGGATCTGCAAGGTGACGGTGGATGCGCTCTTCGCGCGGCGTTCGGCTGCATTCGCAAGACTCTTGTGCCGTACGCTCTCGATGAACGTCCTGAGAACATCGATATCAAAGTTGGTGTTCATGTCGCTCAAGAGACGTCCGCCGTTCCATCTGTGATCATCGGATTATACGCCCGTGAAAAGTTTTTGAAATGCAAAATGTTTTCCACGAATCGTTTGATATTTGAAAACTTCGTGCGTGCCCATTCCATAATAGTCTATAAAGTTAATAGACATTAGGGGTGAGGGTTTTGCCCATAGGCGAGAGGGGACCACTTCATGTGTATGAAGATTGCTCAATCAGGAAGCGCGGCTTTCGCCGCAGTGGCGGCAAGAACGCCGGCCAACGATTTGGATCCGTGAGGCCAGCTTGACTGAGCCTCGGACCGCGTTGGTTAGCGCGGGTTAAATCGCACCATTTGGTTTCTTCGCGAGTGGCCGGTCAGCAAAGGCCAGGTCCAGAGAACGGCCTTGCCCCATTAGGCCGGCGGCCGCCACCGGGTGATGGTGAGCCTCAGACAAGGGATAGGGATCTTGAAACTTTATTATTCGTCCACCTCGCCGTTTGCGCGGAAAGTGCTGGCCGTCTCGATCGTGACAGGCCTTTACGACAACATCGATCGCATCGAGGCGGCTCCACATCCCATTGATCGAGATGTCTCGGTTCTCGCACATAATCCTCTGGCAAAGGTGCCGACGCTCGTCACGCCCGAAGGCCTGGCGCTCTTCGATAGCCGTGTCATCGCTGAATACCTCGACGCCAATACAGTCGCGGCGCGCGTCTTTCCACAGGAAGACGGATTGCGCTGGAAAGCTCTGGCGCTCCAGTCATTGAGCGATGGGATTCTGGATGCTGCCCTGCTGATCCGCTACGAGAGAACGGCTCGGCCGGAGAACCTTCGCTGGCCCCTTTGGCAGGAACGGCAGTTCGACAAGATCGTCTCGGCCCTCGATGCGCTGGAAAGCGATCAACATGCGCCGAGTCACGCCGTTGACATCGGCACGATCACGCTCGGCTCCGCCCTTGGATATCTCGACCTTCGCTTTCCCGACTTCGTCTGGCGATCCGGACGGCCAAAGCTCGGGACATGGTTCGAAAGCTTCGCACGCAATGACTTCCTACTTCGAACGGCCGCGCCGGTGCCGAAGGCAGCCTGAATAAAAGTGGGCGGACCTGTCCGGATCGGCCCGTCCGCCTGGCCACGAAACACCTGCGGTTCGGCTGAACGTTCCGCTGCTTCCTGAATGGAGAATCTCGAAATGGCATCGAAAAGGCAGATCAAGCTTGGTCTTGTGCCGACGGGGGCTGGTGGTCCCGGAAACCACAACCGTTGGCTTGATAAGGACATCCCGCTCGATTCCAGTGTCAACATCGACTGGTACATCGACGTGGCCCGGCAGGCGGAAGAGGCGAAGTTCGATCTCATATTCATCGTCGACAGCCAGTTCATCACCGAGAACTCTCCGCCCCACTATTTGAACCGGCTTGAGCCCCTGACACTGCTGTCCGGCGTCGCCACCCGGACGACACATATCGGTCTCGTCGGAACCCTGACGACGTCCTACAACGAGCCGTTCAACGTTGCCCGACGTTTCGCGTCGCTCGACCTGATCAGTCGCGGCCGAGCCGGGTGGAACGTGGTCACCAGCGGTGATGCTGGAACTGCCGGAAACTATGGTCGAGACGAGCACTATGATTATGACACGCGTTACGGGCGCGCCCTCGAACACGTGCAAGTGGCCCAGGGGCTTTGGAAATCCTACCGTGACGGTGCTTTCGTCCGAAACCGCGAGACGGCAGAGTTTCTCGACAAGTCCAAGCTCCATCCTCTCAACCATGTGGGAGAGCATTTCAAGGTCGTCGGTCCTCTGAATATCGAACGCTCGCCGCAGGGAGAGCCGGTCATCTTCCAGGCCGGCAATTCCGAACAGGGCCGCGACCTCGGCGCCAGGATCGGCGAGGGTATCTTCTCCCACGCGGCGAGCCTGGAAGACGGGCAGGCTTTCTACAAGGACATCAAGGGGCGCGCGAAAGCCTACGGCCGCGCACCGGAAGACATTGTCATTCTTCCCAGCACCGATATCGTGGTCGGCGATACCGACGATGATGCTCGTGAACTTGAGCGCGCCTATCATTTCGCGGACCACAGCTTCGACCAGGCGCTTGCGGAGTTCGGCCGCTCGTTCGGGTGGCATGACTTCCGTCAGTACGATCTCGACGCACCGTTCCCCGCCGCGGCACTCGAATATGCCCGCAGCAGCTTCTACACCGGCGCGAAGCGTATCACGGACCTCGCCGTCGAGCGTGGTTTCACTTTGCGCCAAACCATAGAGCATATCAGGCAGCCGAAAAACGGCCCGTTTGTCGGGTCGCCGGAAACTGTCGCCAACGAGTTGATCCGTTGGTTCGACGCCTTCGCGCTCGACGGCTTCAACGTGCGTCTCAGCCATCCCGCTAATTTCACACGGTTCGCGCGCGAGGTCGTCCCCATCCTTCAGGACAAGGGCTATTTCCGCAAGGAATACGAGGACACGACGCTGCGTGGAAATCTCGGTCTGAAGAAAGTGCCCAACCCCTGATCCGACATCCCCGATGCGGGCCAACGAACAACAACATCCTGCTTGCAGGAAGGAGACGAACCTTGGGCAAGAACACGAAATACCTTATCGGCATTCCGATCATCGCCGCGCTCGCGGTAGGCGGCGCTTTCCTCTGGTACAACAACGGGCAAAACGTCGTGAGCGCGTCGCCCGCGACACAGAACAAGAAACCGGCGGTGCTGCGCTGGGCGGCCACTCTCAATGCTCATTGGGACCCCGTCGTCCAGGGCAGCGGTTACAGTTTCAATCAGACTGCCATCGCCTATGCCTCACTGACGGAGATCGACGAAAACGGCAAGGTCGCACCAGGACTGGCGCAAAGCTGGACCTATAACCAGACCGGCGACAAGATCACCTTCCACTTGCGGCCCGGTCTCAAATTCCAGGACGGGGAGCCGGTGAATGCACAGGCGGTGAAGCTCTATCTGGAGCGGGCGAAGACCCAGAAGAACTCCGCCCTGGCCGGTGATCTGACATCGATCGCCAGCGTGACCGCCGACAACGAGACGGATGTCACGCTCAATCTTACCCAGGTCGATCATCAGATACCGCTTCTCCTCGGCCGTCGCGTCGCCCAGATCACCAGCCCGAAGGCAGCTCAAGATCCCCAGAAGCTGGACCAGTGGCCAATCGGCGCCGGACCGTTCAAGGTCGTCGAGTATGTCCCGGAATCGCATATCTACTTCGAGAAGTTCGACGGATACTGGGACGCAAAAAATATCCATATCGACCGCATCGAATTGTCCGCAGCGCCTGACGCCTCGCAACTGGTAGCGTCTATCCAGACGGGGGTCTACGATTTCGCCTATGGCCTCAATGCCTCCCAGATCGAGGTCGCGAAGAAGGCGGGTCTGGACGTTCTGACCTATCCTGTTTATGCCGCTCAAAATATCAGCATCAATGTCAACAAACCGCCGTTCGACAATCCGAAGGTCGTCGATGCGATCCGATATGCCGTCAACCGGCAGGAGTTCGTCGACAAGGTCACGTTCGGTACCGGCGTTGCCACCACACAGCCGTTCCCTGCCGGATATATCGCCTACGATCCTCAGTCAGCCGATCTCTGGCCCTACAATCCGGAAAAGGCCAAGCAACTGCTTGCCGAGGGCGGCTATAAGCCAGGTGATATTAAGGTCGACTTCGTCGTTCGTGAGCCTTCGACCGCGAACGAGCTTATCCAGAGGCAATTGGCGGCGGTTGGCATCGAGGCAAAATTGAGGGTGGCTCCGGACTGGGCAACGCCTTTCTTCGCCAAGGATCTGGCGCTTTCTTCCTACGGAACCACTGGTCGAGAATCGCCGGTGCAGACCTTGACCGCGCATTTCGGGCCAAAAGGGCCGCTCAACCTGTCCGGACCTTATGTGCCGGAAGGGTTCGATGCGGCAATCAAGATTGCACGCGAGACCCCTCTCGACTCTCCGGACTACGCTAAGAACCTGCAGTCTGCGACCCGGGTGGCGCTGCAGGGCAGGGCGCTGGTCTTCACCTATGGATCCCCGACGCTGATCGTGAAGTCGCCGAAGATATCGGCACCGCCGAAAATTCCCGGCCAGATCCATCTGACCGGCGTGACCATCGCAGAATGATCGCTGCTGCCGGCGAGGCAGGACCTGGCACTACAGGAGAGTGAAAAATGGCGAGCATAAATTCTGAAAGCGGGGCTGCAGGCTTCATCAGGCAGCCGAGTGGTGTATCCGGTGGGTGGGCAGTCGCCGCGCGATCGACGCTTCTGCTCGCGGTTCGCTCGATCATCGTGTTCGTCACGGTCTTCTTTTTCGCGACGCTCCTCACGTTTGCCCTGCAGGGACTGAGCGGCCTCAGCCCGGCGCACCTGCAACTGTCGGAATCAGCCACGCCGGAGGCAATCGCCGCACTCGAACATGAATGGGGTCTCGACCTGCCTCTTTGGCAGCAATACCTCAACTGGTTCGGCGGGATTTTGCAGGGGGACCTTGGCCGCAGTTGGTACAATGGGGCTGACATTTCCCTGTTGCTCACATCTCGTGCCGCAATCAGCCTTTCGGTCGCGGGCCTCGCACTGCTGATCGGGGTAACGCTGGGCTCCATTCTGGGTGTGACGGCCGCAAAATTTCAGACCACCTGGATCGACCGCTCGATCACGACTTTCACGACGTTCGTCTCGGTGTTGCCGCCGTTTGTCGTCGGTATCGGTCTGGTCGCGATTTTTGCAGTCTGGCTGAACTGGTTTCCTTCGGCCGGTTATGTCTCCATCGAGCGAGGCGGCGTCTGGCAGTGGTTGAATCATATCTGGCTGCCTTCACTTGCGCTCAGCATGGAAGCGGTTGCCGATATCGCCCGGCAGCTTCGGGTGGGTCTCATCCAGGCGTCTCGTGAAAACTATGTCACGGGCGCCCTCGTGCGTGGGCTCAGTAGCGAACGCATCTTCTGGGGTCACGTGCTGCGCAATGGCAGCGGCCCGGCGCTGACCATGCTCGGGATGAAATTTCCCAACCTGATCGGCGGAGCCGTGGTCACCGAAGCCGTTTTCGGACTTGCCGGCTACGGCAGGTTCGCCGCCGATTCCGCAAGCCGCGGCGATGTTCCCGCGGTCCAGGGCGTGCTCGTTCTGGCGATCGTGCTGGTGGTCGTTTTCAATCTGCTCGTCAATCTTCTGCTGGTTCGGCTCAGCCCGGCATCGGCGAGGGGAATCTGAGATGATACGTGGTGTCTGGCAACTGCCGTCTGGAAAACTTTCCGTTCTCTTTCTGTCGTTTATAATCTTCCTGGCGGTCTTCGGCCCCTCGCTCGCGCCGTATGATCCTTTGCTCGGGACCGACCGCCTGCTTGCACATCCGAGCGCGCAGCATTGGCTCGGAACGGACTATCTTGGCCGGGACGTCTTGAGCAGGATCCTGGCGGGTTCGACCATCAGTGTGCTCGGTTCCGTTCAGGTGGCACTGATCGCGCTCTTTGTCGGCGCCATTCCCGGGATCCTCTCCGTCTATCTGGGCAGGATCTTCGAATGGCTGACCCTCCGCCTTGTCGACACCCTGATCGCGTTGCCCTTTCTGGTTTTTGCGGTCGCGGTCACGGCGTTGCTCGGCAACGGCATTCCGCAGGCCATGCTCGTCGTCGGCATCATGGTCTCTCCGGCCTTCTACCGGGTGGCGCGGGCGGCCGCCTTGACGATCTCCCGCTCGCAATATGTCGAGGCGGCGATCCTGTCGGGCGCTTCGATCGGCTGGATCGTACGCAAACATGTCTGGGCCAAGGTGCTGCCCGCGATCGCGATCACGCTTGCAAACACGATGGGCACCGGATTTGTCGTCGTTTCCAGCCTGACCTTCCTCGGCATCGGTGTCCAGCCGCCTGCACCCACATGGGGTGGGGTTCTGGCCTCCGATCTCGGTTACCTGAATTTTCGGCCCTATGCGCCGCTCTTCACCACAGTGCTGATCGTCCTCACCGTGCTGGCCTTCAACCTGCTCGCTGATGTCATCCGCGATGTGTCCGGCGAATCCGGCCGGGCGCTTTTGGTGCGCCGGGAACAGAAGCGACGACCCACGGCCGGCCAAAAGACTTCCGCAGCGATCCTGTCTACACCGAATGGAGAATCGCGATGACAGCCGAAATTATTGATCGTTCGCAGATCGCCGCCGCGATCAACCTGGAGCGCGAAACGGTGCTTCGCCTGGATGGAGTCACCATACGCAACACCATCACCGGTAAAGACGTTGTTCGCGGCATTTCCTTCACCCTCCGGAAGGGGAAAGTGGTCGGGATCGTCGGCGAGTCCGGTAGCGGCAAGACACTGACCTGCCGTTCGGTCCTCGGAATCCTTCCGCAGCTGTTTACGGTCTCGGAAGGGTCGATCGACCTTCTCGGCCATGATGTCCTTGCGCTTGACCAGAAGCAGTGGACGCAACTGCGGGGAACCTCCATCACCGCCGTTTTCCAGGACCCCGGCTCCTACCTTAACCCATCGATCAAGGTCGGCGCCCAGATCGCCGAGGTCATTCGAACGAAGCGTGGCGTCAGCCGGCAGGAAGCCAGGCAACGGACGCTGCAGCTTCTGGAGGATGTCCGGCTGCGCGATCCGGAGCTGGTTTATAGCCAGTATCCATTCGAGCTTTCGGGCGGCATGCTGCAGCGGGTATTGATCGCAGCGGCCATCTCGCTCGATCCACAGGTGCTGATTGCCGACGAGGTCACCACAGCGCTGGACGTCACGGTTCAGGCGGAGGTACTCGATCTTCTTGTCGATCTGAAGGAACGCCGCGGACTGTCTCTGATCGTCGTCTCGCATGACCTCGCGGTTGTCGCGCAGGTCTGCGACGAGGTCCTTGTCCTGCGCGATGGCGACGTGGTCGAGAGGGGATCGACGGCGGAGGTCCTGCGCCGGCCGAAACATGAATACACGCGCCTCCTGATCGGCGAGCATCATCTCTACGGTCTGGAGCGTTTCCTCGACGCTAAGCCGACCGAGCCGAAACCCAAACTCGTTGATAGCCGCCCCGTTCTTATCCGCGCGGAAGGTGTTTGCGTCAGCTACGACTCCAGGACGTCGCGACGGCAAGCTCTTCGGGACGCGACGTTCACCCTTCGAGAGGGCGAGTCTATCGGGGTGATCGGAGAGACCGGGTCGGGCAAGTCCACCCTTGCCCGCGCCCTCATCGGTCTTGTCGCGCCGAGCGCGGGCCGGATATCGATCGCGGGTGAGGAGATTACCGGGTTCAATGCCGCCCGATGGCGGGACTTCCGCAAGCGCGGGGTCATCCAGTACGTCTTTCAGGATCCACTTCGCAGTCTCGATCCCGAAGTGACGATTGCCGAGACGCTCGCCGAACCCCTGCAGTTGCGGGGCGGAATATCGAGAGCCGAGATCCAGGAACGTATTGCATTTCGGCTGGAGCAGGTCCGCCTGAAGCCCGATCTGCTGGATCGCTTTCCGGGCGAGCTATCAGGCGGACAGCGCCAGCGCATCGCCGTCGCCCGCGCGCTCGTGACCGAGCCCAAGGTGCTCATCCTCGATGAGCCGGTCAGCGCGCTCGATTCAGCAAATCGGGTACAAGTGCTGGAAATCCTGAACTCATTGCGTGCCAGCGGCACCTCGCTGATGTTCATCTCGCACGACCTTGGTTCAGTCGCAGGAGTGACAGACCGGGTTATCGTTCTTTACCGCGGATCGATCGTCGAATCCGCCGCGACGGACGATGTCGTCAATCGCCCGAGCCATCTCTACACCCGGCTGCTGGTCGGCTCTGCGCCCACGGTAACGTCGACCGGCTCGATCGACAGACGTTCGCGTCAGGAACTGCGCGAACAGCTTGAAGCCGCATCCTGAAACACATCGCCATCGCTTGTATCCGTGATCGCCTTCGAGAGGCACCGGGGCGATGGCGCAAAGCCCAACGGAGAAGAAAGGGGAACGGAATGTCGCATGATCATTCTCACAATCACCACCATCATCACACGGGAGATTCCGAAGTTCCGCGCTGGAAACATGACGGGGTGAGGGTGATCCCAGGTGACCGTCTGGACGCGAATACCGCCCAGACCCCCGGCATGTTTCGCCAGGCTGCCATCAACCATGCGCGGGTCGGCGCTCAGAAAATCTGGGCGGGAACCGTCGCCATTGAGCCTGATGCCAAGACCGGCGTTCACCACCACGGGCCTCTGGAAAGCGTCATCTATGTCGTTCGCGGGCGCGCCCGCCTGCGTTGGGGAGATCGTCTGGAATTCGTGGCCGAAGCCGGTCCCGGCGATTTCATCTACGTGCCGCCTTACGTTCCACATCAGGAGATCAATGCCGATCCCGACCAGGTCCTCGAATGCGTCCTCGTCCGGTCCGATAATGAAGCGGTCGTGGTGAACATCACCGATGTCGATCCTGTCGAGGCTCCGGAGAACGTCTATTGGGTCGACCCGATTCACGCAGCGCCAAAACCGGAATGATCACTCGGCAAGTCGGGAGCGAACGCGCTCGCGAAGCCTGCCGTCACCTCGCCGTATCGCCCTCGCAAGGAGCCTCTGTCATGACTGCGCACCGTTTTCGTCTCGGTTTTCTGTCGCATCTGGAAGCCCACACCGATCTGCCACACCTCTACCGCGCCTTCATCGACCTGTTCCGCTACGCAGAGGAACTCGGCTTCGATTCCGGATGGGTCGCCCAGCACCATTTCGAGGACGGTCGCCATGGTCCGGGCGCTGGCGCCTCGCCGCTGACTTTCCTGACGGCGGTCGCTGAAAACACCAAGCGCCTCCGTCTCGGCACGGCCGTCGTCACCCTTCCGCTCGAATCGCCCATTCGGTTGGCGGAAGACGCTGCGACGCTAGATGTCATCAGTGGCGGACGGCTCGAGCTCGGAATCAGTTCGGGCAACGGAGAAAAGCTCTTCCAAACGTTCGGAGTGCCCATTGAGCAGCGTCGGGAGCGGACCACTGAGGGCGTCAAGCTCCTTTATCGCGCCTATGCCGGCGAGCCGCTCTTTGACGGTGGGCCGATCTTGCAGCCACAGTCTCCAGGGCTAAGGGACCGCATCTGGCAGGGAATTTTTAGCCCTGAGGGCGCGCGGTATGCCGCGGCGGCCGGTTCGAACTTGCTTCTGAACCGTGCGGCCTACGGCTACAGCGAACGCACGGATCTGGTCCAGCGGCCCTGGGCCGACGCTTATCTGGAGGCCTGGGACGAAAATCCGGCGAATGCAGGCCGGCGCCCGCGGATCGGCCTGTCGCGGCTGGTCTATCCAGCAAAGGACAAGGACACGGCCAAGGCCCAACTTCGGGACGGGATCGAGAAGGTCGCGCAGAAGATGGTGGAGGGGGGCCGATTCCCGGCCGGGCTTTCACTGGACGACTACCTGGCCCGTTTCCATGCCTTCTATGGCTCGCCCGACGAGGTCGTTGATCAGCTATCGGACGAACAATGCCTCCCACTTGCAACGGATATTCTGTGCCAGGTGAACCCCGGCGTGCCCGATCTCGACCAGCTTGCTCGTACCCTGGAATTGATTGCCACCAAAGTTGCGCCGGCACTCGGATGGAAGCCTGAGCCTGCCACTATCCCGAATGTGCCTGAGACACTGCTGAAGCGTTCCGCTGCCTGAGCGATCTGGGCTGAACGACAACCGCAGCCCGACATTTGCGTCTCCAATGCCTGCAAGAGGGCAAATGGCCGATTCTACAGAAAGATCATCGATGACTTCTAAGCTCGCGAAATTATTTGCTACTCTGCTCCTCTCATCCATGCCCTCGATCGCGTTCGCTCACACCGGCAGTGGTGACACAAACAGCTTTGTTCATGGCTTCGGGCATCCGATCTCGGGTATCGATCATGTTCTTGCCATGGTGATGGTCGGTGTTTTTGCATGTCACCTGGGTGGGCGAGCGCTTTGGGCAGTGCCGTCGGCCTTCGTAGTCGTCATGATCATCGGCGGTGCGCTTGGGGCGATGCACGTGTCCGTCCCCTTGGTGGAAACGGGAATTGCGCTTTCCGTCGTCGCGCTTGGTTTGATCGTTGCTCTCCGGTTGAGTATGCCGACCGCCGTTGCCATGGGGATTGTCGGGTTGTTTGCAATTTTCCACGGCCACGCCCATGGTACGGAGATGCCGGAAAATGCCGGAGGCGCGGTTTGTGCGGCCGGCTTCGTGCTCGCAACTGCTCTTTTGTATTCGATCGGCATCGTGATCGGCGCCTTCGTCGGCAGAATCGGGGAACATGGCCGCAGGCTTTTCCTGCGATCGACGGGAGGTCTTGCCGCAGTTGCTGGTATCGGCCTCCTTGTCAACATTCTCTAAGTCCCGTGGCGATCCTGTCGTTCATCCTAGATCTGAGGTTTAACTCATTCTGGCGGTTGGGCCGCTCTCCTCGTTCGATGATGCTGCATCAACGGTGAGTTCAGGCGCGGTCCAGCGCGCTCCTTCGTTTCGCCATATGCTCGCATGCGGATCGCCACCGGCTCCTACAGCCCACTGATGTTACGGTCGTTGGTGCGCTGACAGACAAACGGGCTTTCTTCCGTCTTCGCCAGCATGCCGTTTTTCCTGAGAAATCGCTCGAAATTGTCGCGGACGGCATCCAGTGCGAACCGACCTACCGCGGCATCCCGGCATGCCTTCAAGATTGTCTCGAAGGCGATATCCCGCTTTTCCTCCGGCCAATCCTCGAGGAAATCGAAGATGTCATCCAGGCATCCCATTTCCTGGATAAAATGTTTTCTTTTCACGAAAAGAGGTCGGTCAAACAGATTACCGGCCATTGCGTCCTCCTATGTGATCGGTTTGACGGCCATGATCTAGGAGGACGACGTTGCGCCTTCAAGATGGCGGAAAAGCTTCGAAGGCAACAAAAAAGGCCGGGGCGAAACCGCACCGACCTTCCTCATCATCGCTTACTCACCAGTGCCAGTACATCCGTGGTCAAAAGTCTTGAAACGACGGCGGCAATTGCGAGCGGCGAATTCGTTTCAGCGCTCATCAGCAATGCCGATGGAAATTATATAGGCAGCCTTTGTGTCCAAAACAAGCCCGAGCCGGGCGCTTGATTGTCAGAGCCTCTCTCCCGAACGAGGTTGACAAGACTTGGTCGACAGTCGAGCCATCTCTCTCCTTGCCCAACAGCGTCCTCAGGAAAGATGACAGTGCCGGTTGTCGCTCGAAGCCGCAAACCGGAAGTCGGTGCGTATGCTTCATGGTACGAGCGTCTGACCGTTTCCATCGTTCATCCCTCCCTGTTGGCGAAGGATGCCGGCGGCCTCCAGAAGGCCGGCCGCCGGCCGGGTTGGATCGATCAGCTCTTGATGGCGATGCGCTTGACCTGCGACTGTGCTTTCTCCGTCTTCGGCAGGGTCACTGTCAGCACGCCGTTCTTGAAGCGGGCATCGACCTGGTCTTCCTTGACCTCGACGCCGAGCGGGATGCGGCGCTCGAACCGGCCGTAATAACGCTCGGTGAACTGGCGGTCCTTGTCCTCGTTCTCGGAGCGCTTTTCACCCTTCAGCGTCAGGACGCCATCGTTGAGCAGGACCTCGATGTCCTTCTCTTCAAGGCCGGGCACCTCGGCGGTCACCTTGATCTCCTTGTCGGTGTCGGAGATCTCGACACTCGGCCAGCCGGCACCGAACGCGAAGCCGTTTCCGAAGGACGGCAGGCCGGAACCGAAGCCGCGGAAGACATCGTCGAACAGACGGTTTACCTCGCGATGAAGCGACAGGAAGGGATCACGGTCGTCATCGCGCAGGAGACTCGGAACCTGGTTGCCGTTGTTGCGGTTCCACGGAATCAAATCACGAACACTCATGTTTCTTCTCCTTCTGTTGGTTCAGTTGGCAAAGCTTCCCTGCTGGCGCCGGGCATCGCCCGGCGCCTTGTGCGCGTGTTGCGCTGATGGAAGGCTTAAGCCGCCTGTTTCTCGGCCTCGATCTGCTTCGTCTCGACCTTCGGCAGAGCCATGTCGGTCGAAATCTCGATCTGGCGCGGTTTCATCTCTTCCGGGATCTCGCGCTTGAGATCGATAGTCAGCAGACCGTTGACGAGGCCGGCGCCCACGATCTTGACATGGTCGGCAAGCTCGAACCGGCGCTGGAACGAGCGGCCGGCGATGCCGCGATGCAGATATTGTACATCGTCGGCATTTGCCTTCTGGCCCGACACGAAGAGCATGTTCTGCTCCTGGGTGATCGTCAGCTCTTCCTGCGAGAAGCCCGCCACTGCCATGGCAATGCGATAGTTGTCCTCGCCGGACTTGACGATGTCATACGGAGGCCAGCTGTCGATCGTCTCGATGCGGCTTGCAGCCTCGAGCGCATTCAACATTCGGTCGAAACCGATACTCGACCGGAACAGGGGAGAAAAATCGAGGTTTGTCCTCATAGCCATATCCTCCTTGTAAGCAACATGGATACAAGGAGACGCCAAGAGCACATGGCGTCTCCTGGACCTGTCGATCCCCATTGGGCAATCGAACAATATTGATATAATTCCGTAGCTTACAGTTTCAAGAGGAGCGAATTCCCTGACATAAAAAATTGATTTTTTCGTTTGCGTGACCAGATTCGTGTGAGACCAAATCGAGAAAGGAGCAACGGATATGCCAATGACTTCCGACGACGTCACCGCCATCCTTGGACCTGTCGATGAAACGTTGGTGGCTGAGGTGGTGGCAACGGGTGCGACGCAGGCTGAACTCGCCGAGGCATTCGCCTGAGCCAACAACGACGAAGCCTTGATGGGCGAAGGACGGCATCTGCCGGCAGGCAGGGTGGCCGCGCTCGTCGATCTGCTGACCGCCGATGAGGAGGAGCAAGCCGATTAGCTTGAACACCTCTCCGCCGCTCACCGTATCCAGTGCGATACGTTCGATTTCCGCCGCCACGGCTTCGCTGTTCCAATCCTTTTCTTCCGTCAATGCCGGCGAGCACGGCCGGGCTGCACGGCGAGCGGGACGGATCGGTTTGTGGATTGGTGGGATTTCCCCCGCCCTGAGAGCGGACGGCTCTGCCGTGCGCAGACGGTGTTTGCAGGGAAGGAAGGGGGAAGACCTCCTGGCTTCCCCAGGGATCGGCTTCAGTCGCAGCCGACCAGAAGATAGCGCGCGAAGTTTATCGCTACCACGATGTGCAGCGGTTGGCCCAGCAGACCGAACAATGCACCGGGAGCACTTGCCGGCAGACGCCTCCACGAGCTCTTGCGCATCTAGCGCACTACGATCAAGAACCGAGATTCATATCAGAAGGTTGACGGCGCGCCCTTCGAACGCCGCAGCCTAGTATATCTCAGCAGTCAGTCGCTCCGAGCACATAAGGAAAGGCTTAAGGGAGCCATGCTACCGTCCTTCGGTCGCCGATGAATGGCGTTAAGTCGCTGCCATGACCGCAGCCTCCACGGTGTGTTTTGTATGGCGTTCTTTCGTACCAGGGCTGGCTGGCAGGCCTCGATCATTTTCTTCTGTGGAACTGTCGTTCTTGTTTTCGCGCATGGAACGGATGCCCATGAGAGAATCCTAAATTTCCTTCATCGCTACGAAGCCTTTGAGCTGGACGAGTTGCTCCTCGTTCTCGATGTCGTCGGCCTGATGAGCATCGTTTACGCATGCCTCCGATTGTTGGACCTGCGGCAGGAAAAACGGCGACGTGATCAGGCGGAAGCGCGCGCCGATTGGATGGCACGGCATGACGCCTTGACCGGACTTTACAACCGCTATGCCTGTGTTTCGGCGTGGAATATTGACCCCTCTGGCGGGGTGACCGGCGTCCAATTTTGACCCCCCACCTGTTTCGTCTGACCATCCGTCTTTTGCTGGCGGATGGAGGGGGAGTTGAAGCGAGTGGA
>NZ_JBHMAA010000065.1:0-1056 GCF_042429745.1 Neorhizobium puerariae | reverse complement strand
CTCGAAGGTCCGAAGGCTGGGGAGGTTCTGGTCGAGGTGAAGGCGACGGGGATCTGCCATACGGACGATTTCACGCTGTCGGGGGCCGATCCGGAAGGCCTGTTTCCGGCGATCCTCGGCCATGAGGGGGCCGGCATCGTCGTCGATGTCGGGCCGGGCGTCACGTCGGTGAAGAGGGGCGACCACGTCATCCCGCTCTACACGCCGGAATGCCGCGAATGCTATTCCTGCCTGTCGCGCAAGACCAACCTGTGCACCTCGATCCGCGCCACCCAGGGCCAGGGCCTGATGCCCGACGGCACCTCGCGGTTTTCGATCGGCAAGGACAAGATCCATCACTACATGGGCTGCTCGACCTTCTCCAACTTCACCGTCCTGCCGGAGATCGCGGTGGCCAGGGTCAATCCCGACGCCCCTTTCGACAAGATCTGCTACATCGGCTGCGGGGTGACCACCGGCATCGGCGCGGTGATCAACACCGCCAAGGTGGAGATCGGCGCAACCGCGATCGTCTTCGGCCTCGGCGGCATCGGCCTGAACGTGCTGCAGGGCCTGAGGCTGGCCGGCGCCGACATGATCATCGGCGTCGACATCAATCCCGACCGCAAGGCCTGGGGCGAGCGGTTCGGCATGACGCATTTCGTCAACCCGAAGGAGGTCGGCGAGGACATCGTGCCGTATCTGGTCAACCTGACGAAGCGCAACGGCGACCTGATCGGCGGGGCCGACTACACGTTCGACTGCACCGGCAACACGAAGGTCATGCGCCAGGCGCTGGAAAGCGCCCATCGCGGCTGGGGCAAGTCGGTGATCATCGGGGTGGCCGGCGCCGGCCAGGAGATTTCGACGCGTCCGTTCCAGCTGGTCACCGGCCGCCAGTGGACGGGCACCGCCTTCGGCGGCGCGCGCGGGCGAACCGACGTGCCGAAGATCGTCGACTGGTACATGCAGGGCAAGATCCAGATCGACCCGATGATCACACACACCATGCCGCTCGACGACATCAACAGGGGGTTCGAACTCATGCATGCTGGCGAATCGATCCGCGGCGTGGTG
>NZ_JBHMAA010000029.1:0-81953 GCF_042429745.1 Neorhizobium puerariae | reverse complement strand
ATGGATCAGGCCCTGAACCTCGAAATTCACCGCGTCCATGCACTCGATGGCCCGGTCGTAGGTGCCGCGGGTGAAATTGTTGCGCTCGACTTCATAAAGCGTCTGCTTGGTCAGGCCGGCATCCGAGATCGCCGTCGACTTCACCATCGGCTGCTTCAGGATCTCCTCCGCCAGCATCGACTGCATGAAGCCGAGCATCTGCGCCTGCGGCACGTCGGTCGGCTCGTAACGGGTGATGAGGTACCGCAGCCAGTCCATCTCGACATCGGCGCCGGCGCGCTTGATCGTCCTGATGATATTGCCGAGCATCAGCAGGAACTGGCTCATGGACATCAGGTCGAGCATCTGCGGATGGACGGTGATCAGCACCGAGGTCGCGGCGGTCAGCGCCGTCAGGGTGAGATAGCCGAGCTGGGGAGGGCAGTCGACCACGACCACGTCGTAGCGCTCGTCGACATCGGCGAGCGCCTTGCCGAACCGGGTGAAGAACCGCTTGCCTTCCGCCGAATTCTGCATCGCCAGCGGCGTGTCGTACTCATATTCCTGCAGTTCGAGATTGGCGGGGATGATATCGAGATCCGGAAAATTGGTCGGCAGGATGACCTCGGAAATCGGCTTGCGATCGGCGTCGTAACGGATCGCATCATAGAGCGACGGGTTCTTGTCGAGCTCGGGCTGGAAGCCATGCAGGGCCGAGAGCGACGCCTGGGGGTCGAGATCCACCGCGAGCACCCGGTGCCCGGTGAGCGCCAGATGCTGGACGAGGTGCGCCGTCGTCGTCGTCTTGCCGGAACCGCCCTTGAAGTTCACGACCGCGACCACCTGCAGCTTGTCGCCGGGCTTGCGATGCGGAACGTATTTTTTCGCGTCCGACTTGCCGGTCTTGTCGAGGAAGAAACGCAGCTCGCGCATCTGCTCGCCGGTATAGAACCGGCGTCCGCCCGCCGAGGTGGTCGGGATCGGCCCCTTGCCTTCCAGGTGCAAACGCTTCAGGTTGTTGGGACTGACGCCGAGATAATGGGCGACCTCGGCCATGGAAAACATCCGCAGCGTCTTTTTCGCGTTCGGCGGAAACTTTTCCATCCGCAGCTGGTCGAGACGCCGCGATATCTCCGCGCCCTGCAGAAGGATCTTCTCGTCGAATTCGAACGAGGGCAATTTTGAGTTGGCTTTCATCCGAAGACCATTCTGGCGACAAAACGAGGAGATTTCCCAAATCTGCCGCCAGTATCGGCGATTCTTTCGAGGTGGCAAGGAGATTTTGGTTAAGATTGAAACAGAGCCGGATGCCCGGCTTTTCCCGCAGAGCAAATTTCCATTGCGATTCCAATTATTTAATGGAAGCGATCCGGTTTTTGCGAAATCCTCCGGGCGCAGGGTCGAGGTGCCTGAGGCGCCGCCGCGATCGCCCTGATTTCCGGCTCCGAACGCGTATGGCGCGAATCGGTTGACGCTCAAGGCGGGCTTCACCGATATCGCGCCGTCGTTTTTGCGAGGGGAGGGAAGGGCGGTCGCGGGCACGGTTAAGGGCAGACAGTTCACGGATATGAATCGAAGCCGGCCCGGTGATTCATAATTCCGGTTGGACAAGATGGCGGCCGCCGGCGATCCTGAAACCATGATTTCTTCCTTGCCGGCCGCGACGACCGATGTCTACCTGCAGCGTATCGACGCCAGCCGGAACATGGCCCGTTATTACGCACTGTCCATAGAGCCGAACCTGTTCGGCCAGTTCTGGCTGGTGAGGCGCTGGGGGCGCATCGGTTCGAAGGGCCGGGAGAAGACGGAAGTCCTTGCCGATCCGGGGGAGGGGGCGGAACGGATGGCAAGACTGTATCGCGCCAAGACCGGGAAAGGTTATGTCCGGGCCACCGAGGGCCGGTCCCGCCCGTGAGGCGCTCGCCCCTCGCGGCCGGGAAAAGCCGTCGCGTCTCCCGCCGCCTCAGCCGGCAACCTCCGGCAGCCGCGGGAAAAAAACCGTGAAACACGTCCCGCCGTCCGGCCCGGGGCCGACATCGATCTGTCCCTTGAGGGCGCGGACCGTCGCCTCGACGACCGAAAGACCGAGGCCGACGCGGCGCTTTTCTCCACCCGTCGTGAAAAAGGGCTCGAAGATGCGCGGTGCGTGTTCCGGCCTGATGCCGGGGCCCGCGTCGCCGACCGACATCCGCAGATAGGCGCCGGCCTTAAGCGTTCCGTGGCTCATCGGGATCGCATCCTCCGGATCGAACGGCGCGATCTTCAGGAGCACCGCCCCGCCGCCATCCTGCGCCTCGCTCGCGTTCCGGCACAGGTTGACCAGCACATGCTGCAGGTCGCGCGGCGTGCCGAACATGGCCATGGGTTCGTCCGCGATTTCGATATCGAGACGCGTCGTCTGCGACACGGACGTATAGAGCGCCGGCAGCATCTCGGACGCCGCCTCCAGCACGTCGAACGGTCTGCTCATGTGACGGCCTCTCCTGCTGATGATGAGGACCTGCTCGACGATCCGTTCGGCCCGCCGCCCGGATTCGACGATCTGTTCGGCATAGTCCAACGCGGCACTTTCGGGCGGCAGCATCTCGGCCAGCATTTCCGCATAACCGAGGATCGTCGTCAGGATGTTGTTGAATTCATGCGCCATCCCGCCCGCCAGACCGGCATCGGCGGGCGAGGGGGGCTCTGGCGGAGCCGGGCTGCATGGCGTTCCGGCTTTTGGCCGGAACCGGGTATTGTCGTTCATTGCGTGCGCACCCGCAGGATCTCCGTATCCACGTCGGTGTCGAAAATGTAGCCGAGGCCTCTTTCCGTTTTGATAAAGCGAGGGGCCGAAGCTTCGATCTCCAGCTTCCGGCGGAGCCTGAGGATCAGCACGTCGACGCTGCGATCGTAGATCTCCTGATCGTGGACCCGCGTGGCGAGCAGCAGCTGTTCGCGCGACAGAACCTGCCGCGGCGCTTCCAGGAAGGCGACGAGAAGGTTGAACTCATTGATCGTCAGCTTGACCTCCTCGCCCTCGGCGGTGCGCAGCTGGCGGTTGCGAGTACTGACCCGCCATCCGTCGAACGTGTAGACCTTGTAGCCGCTCTGGGCCCGGCGGTCCGGCCGCTCCCGCAAGACGGCGCGCACGCGGGCCAGAAACTCGCGCATGGCGAAGGGCTTGGTGATGTAGTCGCTGGCGCCCACTTCCAGGCCGTTCACCTTGTCGTCCTCATCCAGCCTGTCGCCGCTGATGATGATGATCGGTATGTCGCGCTTGGCGCTGAGATTGCGGACGATCTGCAGGCCGTCCTCCTGTCCGAGGTTCATGTCGACGATGACCAGGTCGGGCGCTTCGACAGTCAGCTGGCGCGCCATCTGCGCGCTGTTCTCGACCGCGTTGATGCGGAAGGCGTGCTGGGAGAGATAGTCGCCAAGCATGCGTCTGACCGACACGTCGTCATCGACGATGAGAATATTCTTCACGAGCCACTCCTTCCGCGAACGTATGCGCGCCCGGCAATCGAGGATATGAAGGGAGATTAGGCGTCACGCCCCGCCACCACAATCTTCACGCGGCGCATGGCGCAATGCATGGAGCGGATCATTCCGGCGCGACGCAACGGAACGACCGCCGGGACGGATGGAAGCGGCGCCTCCGGATTGGGCCCCGCGCCGGCCCCGCCGCCAAAACCGTTTCATCTGTAATGGGAAACGCCCCGGCCGGCATGCCTCCCGCCCGGGCCCGGCTTCGCGCGGGCGGTCTCTTCCCGCAGGCATGCAACGCGTCCCCGCGCGGGATTGCCTCTCCGGGGGAGCCTGCGGCAGCAATGCGGGGCGCATTTCAGTCCGTTACAAATGCAATCACTGTAAACGTTGACATATCGACAACGCCGTTCAGTATGTATTCATTCAATGAAGTAACTTTTAAACATTCTATTTTTATCACGCCAATAAAACTGAAAGAAACGCTCATGTCGATTGTCGTAAAAAGGCAGATATGGGATTTTGCAAGAAAGCATACGATTTGTTGCGCAATATTATTATCGGCGCCGCTGCAAGGTCTTTCCCCTCTGGCCCATGCAGCGATATTTGAAGAACTGAAGGACGGGACTTTGGTCCAGCGGGATGGCGGCGCATCGGAAGGTGCGCCGCCGACGGGAATCAGCACGGGACCCTATCTTCCCGTTCTTCCCGTCGAGGGGGCATCGTCCGGCCTGGCCTATCGGCAACCGGCCGCCGAACCCGCGGGCAATGCGGCAAGCCAGGCGATCGGGCAGCAATTGATGCTGCCTTCGCCGCGCCGGATGTCGCGGCAGTTGACGCTCGAGCAGCAGCGCATGCGCCGGCTGGCGACCGAGATCGGGCTTTCCTTCGCGACCACGTCGGGCGTGAAAAAGGCCCGTCTCGACGAGGCCCAGTTCGTCCAGCTCTTCACGACGCTGATCCATCGCGAAAGCAGCTTCAACCGGCTCGCCGTGTCGCCGGCCGGAGCCCGCGGGCTTGGACAACTGATGCCCGCCACCGCCGCGGAACTCGGCGTCTGCGACGTCTTTTCGGCCGAGCAGAACCTCCACGGCGCGGCGACATACCTGACCGACATGCTCGATCAGTTCGGCACGCCGGAGCTCGCACTTGCCGCCTACAATGCCGGCCCCGCGGCGGTGATGAAATATCGGGGCGTTCCGCCCTATCGCGAGACCCGCCAATACGTGGCCGACATCCTGCACGCGGTGCAGTCCGCGCCGCGCGAAAGGCCGGCCGCCACCAGTTTCGACATCGCCATGCAGGCCGCCTCCGCGCCGCATGCCGCCGGATCGATCCTCTTCGACGCCGCAGGGAACCGTCCCTTCGGCTGCCGAACCCTCGGGCTGGCCGCTCGGCGCGGCCCGTCGGTCTACGAGTAGCCCGGAGCATTTCGCCCGGGAGGTTCTCAGCCAATCATGAGGTACAGGATGAACACACTGACAAAGCTGCTATCGAACCGCGAGATCTGGCGGTTCGTATTTTCGACGGCGGCGATCTTGCTGCTGACCACACAGCCGAGTGCCGCCCAGGATTTCCAGGGCGTCACCACCTTTCTCGACAAGGTCGTCGCTGCCATCACCGGCCCGATCGGCATCGCCGTATCCGCGCTGGCCGTCATGGCCGTCGGCTTCTCCTTCATGACCGGACGCATGGACTGGACCTTCGCCGTGGCGGTGGTGCTCGGCATCGCGATCGTGTTCGGCGGGGCAAGCTTCGTCGAGGGATTGAGCGCCAGCTAACCACGGCGCTCATACGGCCGGGCCTCCGCCGCAGCCTTCGGGCCCGGCCGTTTTCATTCAAGAAAGGAGAGGCAGTTTGGAACGTACCCCGCTATTCATCGGTCTTACCCGCGAAGTGAGCTTTGCCGGCCTGCCGATCATGTATCTCGTGGTGCTGATCGTCGCGACGATGCTCGGCTTCATTTTCACGCGGTCCTTCATCTATCTCGTCGTGATGGGTGGCGTGGGGTACAGCGTGCTGCGCGCGCTCGCCGCCTACGATCCGAAGATCATCAACGTCTTCATCGCCACCGTGCAGCAGACACGGATGAGCCCGGCCCTGCTGCGGGGAAAGGGGCTGGTGTACCGTGCTTGAGGCGCCCCCCACGCATGCGACGCGTCTCGTCGCCAATCGCCACCTGCCGGAAAACCAGCTGCTGGTCAGCGGGCTGCCCTATCTCAGCAAGGTGGACGACCTGACGATCATGCTGCGCGATGGCGACCTGATGGGCTCGTTCATCGTCGAGGGCATCAACGCCGACACCGTCGACCATCGCCACACGATGGAGCTGTCAAACGCGCTTTCGCGCTTCATCGCCCAGCAAAGGGGCGACGTCGCCTATTACATCCATCGCATTTCCGTCGAGACCCGGCCGACCATTCCGCCGCTCAAGGGGCATCCCTTCAACGAGGAAATCGATCGCCGCTGGCGCGACTACCTGCAGAATATCGGCCTGCGAGATCGCGTCACGATGGTGACCATGGTCATCCGGCCGCCGCGCAAGATCGCCAAGTTCCTGAGCCTGTTCGGCGGCAAGGACGTCCACAGCCGCGCCGAGGTCGCAGCGCGCGCGCTTCGCCTCGACCAGATGATCACCACCTGCATGGTGGCGGTGAGCGAGGCAAAGCCCAGCCGCCTTGCGCTCTCCGAAGGGCGCTGGCTCGGCCTGCTGCGCACCATTCTCGACGGTTCGAGCGGAACGCTCGTGCCCGGCGCCCGGTTCTCCCCGATTTCCGATCTCCTCGCCACCTCCCAGGTGACCTTCCAGGGCCGCGTGTTCGAATGCCAGGGGCCGACCGAGGGCAGCCAGCGCTTCGGCACGGTCATCTCGCTCAAGGACTATCCGACCGAGACCTATCCCGGCATCCTCGACCGTCTCAACCTGCCTTACGACACGATCGTCACCCAGAGTTTCAATCCGATCGACCCGATCTCCGCGCAGGGCAAGATCTCGAGGGTCCGCAAGCAGATGCGCGCGGCGGAAGACGCCGCGATCTCGCTGATGGCGCAGCTCGAGGACGCCGAGGACGACGTCGCCTCCGGACGCGTGGTCTTCGGCGACCACCATTGCAGCATCGCCGTCTTCTGCCCCAGCGTGAAGGAGCTGGAGCAGGCGGTCGCCTATGTGACGCGCGCCATGCAGGATGCCGGCGCGGCGATCGTGCGCGAGAACTTCTCGGCGCGCGCCGTCTACTTCGCCCAGCATCCCGGCAACTTCGCCTACCGCACCCGGCCGGCGATGATCTCGTCGATGAACTTCGCCCAGCTCTGCGCCATGCACGGGCTGTCGAAGGGCAATCCGCCGGAGAAATGCCCATGGGGCGAGGCCGTCACCATCATCCCGACGGCGCGCGGCGAGACATTCCGGTTCAACTTCCATCTGCCCGGCCGTCCCGGCCACCGCACCGTCGGTCATTCGCTGGTGCTCGGGCAGACCGGCTCCGGCAAGACGCTCGGCACCGCCTTCCTGGTCAGCCAGGCCCAGCGCCTCGACGTCCGCACCATCCTGTTCGACAAGGACAACGGCTTCGAAATGGCGGTGCGCGCCATGGGCGGACGGTATTCCGCCGTCCGCATGGGGGAGGAGACGGGCTTCAACCCGATGCGGGCGGAGGCCGACAGTCGAGGCGCCGCCTGGCTTACGGACTGGCTTTCAGCGCTGGCCGGGCACGACGGCGGTCCGCTCAACCCGATCCAGACCCAGGCGCTCAACGACGCGGTTCAATCCAACGTCGTGGCCGACCGGCGGCTGCAGAATTTCGAGCAGTTCCGCAGCCAGCTTCGCGCCACCGACGACGAGGGCGATCTCTACAACCGGCTGGGCCGCTGGGACGAGACCGGCCAGTTCGGCTGGCTGTTCGGCGGCAAGGACACCGATCCGCTCGCCTTCGAAAACAAGCTGACGGCGTTCGACCTCACCGAGATCTTCGACAACGACCTCGTGCGCACCGCATGGCTCAGCTACGTCTTCCGCCGCATCGAGCGGCTGGTCGAGGACGAGCATCCGACCCTGCTCGTTCTCGACGAGGCCTGGAAACTGCTCGACGACCCCTATTTCGAGGCGCGCCTGAAGGACTGGATGCTGACGATGCGAAAGAAGAACGTCGCGGTCGTGCTCCTGACCCAGCGCGTCTCGCACATCAAGAACAGTGCGGCGGGCGACGCGATCCTGGAAAGCGCGGTCACCCGGCTCATCTATCCGAGCGCGTTCAACACGGAGGCCGAGCTCGCGCCGCTTCACCTGACGCCGACGGAAAGCGCCTTCCTGCAGATCAGCAATGTCGACAACCATCTCGTGCTGCTGAAGTCGGGCGCCGACAGCGTCGTGCTCGACTTCGACCTCGGCGCGATCGGCAAGGGGCTCGACGTGCTGGGGGGAGGGCGCGGCGAGAAAGGCCCGCCCGGCTGGCGCGACCGGCCCGATTTTCAAATGGAGATGCTGAAATGAAGCTCGCGACATTGATCGCCCTGGCGCTCGCGCTTGCAGGCCTGGCCGGCTGCCAGTCGGTGCCGGCCGAGCGCAAGAACAACTGCGCCTGCATGTGGGAAAACTTTGACCCCCTACCGGAAGGAGTGACGGCATGAACCGCCTGATTGCAACGACCTTTCTGACCTGCAGCCTGCTCCTGGCAGGCACCGCCGGCGCACAGCAGAGGATCAACCCGGTCGACGAGCCGACGGTGGGCAATGCCCCGACGGCGCCCGACGACGCCAATGTCAGCTACGATCCCGTCGCCATCCAGCAGATGATGAAGCTCGTCAGCCTGATGCGGCTGGTCGGCGGCGGCATCTCGCAGATGTTCAACTCGATCGCCGAGCAGGCGAAGGCGCTCGACCTGATCCGCGAGGCCCAGACGGGCCGCAAGAATTTCCCGCTTCTCAACGACGCGGAGCACGAGCAGGCGCGCGAGGGCGGGGAGGGGCTTTCGGAAATGTCCGACAGCGCCCTGAACGGCGCGATCGAGGGGCCGCCCGACGTCGCCGACGCGTTCGACCGGTTCCGCACCACGTTCAGCCTGGATCAGGCCTTCAAGCTGAAGGACGACGAACTCCTCGGCAAGAAGATGCTCGCGCAGCTGGCCGCCAAGAGCGCGGTGGCGGCATCCTCCGCCGAAGCCGCCTACAAGCGGGCCAACGACAGCAGCGCCCGCCTCGGCGACTATATCGCCGCGCTCGAGGCGAGCCCGGACCTGAAGACCAGCGTCGACATCAACACGCGCGTGATGATCGAGATGACCCAGCAGTCGAACGAAAGCCTGCGCACCCAGTCCGCCATCACGTCGATCGCCAGCGCCTATTTCATGATGCTGGCGAGCGAGGCGAGCGAGCCGAGCTGGGTGGACGGCCTCAAGAACTTCAACAGGTGACGCCATGGGGATCATACAGACCATCGGCACCCAGATCGACGAGGCGACCGTCGACTATCTGCAGGCGGTGTTCGACGGCGTCGCCGGACCGGTGCAGACCCTGATGGTCGCCATCGGGATGACGACCCTGCTGTTCATCGCCCTGAACCATGTCGTCCAGGCGCAGAACATCCACTATACCCGTTACCTGAACTGGGCCGTCACCTACATCCTGGTGGTGAGTTTCTCGACGGTCTGGAGCAATTTCTCGGCGATCTACGACGCCCTGACGGGCATCACCCAGGGCTATTCGAACCTTGTCGTGGAGGCCGTCGCCAAGGATATCGAAACCCTTCGCCTGGACATCCTGAACCCGGCCAACATAACCGGCGCCGGCGAAGCCAAGACCTATGCGGCGCTCGACGAGTTCGGGCACGCCATCGTCTGGATCGCCGGCGATTTCTTCCGGGACACCTCGATCCTGGACCTCGGCAAGACCTTCCGCAACATCTTCGCCGGCCTGTTCGTGCTGATCGTCGGCGGCATCTTCATCGCCGCGGCGGCGGTGATGGTGCTGATCGCCAAGGTCGGGCTGATCCTCGGCATCAGCCTGGCGCCGCTCGGCATCATGATGTTCATGTGGGAAAAGACGCGGCAGTATTTCCAGGGCTGGGTCAGCCTGCTCGTCGGCTTTTCCGTCATTCCGCTGCTGCTCGGATGCCTGATGGCGATCGTGCTCTATTTCGCGAGCCACATCCTCGCGACGTCCGGCGCCAGCAGCCTGGACAAGGAAAAGTTCTTCGGCTTCATCTTCGTCATGATCGCCGCCCTGGTCCTGCTGTTCCACATCCCGACCATGGCGCAGACGCTCGCCTCCGCATCGGTTGCCGTCGGCGGCGCGAGCGTGGGCAGGAGCCTGACAAGCGCCGCAGGCCGGATGAGCGGCGCGTCCAACCTCAAGCAGTACATGATGGCGCTGCCGCAGCGCGGCATCGGCCAGATGCTCGATCCCCGCAAATACGCGCATGGCATCGCGGCCGGCCTCGGGGCGGCCAAGGCCAGCGGGTCGCTCAGGAGCGGGCTGGTGTCCGGTTTCTCGGCATGGCGCCGCCATACCGACGAGCGCAAGGCATTCTGGCGGAACAGAAGGGAGCAGGCGGTTGCCGGCCCGGCACAGATGAGCCCGAACCCGGCCTATCGCTCGTCCTTCTCTCCGAAGTCGTCTTCATCGCCTGAAACCGGGGGAGGGGGATCGTCCCCGATATCGCCCGAGCAGCGCGATCTCTACAAACCCTGATCCAGGCACATCAAGAGAACAGTGTCCTCATGCCAACCACACCCATTCAGAATGCTTTCGAAGACGAGATATTCTTCACGCTGCGGCAGCAACGGAACAACTGGGCGAAGATCGCCATCGGATCGATCGCCCTGGCGCTTCTGGCGCTCGGATGCCTGATCGCGATCCTGCCGCTCAACGAAACCAAGCCCTTCGTCGTCATGGTCGACAAGACCACCGGCGAGGCCGAGAAGCTCGTCCAGGTCCGCCCGGCCTCGCTCGACCAGCAGGACGCCGTCCTGCAGGCGGAGCTGGTCTCCTACGTGACGGACCGGGAGACCTACGACCCGGCCGACAATGCCGTGCGCATTCCCGACGTGATGACACGCTCACAGGAGGACGCGGCCGCGACGCTCGCGCAGATCTGGAACTCCGGCTCGTCCCAGTATCCGCCGACCGTCTACGGCAGCGGCGTGCGGGTGCGCGTCGTCGTCAAGTCGATATCGATCAGCCCGGCGACCAAGCGCGGCGCCTTCGATCTGGCCCGCGTGCGCATCACCAAGTACCGCGAGGAAAAGGGCAAGGAGACCGCGGCCCGCACCTTCGTCGCCACCGTGGGCTACGCCTTCCGGCCAAAGAACGACGCCAAACTGGAGGAGGTCTGGAAGAACCCGCTGGGCTTCACGGCCCTCAGCTACCGCATCGATGCGGAGACCGCCGGATGACCTCGTTTTCCAGTATTCAGAGAAAGGCATGACATGCTGAAACGCATCGCAATCACCCTCCTGGCCTGCGTATCGATCGCCGCCGTGGCGGAGGCCGCGAACCCGGCTCCCGAAACGAGGAACGACCCGCGCATCCGCCGCTATCTCTATAGCGAGAACCAGGTCTACAAGCTCGATCTCTACCTGAAATCCGTCACCGCCGTGCAGTTTGCCGATAGCGAGGAGGTGCAGTCGATCCTGATCGGGGACAGCGCCTCATGGGAGGTCGTCAAGCTGCAGAGCGGCAATGTCGTCAGCATCAAGCCGACGATACCGTCGGCGGCGACCAACATGACGATCTATACCGACAAGCACGTCTACGCCTTCGAGCTGCGCTCGATGAACGAATACGTGGCCGGCGGCGGCGAGGCGCCCGTCTTCCGGTCGATCTTCACCTATCCGCAGGCAGCCCGCCCGAAAGCGGCGGCGGCGGCGCCGAAGGCCGAGCGGGTCGATTCCAACTACATGGTTTCCGGCAAGGCCGCGTTCCGGCCGATCTGGGTGCAGGACAACGGTAGCCAGACCAGCTTTTTCCTCCCGGAAAACGCGCCGCGGCCGGCGATCCTCAAGGTCGGGCCGAAGCGCACGGAGGAACTCGTCAACTCGCGCACGATCGGCAACCGCGTCGTCGTCGACGGGACGAGCGATTTCTGGGTGCTGAGGATCGGCGACGAAACGGTATGCATCGGCCGCGGCGGCGCCGTCGCGGCCAGGCCTTCGCTGTTTGGCGCCCAGAAGCCGAGCGAGGTCGCCGATGTCCGATAACGATCACAACGCCGGTCCCTTGCCGCACGAGGTGGCGGAAGCGAAGGAAGAGGAACGCCGGGCGGCCGAGCGCGAAGAGCTCCTGAATGCCCGGCGCGCGCGCCAGACCGGCTCAAGCCGCGGCGGCAACGTCAAGCTCCTGGCGACGCTCGGATTCATCGCCGCCTCCTTCTTCGTGTTCGTCATGTCGGCCGGCCCCGGAAAAATCCTCGGCCTGCTGGGCATCGGCGGCGGCGACGACCAGAGGACGTCGCAGATCGACATGCAGGTCGACCGCGAGAAAGAGGCCAATTCCCATCTGGATTTCCTCGTGCCGGCCATTCCGGAGCCGCCCAGATCCGAGGTGGACCCGAACGCCGCCTTCAACGAGAAATTCAAGGCGTTGCAGGAAAAGCTCGCGGAGATGGAGCGCAACCGCCAGCCCGGCCTGTCGAGCGGCGAGGTGCAGCGCATGCTGTCCGGCTACAACGACGCCATGACCAAGCGGCTGGAGGAGGAGCGCAAGGCCATGGCGGATGAAAACACCAGGCTGCGCGCCGAGGCGCAGAAGGCCGAGGAAGAACGCCGAAAGGCGGAGGACGCCGCGAAACTGCGGGAGGAACAATACAAGCTCGGCCGCGAGATCGAGATGAAGCAGCGGGAATCGAAGGCGGTCATCGTCGACGATTCCGGCCGCGGCGAGATTGCGGATGCAGCCGCCGGCGGCGACGCGTTTTCGCAGGACCTCGACCAGAACGAACGGTTCCTGAAGGCCTCCGCCGCCGGCGGCTGGCAGACGTCGGTCTCCAAGCGCCTTGCCGATCCCTCGCGCACGGTCGTCCAGGGCTCGATCATTTCGGCCGTGCTGGAGACGGCGATCGACACGCAGCTGCCGGGCAGCATCCGCGCCCAGGTGACGCAGCCGGTCTATTCGTTCGATGGCACCCGCGTGCTGATGGCCTCCGGCACCATTCTCATCGGGCAGTTCAACAACGACGTCGATATCGCGCAGAAACGGGTGCTGATCGCCTGGAACCGGGCCATCACGCCGGACGGCAAGTCGATCGCGCTCGGCTCGATCGGCACCGACCGCCTCGGCCGCTCGGGGTCGCTCGGCAATGTCGACAACCGATACGGGACGAAATTCGGCGCGGCGATGCTGGTCAGCGCGATCACGGCGGTTCCGACCATCCTGTCGGAGCAGCTCGGGAAAAGCTCCAAATCGTCCGGCACCACGATCAATATCGGCAGCAGTGGCGGCAGCGGCGGCGGCAGTTCCGGCGGAACCGGCGCAGGCGCCCAGCTTGCCAACAGCATGGGCGGCGATCTCAGCGATCAGGCCAGCGGCGTGCTGGAAAAATATCTCACCCTGCCCCCCGTCATCCGCATCCCGCAGGGGGAGGAAATCCGCGTCTTCGTCAACAGGGACCTGATATTCCGATGAATTACATGCCGCAAACCCGCGAGATATCCTATGTCGAACAATATCTCAGCCCCTTGCGCGACTATCTGGTCGACGACGGAATCAACGAACTCGTCATCAACCCCAACGGCTCGATCTTCGTCGAGACGGCCGGCGCGGAATTCATGCACGAGATCGACGTCACCCTGCCGCCGCATGCGATCAAGCGGCTCGGCGCCCAGCTCGCCGGCGAGACACGCAACACGCTCGGCGCGCTGCATCCGATCGTTTCCGGCCGGGTCATCGTCTGGGGCAACCCGCAGCGCGTGCAGATCGTCATCGAACCGGCGATCGAGCAGGGCGTCTCGCTGTCGATCCGCAAATATCTGACGCGGGCGCTGAAGAGCGAGGACATCGGTTTCGTCGAGGGCACCCAGATCCGCGTCGACGACGAACGCAGGGCCCGCCACCGCGCCATCGCGGAGATGGCGCGGGCAGGGGATCTGCAGTGCCTGTTCCGCCAGGCGATCGACGAGAGATTCAACGTCCTGATCTCCGGCGGGACATCGTCGGGCAAGACGACGGTGGCGCGGTCGCTGATCGAAATGATGGACACCCGCGAACGCCTGATCACCATCGAGGACGCGCAGGAGCTTTTCCCGCCGCACCGCAACCAGGTGGCGCTGATTTCCGACCGCAAGGAAAAATCGGCGCGCATGCCCTCGAAACTTCTGGAAAGCTGCCTGCGCATGCGGCCGGACCGGATCATCGTCGGCGAAATCCGCGGCGTCGAGGCCTATGATTTCCTCGAAGCCATCAATACCGGGCATCCGGGCGCGATCACCACCATCCATGCCGACAGCCCGGCGCTCGCCTTCGACCGCCTGGCCCTGATGGTCATGCGGTCGGGCGTGCGGCTCTCCCATCCCGAGATCATCACCTATGCCAAGCGCACGATCGACCTGGTGATCCAGGTCGGCCGTCGCAACGGCAAGCGCGGCGTGCTGGAAATCTACCTTCCCTCCCAGGACCTGGATTGAGCCGGATCGACATCTCTTGCCGGAAAAGTCTCCCGCAGGCGGCGCGGACCCGCCTCGTCAGTCGCAGCGCCCGGCATTTCGCAGCCGGCGCAACAGCTCGACCCGCGCCTGCGTGGCCGGCCGGGACGCGGTCGGCCCGGCCCCATCGCCGGTAAGCCCCGCAGCCTCCGCGTTTCTTTTCGTCCCGGACCGGCTCCCGCCGGCGCTGCTGCTTCCGGTGGCTCCGGACCGGGCCGACCCCACGCCGGCATCGTCCATAAGGCCATCGTCTTCCCGCGCGGCGCGTCGTTCGAGCGTCTGGCGCACATGATATTCCCTCTCGAAGCGCTTCAGCGTGGCGTCCGGGCCGTGCGCCTGGAGTTCCGTCTCCAGGGCGCGGGCTGCCCGCCCGGCGTCGCCGACGCGATTCCAGTTCACGGGCTCGCGCACCTGGCCGGCCACGATCGGCTGACGGGTCCGGACATGCTCGTGAAGCACCTGCTGCAGATGGCCGAAGGCATCCGTAAACCTGCGGGCTTCGGCCGCGGTGAAATCGTGGTCCACTCCGCCGGGAGCATCCGGCAGCGACGTTTTCAATCCGAGTTCCCGATCCAGAAGGACGCGCGACAGGCGGATCTGTGCGCCCCTGTCGTTGAGACGGTCGGCGATCGCATCGTTGTCGTCCGTTTCGTCATGGCCGTGATAATGGGGGGAGAAGGACGCGAACTCCTGCGCGCGCTGCAGCAGGCCGCGACGCATGTCGGCGCCGCCTTCTTCGTCCACATGATTGTCGAGCATCCTGCCGACCTCGGCGAAGCGGCGCTGCACCTCGGGCGTGAAGCCCGCGCCCTCGCGAAGTTTGTGGGAGCCCTGGGCGAGGCATTCGGCGGCATACGCGACAAGCCGCTCCTCGGCCCTCGACGCGTCCCTGCTCCGGTTGGCGGCGACAAGTCCTTCCCCCGGGCGATTGGAGCGCGCCCTGTGAAGATCGGCCTGCCGCGCAAGCACGTCCATGACGGCCAGGCTGCGTTCACTGTTCCGGAGGTTGTCCATGGTTCGTCCTTCTTAGGATAGCTCTTCATTGCGGACATTGCGCAGGCTGCGCCCCTGCAGCGCGATGATGCGGTCGAGAAGGGCGCGTTGCTCCGCCATGCCGGGCGGCTCCTCGTAGGGCGCGTCGTCGAACTCGTCTTCGTCGTCCTGCAGGTATGTCTCCTCGCCACCGTCCCCGTCCTCAGGTCCGGCCGCGTCCCCTTGACGTTCGTCGCTTTCCGACAACGCCCATTCCGCCTCCTCCCGGTCGAGCGCGATGGGCTCGCCGGCGGCCGGCCATTCGCCGGGGGACATGGGTTCGCGCCCGGTTTCGGCGACCATGTCGCCCGGAAAGTCCGCCGCCGTTTCGGCCTGCCCGTCCTCGATGCCCGCCGGCGCCTCCCTGCTGACGAAGGTCGTGGCCGGCGCCGACAGGGGAATGGGATCGGGCATGGGCAGCGGGCCGGTCTGGGCGTCGAAAAGCGTCTTCAGCTTGCGGTCCGAATAATACTTCACCTTGTGCATGTGCAGCGGCGGCTGGCCCTTGACCAGGACGATCTGCTTGTCGTCGGCGATAAGGCGCACCTGCTCGGAGCGCAGAAGCTTCTCGCCCTGTTCCGACTGCTGGACGTTGGTGTTCCACCATTGCTTGGTGTCGTAGGATCGGCTTTTCGCGGTAAACGTATACTCGCCGACGGATTTCGAGATGTATTCCGGCGTCTCGTCGTCGGCCGTCGCCATGAACACCTGCACGCCGGTATTGGAGAGGAAATTCTCCTTGCCCGCCTGCTCGTAGGCCCCCGTCAGCGCCGAAAGGCTCTGGATGATGAACATGAAGCGGCCGCCATAGCCGGCGATGGTCGTGACGGCGGTCTCGATCGCTTCCAGCTTGCCGAGGTGCTTGAACTCGTCGAGAAGAAAGAGGACCTCGAAGATCTCGTCCTTGGCCGGCATTTCGCGCTGAAGCACGGACACGAGCTGCTGGAAGAACAGCCTGACGAGCGGCGCGATCACCTCCAGGTCGTTGGGGCTGACCGTCAGGTAGATGGTGGTCGGGTCCCGGCGCAGGTTGTAGATGCTGAAGTCCGAGCGGCTGGTGGCGTTCTTGATCAGCGGGTCGGCCCACAGATTGAGCCCGCCATCGCCGAGCACCGAGGTGTAGGAGGTGATGATCTTGGTGTCGTTGCCCGCCATGGTGTCGAAAATGCGCTGCACTTCCGGGATCTCGCTTTCCTCCGCGAGCTGGGCGAAAAGCTTGTACTTCTCCCCCGGCTGGGCGAAGAGGTCGTAGACGGCGCCGATCGTCGGCTCGCCCCGCTCGATGCAGGCGAGGATGCCGGCGACGAACAGGTCGCGGGCGCCGTCGATAAAGCCTTCCGATCCCTTGCCCTTGGGCGCGATCAGGTTATGGGCCAGCCGCCGCGCCTCGGAAAACCGCCGTTCCGGGCGTATCGCGACGATATCGAGGACGGGGTTGTAGCAATGGGTGCGCCCTTCCTTGTCCATCGGCGCGAACTTGAAGATGTTGTCGCCGCGCGTCTTGCGCGCCCGGGACGTAAGATCGAACAGTTCGCCTTTCACATCGAGCGCCAGGATCGAGCCGTTGAATGTCAGGAGGGTCGGGATGACGACGCCGACGCCCTTGCCGGCGCGGGTCGGGGCGACGACGAGGCTGTGGGGCTGCGGGCCGTTGGTGAGATATTTCCCGAATCCCCGCGGCCCGGAGGTCTTGCCGAAGATCGGACCGTAGACCTTGTCGTAGGGGCGCAGGTATTTCAGCCGCGCCATGTCGGCAAAACGCGCCCATCTGGCGGTGCCGTGATGGTGTTTCTTGAACATCGGCACCGAGAGAACCGCCATGACCAGCAGGACGGTCGCGCCGACGATCATCAGGCAATGCAGGAAAGCCGGCGAGACGTAGCCCAAATGAACGGGCGTCTCGTACCAGAAAGCGAGCAGATCGAGCTTCGCCAGGGCGGCCGCGCCGCCGCCTCGCTTCAAGGTCACGTAGATGTCCGAGATCAGCAAGCCGAGCGGAACGGACAGGACGGTGCTGAACAGCAGGATGCGGATTTTATCGCCTGAATTTTCCGGCATGATCGATTCTGCTCCTCAACGGCCGCGACTGACGGGGCGATGATCGTACCCGCGGCCGCTCAAGGCCAGTTCGCTCAGGCTTTCGCGATGGGCCGGCTTCTCGATGCCGGCCCTTGCCCCCGCCTGGGCCGCCTCCTTACCGGCTGGCGCCGGACGGCTCGAACCGGCGGGCTTTTTCCCGTCGATCTTCACGACCTTGGCCCCCCGGTAGGCCCCGACCTTGACGACCTTGGCGACCCCGGTGACCTCGGCCGGCGCCTTGTCCGGCTCGGTCATGTGGGTGTCGATGCTGTTGGTATCGGACCGCGACGAGCGCGACGAACGGCTTCCAAGCGAGCTGCGATCCGAACCGCTGGACGAGGCGATCGTGCTTTCCGACCATCGGCTCTGGCTCACCTCCGCACCCGTCTTTTGCGATTGCGCCGCCGTGGCGCGTCCGGGCGCGGGCTTGCCCTCCAGACGGTAGAGCGCGTCGCGCCGGTGTTCTTCGATTTTGCTTTTCTCGTCAGGGCCTGCCTTGGCGGGCTGACCGCCGGCGCGGGACGGTATCCGCCTTTCGCCGCGTCTTTCCTGGGCCGGATGGCCGACGGTGTTGCCCGGCGCTGCGGGCCCCATCGCCTGGCCGACGGCAACCTCGGCGGCCGTGCGCTGCTGGAACGCCTTCAGCCGCTCGCGCATCGCCTCGTGCTGTTTGGCCTCGCTGGCGACCATGCCGGCGACCACCGCTTCCGGGCTCTGCCTTTTCGGTTCGCGTTTGCTTGCGGCCGCCGGCGCGACCGGACCCGAGGGCTCCCTGTCGGCCGGCATCCTTTCCGGGCTCGCGGGGCGCGATACCTCGGCAGCAACCGGCGTTTTCCGCGCCACCCCGGCCAGGGCGCCGATTGTCCGCCCAAGCTGCCTGAAGCGCGCGCCGAGGCCGCTGCGCCGCTTGGCAGGGGAGGTGCTGCCGGCCTCGCCATCTGCGGGCGCCTGATTGTCACGATCTGCCATGACGGTTTCCTTGCTTTCCGGTCCCGGTGTTCCTGTTTTGTGTCAGATACTGACTGGCGATCCGCGATCGCGATCGCCGCGATCACCGTTCTTGAGTTCACTGCGCGCCGTGGAAGCGGCAGACCTCTCGGCGGCCGTCGGGGGCGCTCCCAGGGCGGACGCAAGCTCGGAGATCTGCTTTGCGCTGAGCGTCGGCGCACTCGTCCGAAGGGCGGGCTGCCGGGCGGGCTTGCTCGGATCGGGCGCGCCAAGCAGCGCCTGCGGATTGGCAAGCCCCTCCGGCTTCCGTGGCGGAGGAGGTTGCGTCTCCCGGGTCTCCGGCGTCCGTCCCCCGTCGTTCCTCGCCTCGACGCGGGAGACGGCCGGCGGCGCGGTAAGAATGGCGCTCATTTCAGCCTGGTCTTTCTGGCTCAGGAGCGGCGCGGTCCGTCCGCCATCCCCTGCCGTTTTGCCGGACACGGGCAATGACGACGTGCCCAGAAGGGCCTGCGCATCCGGCGGTGCCTTGGTGCTGCTGAAGGATGCCGAGCGGGAGGGCGCCCTGGACGTATCCGGCGTGGTCGTGGTCGTGCCATTCCCGCTGGAAAGGGAAGACGACCTGCTGTCGCTCGACACCGTCGACGCCGTTTCGATGTCGCTCAGGCTTTCCGGCCTTGCCGGCCTTGGCTCAGGCTCCCTGACGGGCGCGGGCGGCGGGTCCCTGGCCGCGTCCGTGACGGACGTGCTCGCGGGGACATCCTTCTCGGTCGCTTCGATCTTCGGCTGTTCCTGCGGCGCATCCTTCGTCCATGCCTGACGGTGCTGCCGGGCTTCCTTGACCCGCGACGCCTGCGCCTCGCGCTCGGCATCGCTCAAACCCTCTCTTCTCGTGCGCAGCTTCAACCCCAATATCTTGCGGGAGACGATCTTGAAGTCTTCGCCCGCAAAGGTCGCCTCGCTCTTGTAGAGCTTGCCGACGGTATGCTTGGCCGTCGCCATCTCGCCGGATTCCTTGTCGTAGGTTGCCGAACGCTTGTTGAGAAGCCGGCGGTGCGCGGTCACATCACGGCCGATTTCCTTGCCGTTCTCATCCAGCCTGGTTTTATAGGACTTGGAGAAAAGACCGTTCGCCTTCTCGATTTCGATTTTGGTGCTCTTGCCGTCGGGCGCCTTGCGCACACGCATCGAAGAGGTCCGCGTCGTCCGCTCGACAAGCTTCAGCTTTCCGGCCTCGTCGCGCTCGAACACCTTCTTCTTGGACCCTTTCGTGCGGGTCAGAAGTCGATAGGTCTTTCCGTCCTCCCGCTTGGCGGGTCCGGTCATCTCCTCCTTGACGGCCCTCAGATGTCCATCGCGCAGCCGGTTGGAATAATAGGCCGTGCGCATGAGATTGCCGGCTTCATCGCGCTCCCACTTTTCCCTGTAGCGGCCGTTCTTCCGCTCCTCGAACTTGCTGGTGAGCATGCCGTTGCGGTCGTAATCGGCGGTTTCCCGCTTCCGTCCGTTCTCCTTTTCGCGCCGCGCGACATAGGCCTCGCCGGTCTCCTCGTCGAGGCGCGTCACCTTTCTGATCTTGGTCCGATATCCGCGCTCGCGCGTGATTTCGCCCTCGCCGGTGACCGAAAGGGTCTTGTTGCCGATCAGCTTGTAGTCGATCTCGCCGCGAAACCCCGGCTTGAGCTCTTTGAGAAGCTCCAGGTCGTCGGTATACCGCTCCTTCTTCTCCACGGTCTGATAGCGTGCGATCTGATCCTCGGCGGCGTATTCGGTCAGCGCTTCCTTTCGCTTGAGCGCCTCCTCACGCTTCTGCGCCCTCGCATCGTCCCGCGAGGTGAACTCCTTCTTGTCGATGCTCACCATGATATTGGACCTTTCATGACTGACACAGCCTGGCACAGGGAGACGGGCACCGGCGGCAATGACGCCAGCGCCGGGATCACCACGATCAGGCCGAAAGCCGGAAGCGATTTCCGGAAGGCACGATGCGTGGAATCAGCGGGTTGGAAGCGCCTATGTCCATTCGGACGCACGGCGCTCTAGCGGACCATTTCCGTGCTTCTCGCGCGCGTGTCATAAACCGGCGGCAGGACCTTTTCAGGCTTCACGAAATTTTTCGAGTATTGGTCCGCCGGCATCCCGAGGTCGGCGGCGGCCTTGTCCGGCAGTCTTTTTCCGAGCCGCTGATATTCCGCCATCGACGTATAGGTGCCCTTCGATTGCCCGTCGTCGTTACGATCGGCGATAAGGACCTGCGTCGACGAAAGAGTGCCCCTTTCCTCGGGGGAGAGGTCGCGCGCATCCTTGAGCTGCGGCCCAACCTGCACAAGCGCCGCCGAATTCCGTTCGAAACCTTCGAACTTGAGGGTCTTGGACTGCCGCTGTTCTCCCATGGATTCGGGAAGGCCGACCTCCTTCATGATGTTCTTGAAGTGCGTGGAATCGGCGTAGCTCATCCGGCCGGGCGTCTGGTAGCCCTTGCCGTTCCGGGTCTGCAACTGGACACGGTCCCAGAGCTCGCCCTTTTCCAGGGCATTGACCCACTTCGCCGCGTTCTCCTTCAGCTTCGGATCGACCGCGGAGGCCGGGTCCGGATTGGCCAGATACTTCAGCGCTTCGATACTGACATGGCGATCGCGCGTATATCCCCCGTTTCCATCGGGACGACGGCCGATATTGACGGTCGCTTTGGGCAGATCGAGATCGTGAGGCGCCCTTTCTCCGACAAAAGAGCGAAACCGCCTGTCCGCGCCTCCCTTTTCCCACATGTTCAGATAATTGGCGTCATGCATGATGCCGGAAGAGGACTTGAGCTTGATTTCCGCATTCTCGCCGTATGTCTTGTGCACCGCGGCCTGGAAATCGTCGAAGCCCTTGCCGACCATGTTGTCATTGGCGTGCCGTGTCAGGAAGTGGACCTCGCCCTTGCCGGTCTTGATCATGATGTCGGGCAGCAGCGTTCCGGCCTGAAGCGGGTACTTGTATCTTTTCTCGACCCTCCTGTCGCCGTATTCGGTCTTGAGGATCTGGTCCTCGGGCTTGAGGCGACCGTCCTTGGTCTTGAACTTGTCGTCCTTCTCGAAGAAGATCTTGTCGGTGGTGATGCCGCGTTTCTGGTTTTCCCGCCGCCAGATGTCGAGCCTGTACGCAAAGCTCCGTTGACCGAACTCCTTCTTGGGAAGGTCGCCCCATTCCGCCTTCTTTTCATCCGGTATCGGGATTCGTTCGAACGCGACCGGCGAGGGATAGTAGTTGCCCGCCCCGTCCCGATGAAGGCAGCAGGCCTCTTCAAACTCCTTCGTCGTCAACTGACGATCGAGGTTGCCATTGGTCTTCCCGGTCCATTGGCCGTCTTTCCGGTTGGCAACGATGTAGGCGTCGGAACTTCTCGTGCTGCCCGGAAGATGTTCCAGGTCCGGAAGATCGGGGAGACTCTTGATGTCGTGGGACGTGGATTCCAGCTTTACCTTCTTTGCGGTGCCCGCATCGGAGGACGACTGAACTCCGTGCATCCGATAATCACCATCCGAACCTTCTTCTTTAATCCCCATTGGGGAACTCCTTTCCTGGCAAATCATCCCCCGCGGGCGGTTCGCCGCCGGCAATGAGATCTTCGAATTCGATCATCTGCCTGTCGGCGAGGCTGAGGGCCGACGGGCCGTCATGTTCGAAATAAAGCGCCGCTTCCCTTTCGAGCGTCTCCGCCGCTTTTCCGGCGCTGTTCCTGCGATCGAGCTTTACGATTGGCACCCGAACCTCCTTTCAAAGTTGGACATCGTGTTTAACGTTCGCGACCCCCGCGCTGCGGGCGATTGTCGCCACCATTGCGACGGCGATTTCGGCCGGCCGCCTGCCGCTCTCCGGCGTTTTGCGCGGGTTCCCGCGCCGGCCCGGCATCCTGCCGCGCTTCGGCGCGCGTGCGCTTGTTGCCGGCTGCCGGATCGTCCCCGCGCTTGCGTTTGCGGCCGGGATTGGCGCGCGCGGCCTGCGCATCCTGCTCGGCCTGCAGCCAGGCATCCCTCGCTTCCGTCGCCGCCTGCCGTTTCGAGCGCGTCACGGGACCATTTTCCAGGGAAGTCTCGGCGTCCTCCCACCGTCTCAGCGCCCCGGTGACATTTGCCTCCGAGGCTCCTATGCCGCGCGTCGCGACATTGGGCGGGCCGAACTGGGCGCGACGGCGCGGCCTGGCCCCGTTTCGCTCTGCGGGGGCGGGGCCTGCGGGGACGGGGGCGGCAGGGACAGCGGGGGCGTCGCCCTGCTCGACCTCCGCCGCGCCGCCCTGTACCTCCCCAGCCTCTGCCGCATCGTCTTCGATATCCTCGACCCCCGCAGGCGTTCGCCGACGGCTCGGCCCCGCCTGCGCGGCATCGTCACGCCGGGCCTGATGACGACGATGGGCCGCCATCTCCCGGGCACCGTCGGCGGTCCGCCGCAATGCCTCCTGGCGACCCCGATCTTCCCCGGCCGCGTCGTCTTCGCGCATTTCGTTCGCCCGGCCTGCCGGAGCCGGTCGGTCGCCCTGCCGTTCATGCCGGCCGGGCTGTTCATGCTGGCCGGAGCGGGCGCGTCCGGACCCGTCGGCCGCGTCGTTCATGGGCGTGTCGCCATCACCGGCGGCCTCGCCGCCGGGGGCGAACGGATCAACCTCCTCATGCCCGTGGACCATCGCCGCGTCCTCGTGATCGTATCCGGCGGGCGCTGGCGAGCCGTCGCCGGCCGGGCCCACGGGGCGATAAAGGTTATCGAGCGGCCCGAGCTCCGGCAATTCCGGCCATTCCGGCGCCGGCGTGTGACCGCGATCCAGTTCGGCGGGCTCCCCGACGGCATTGCCGTCCTCGTCGATCTCGTTTTCGACGCGGATGAAGTCGTCACCGCCGGAGCCGGCTTCCTGACGCCAGCGCGCGTGGGAATCTTCCATCATGCGGCGGTATTCGATGTCGTTCATCTGCGCGGGCAGGAGGCCCCGCTCCGCCCGCGTCGTCGCCTCCAGGTCCATGCCTTCCTCGATGGCGGCCTCCACCAGTTCGTGGCGAAGGTCGGAGAAGGTGAACTGGTCCGGGACGTCGGGGTCCGAGCGCTCCCCCATGCGATTGGCGATCTTGAGCCATCCGCCTTCGCTCGAACGCCTGTTGACGACCAGGTGCATATGCGGATGATCCCGGTCGGTATGCGGGGCGACGAAATAGGGAAAGCGGTGAATTTCCTCGGCATCCGCGGGAAAATTGCTGCGACGACGCGGATCGTCGAACATGCGCGCCGCAAAGTTGCGTGCGACGCTTTTCGCCAGATTCGCGTCGGTCCCGGGAGGAAAACTCACGACGATATGCGTGGTCAGCGCCGGAGAACTGTTGTCGACACGCTGGCCGGGCTCGTATTTGTCCGTCCGCAATGCCCATTCCTCCGCCTTCGCCCTGAAATCGCGGGGCAGCAGCGTCGCTTCCGGCCCGCCGTCGCCATCCGGATATTCCAACGCGACGGTTCCGCCCTGCGACAGGTAGTCGAACTGTCGCCTGGTCGCGGCCGGAGAGCGGGTGCCTCCGTTTCGAACCATCTTCACGACTGCCTGGGGGGCCGACATTCTAGGTCCTTCCGGCGCGGAGGGCCGCTCCGCTACTGTTGAGTGGCATCGAGCAACATGGCGCGACCGTCGCGCCTGCGCTTCGAGACGTTGAGGACGCGCTGAAGCAGGGAATCGAGCGTGGAAAACTCCTTGCCGAAGGCAATGCGCTGTTCGGTCAGGACCTTCATGTTCAAGGTTCCGTCCTCCTGGGCTATCCTGCGCAGCGCGGCCAGGCTTGCCGCGATCTGGCCGATGTTGCGCGATACTTCCTGAAGGGTATGGCGCGTGTCCCTGTCGACCTCCAGAAATCCCGCAATGCGCCGCGCGGCAATCCGCAAGGCCATGTTGTTGGTCAGGCCGGCCGCGCTGGCATGCTCGGCAAAGCTCAGATACTCTGCCTCGCGCAACCGGACGCTGACGATCTTGTAGCCGTCCGGGTCCGCGACCCGGCCCTGATCAACGGACTCGCGGAGATCCATGTCAGACCACAGACCCGCCTCTCGGTTCGCCATCGCAACATCCTCAAATTTTCCAGAATAATATCTACATGATCCAATACAAAAATATCAGTATAGATAATATCCTCCGCAGGACATCCGTCAACAACGGCGCAACATAACATCGTTACATCTGTAACAGTGGGAGTATTTTCGAATTCAGACAGGAATAATACAGGATATACGGATTTTATGCTTACTTATTTACATTCGTACAATTGAACAACATTCAGGACAACCGGACTGCAGGATTTCCGGCACATCGGACAGAAGCGTAACGGCGCCGGTCGCGGATGAGGGAGACAGGTGCGCCCGTCCTTACCGTTGTCCGCCTGGCCCCAGCTCTTCGGGCCGGTATCCACATCCGGGCAATGATCCGGCTTCCCCTGTGGCAACGCACATCCCGCCATTGTTACATTCGAAATACATTTCCAAAATCTCCCGTCAAAACTTCTCTTGAATGAAAAAATCATCCTTATATGATCCGGAAATAACATATTTATTTATTTATTTTACTGACGAAATCGAGGTGATCTCCGTGAAACTCGTGACATTCTGCTCGTTCAAGGGCGGCGCCGGAAAGACGACAGCCCTGATGGGACTGTGCTCGGCGCTGGTCAAGGAAGGCCGGCGCGTCGCCCTCTTCGAAGCCGACGAGAATCGCCCCTTGAGCCGCTGGCAGGACAATGCCGTCAAGCGCGACGCCTGGGACCCCGGCTGCAGCATCTTCGTCGCCGACGAGCTGCCGCTGCTCGAAGCCGCCTATGCGGAAGCGGAGGAGGACGGTTTCGACTATGTCCTCGTCGATACGGAGGGCGGCTCCAGCGAGCTGAACAACACGATCATCGCGAGTTCGAACCTGCTCATCGTCCCGACGATGCTCACGCCGCTCGATGTCGACGAGGCGCTCGCGACCTATCGCTACATCATCGAGCTGCTGATGGGCGAGGATCTCGTCATCCCCACCGCCATCCTGCGCCAGCGCGTTCCGGTGGGCCGCCTCACCATCTCGCAGCGCTCGGTCTCGGACATGCTGCACGCCCTTCCCCTGACCGACAGCCCCCTGCACGAACGCGACGCCTTCGCCTCCATGAAGGACCGCGGCATGCTGCATCTCAACGTCGGCAAGGTCTCCGCCGATCCCGGCATGCGGCTGGCGCTTCGCAACCTGGAGACGGCCATGGAGGAACTGCTGTTGCTCGGAGATTTCGTGACGGAAACGCTGGAGGCCTGACATGGGTATCCGTAAGCCGTCGCTCACCGTCTCGGAAGCACGCCGGCTGGCCGAGACGCGGTCGGCAACCAGCAGGGCCGAGGCCGAGGCCATCGCACCGGATGGCAGCCAGGTTCGGCCGGCCGCCCAGAACCCGGCGCCCCAGCCCACCACGCCGCCGCCGGCGGCCAAACGCCTCGACGGGCCTGTCGAGCGCCGGGCGCCACCGCCGCGGAAGGAAACGGAGCCCGCGCCTGCTCCGCCTTCGGATTCCGGCGGCAGGGCGGGCGCGATCCCCTATCCGAGGGCGCTCATGCCCGTACAGGGGGACAAGGTGCAGGTCTTCATATCCGCGCCTCTTCCCGCCCCCGGCGTGTCCGCCATCTACGAGATCCTGTGCCGGCAATATCCGTCGCAGAAGGCCCTGCAGATGGTGCTCAGGCGTGCGCTTCACGATTACGAGGCGATGCTCGAAAACGGGTCCTTCCAGACATCTCCCGAAGCCTACGCTGTGGACCAGGCGGCAAGCCCGGAGGATTTCATCCAGACCTCGCGGATGATGCCGAAAGCACTGGTCGGCATCGCAAGGGCCCACTTCGATCCGCTGGGCCTCGAAAGCACCCGCAGCTTCGGCCGCAAGCTGGCGAATGCGGCGCTGGCGAGCTTTTTTGCCCGCGAAGCCGCCGGCCGATAGATCGCGGCGGGGGCCGACAGGCTCGGCGCTCAGGACGGCGGCCCTCCGGCCGGCCCGTCCTGCAGCACATGCGAGGCGATCATGCTGCGCACGCCCGCATGGATGCTGTTGCGGTGCCAGCGCTCATGCCAGATCAGCGAGGCATTGTAGGCCGGCGGCGCGGCTCCCTTGCCCGGCAGGAACGTCTCCAGCCGGTATCGCGATGCGAGATAGCGGGCGGAAGGCGCCGGCAGCACGAGGACGGCATCGGTGTCCTGCACGAGGCGGGCCGCGGTATGGATGTCCGGCACCGTCAGCGTTTCGCCGCCACGCGGGCGCAGGCTTTCCAGCCCGTCGTAGAATTCCCCGAAGCCGGGATTGTGGCCGACGCCGATGCGGATCGACAGGAAACGGTTGAGATCCGCATATGCGACCCGCCCCTTGAGGGCCGAGTGTCCCGGCCGGCTGAGGCACAGGGTCATGATGGGCGGAAGCGCGCGGCAATAGAAGCCCGGCGGGGCATCGTCGGCAAGCCCCAATGCCAGATCGACCTGCCCGTTCTCCAGCTGGCTGAGGACGTTGGAGAAGCTGACCGACGGCAGGAAAACGGTGGTTGGGGAAACCTCCCGGAAATAGCCGCTGAGCTGGCCGACCAGCAGAAGAGCGAGGTGATCCGGCATGGCCACGCAGAAACGCTCCAGCGGCGCCGGCCGGCTGCTGAAGATCGTGCCGATGTTTTCCAGGGCCGCTTCGACCTTCGGCGCCAGCTTCTCGGCAAGCGGCGTCAGCTCGAACAGCCTGTTGTGGCGGACGAGAAGCTCGTCATTGAAGATCTCGCGCAGGCGCGACAACGCGCGGCTCGTCGCGGGCTGGCTGAGCCGAACCTCGTTGCCGGCATGGGTGATGTTGCGGAATTTCAGAAGCGCATGCAGGACGAGCAGCAGGTTGAGATCGACGGCCCCCAGATCGAAGGCGTCATCGGATTCCTCCTGCAGGGCCAGGCTTACGGTCATGCGCGTCACCCATCCGCCGGCAGCAGGCGCACGGTGCGTATTGCCGCCTGATCCCGGGCGATCGCTTCGCGGGTCGCATTGCCGATCTCGGTGACGAGCCGGCCGCACTCCGCCTGCGGACGGTCACGGTGCCAGCAGAGCTCGATCTCATGGGCGGCAATCTCGATCGGCGGCACCAGCGCAGACAGGTGCAGGGTCTTGGTCAGCCAGCCGGCGATGGCGCGCGGCACGGTCAGCGCGAAACCGTTCTCCGCCGCCATGAGCGCCGCCGCGGTCACGTCGGGGATGTCGATCAGGCGCGAGCGGCTGACGCCTGCCGTCAACAGCGAGTGCGCAACCTGCGCAAACAGCTCCTTGCCGTTCTCCACCAGGTTGACATGCGAAAGCTCCATGAAGGTTTCCCTGCACGGCCGTATGCCGCCAAGCCGATGCGTGTCGAACGAGACCAGGGTCACGAAGTCTTCGCGAACCAGCACTTCGCGTTCTATGTCGCTTTCCCGCAGATCGTCCTGGCTGGCCGAGCCGAGGATGAACTGCGCCGTCTTGGTGCGAAGCGCGGCCACCCCGTCCTCGGGGAACTTGTGCATGTTGATCTTGAGCGGATCGTTCTCGCGCGACGTCCACTGGATGAAATGGGGAAGCAGCGCGGGCATCAGCGTGGCGCCGATGCTGATGCGGACGCTGGAGGCGGACTGGCGCGAGGACAGGACGTCACGAACATGCGACATCGCCGTCGGAACGATCGTCGCCAGATGCTCGCCGCGCGCGGTGAGCTTCATCCCGTTCGCCCCCCGGACCAGAAGGTCGTCCCCGAGGAGATCGCGCAGACGCGCGAGAGCCCGGCTCACGGTCGGCTGGGCCTGTCCCAGACGCCGCGCCGCATGGGTGACGTTGCGATAGTGAAGCAGCATTTCGAGAGCCACCAGCAGATTGAGGTCGATGCCGGCAAGCTTCTTGTCCAGGGCGCCGTCGGAGACGGTCGCCCCGCTGGAATTTTCGCAGCGATCCATAGGTCCTGAGCCTAACCGCCGCCCCGGGAAACGAATTCTCGGCCGTATCGCGTCATCGACCTTGCATGCGGGCCGCGGCGGGCAGGTTTGTTCATGTCAAGCTCCACACGGAGTAAATTATGACTTCACAAGCTGGGTCACGAAACGCAGCATTCGTCTCGAATCTGGTTTTCCCGCACAGGCCGGGCACCCGCCCCGCCACGTCCGGAAGATAAGTTCTTCTTAAATAACAAAGCGATGCTGCATTTTGCCCGATGTCTTGTCAAGCAAACTCAAACTACAATAGTAACATTCCCGGAGCCCGCCGGCCGGGCAACGCAGGTGAGGATGTAGCCCGCGCCGACCTCGTCCGCCGAAAGGCAATGCCCCGGCTCCATGCGCACCTCGCCCGACACGGCGCGCATCTTGCAGGAGCCGCAATTGCCGGAGCGGCACGAATGCTCAAGCTGGATGCCCGCCTCGTCCGCGGCATCGAGGATCGTCTGGTCCGGCCGGACGGCAAAACGTTCGCCGCTGCTTTCGATGGTGACCTGCGGTTTCCCGGCGGCGGCAGGCGCCGGCGGCGCGGCGGACGGAGGGGTTGCCCGGGCCGCTGTTTCCGGCGCTGCGCCGGAGCCTGCCGGCGAGGCAGGCAATGCCGGTTTGCGGGCGGCGGCAGGCGCTGGCGGGGCTGCGGGCCGGGCCGGTGCAGGCAGGGAGCCGGCCGGCTGAGGCTTGCCGATGGCAGGCGGCGCCGGAACGGCTGGCGCGGTTGCCGGAGCGACGGCTGCGGCTCCGCCCTGGGACGGCGCCGCCTTGGCAGCGGCGGTTTCGGGCTTTGCCGCTCCGAAGGCTTCCTGATGATAAAGCTCTTCCGGCAATCCGAGAGAGATCAGGATCGATCTTGCGGCCGCCATGTAGCCCGCCGGCCCGCAGACGAAGGCTTCGCGCTCGGCAAGGTCCGCCACCTGGGACCGGATCAGCATCTCGTCGATCCGGCCCATCGAGCCGTGCCACGGGAAGCCTATCGCCGGCGCGGCGGGGACGATGACGAGACGCAGGCGGCTGCCGAACCGGGTGGCCAGATGCAGCAGTTCCTGATGGAAGATGATGTCGGCCGGCGTCGACACGTTGTAGATGAAAACCACGTCGACGTCGCGCGCCATGTCCGCGAGCCAGCGCAGCATGGACATCAGCGGGGTGACGCCGCTGCCCGCGGCAAGGAAAAGCAGTTTGCGAACCGAATGATCGAGGCAGGTGAACTTGCCGAACGGACCGTTGGCCATGCATTCGACGCCAGGCGCCATGTTGTCGAAAAGCCAGTTGGACATCCAGCCCATCGGCACCTTCTTCACGGTGATCGACAGGAGATAGGGTCGGGACGGCGAAGAGGAAATCGTGTAGGTGCGGCGAAGGACGCTGCCCTGGACCGGCACCTCGATGGTGATCGCCTGGCCCGGGCGATAGTGAAACAGCGTGCCCGGCTCGCCGACAAAACTGTAGGTCTTGGTGTCGTGCGTCTCGGCCGCCACGGACACGCAATAGAGCCTGGTGCGCCCCGACCACACCGTGCATTCGTCCGGCCTCGGATGGGGATTTGCGGCAGGCGCGACCGGCCCGGGCTGGTCCCCGGATTCCGGCATCTGCGCCGGAACCGCCGGGGATGCCGGTTGGGGCGACGATGTCCTCGCTTCCGCAACCGGCAGTTCCGCCGTCGCGGCGGGAGGCGGCGATACGAGCCGGGGCGGGAACGGCTGCGGCATCCGCGCGGAATCGGCAGCCGGGGCGGGAAGAGCCGGCAGGCCGCCGCCCAGCAGGATCGCGGCCAGTTCCTTCTTGGCCTGCACCCGTGCGGGATTGTCCTTCTGCCCAAGCTTGCCCCCGAAGGAACCGCGGTCGAGAAGAACCAGGAAACGGCCGAGCGCGACTTTCAATGCCTTGGCGCGCTCTTCGCCGACATATCGCCGAATCCGCTCCATCACCTCGGCGATCGCCTGAACGTCGGCCGAGAACACGCCGTCCTCGTAATTCGCCCAGAAGGTGGAATACCGGTCCTTGAGCTCCTGTAGCCCTGCCCTCAGGTCGTCGTTCTCCACCCACGCGGTATCGTTGAGCAGGACCTGAAAACGCCGGACTTCCTGGGCCGTTATGTTCCTGTCTATGTCGGCGACATAAACGAAGAGCGAAAAGGCTATGCGCGCGACCTCTGCGGACGTGTTTGGCAATACGGGGTTCATAATCGACATCTTCAATGATCTCTTAAATATGGTCGTAAAATCAAAAACCTGGCGGAACGGCCGCCTTACCGTCCCGGTTCTGCGGAAAAGCGCCGCATCTGCATCAACATCTCGGCCGACCGTCCCTCCCGGGAACCGGAACGGGTCGCCACGGCGCGGACTTCCGGCGTGGAATGCAACTCCACGATCACCGCGAAATCACTGGTGATCTCCGCGAACACCCGGGCGCCGGAGCCGAAGAGGTCCGGCCCGATGAGGTCGCCAGACCCGAATGCGACATCGGGGACGAAATTCATGGCCGCCGGGTCGAACAGCCGGACTTCGCCCTGATGGATCAGGAAATGGTCGCCGCCGACGTCCTCCATCTGCCCTCCCCGCACGTAGCGCAGCACGCGGGATTCGATGGCGATCTGCGCGAGGCTGTTCAGCGAAAGGCAGGCAAGCCGGTCGTTCTGGGCGATCATCCCAAGGCGCAGGATCGGGTGAATCGGGATCGGCGCTCCATCTTCGCCGGCGCCAATCCAGTCGACCATGATTTCCGGGGCGTTCCCCGACCGGTTGTCGAACGTCACGAGGCTCGCCTTGCGCAGAACCGCGGATTCGCCCTGCATGGGATGGCCGTCCACGAAAACCTTCCCGCCATCGAGCCGCAGGACCCGGATCTCGTCCTGATGCACGCTGATGGCGGCGTGATACGTCCATGCCGCGGGATCGGATATCACCACATCGTTGTCGGGCGCCCGGCCTATGGTCACGTAGTCCTGCCGGAAGGTCGAGACCGGCTGCATCTGCCCGTTGATCCGCGTGGTCAGCTTCAGGATCGGCCCCGACAGCCGCCGCTCGTCCGTCGCGCCCATGCCGGCCAGGTGCAGGACGGTCGCGGAAAGCAGCGGCTGGTCGTCGAGCGGCCGGTCGCTCAGCATGCGCTGCGCCGCATCTCTCGCGATCGAAGGATCGATGTAGCTGAAGATCATCAGCGCGATCGAGCGCAGGACCGGATCATCGAACAGCAGCAGTTCCGCAAGGTTCGCCTCGATGTCCAGGCTTCCGGCGATGGCCGCGCGCTGCGTGCGCATCTCGCCGGCGTCGGCAGCGCCACCGGCCCCGGCCGGCTGCCGGCCGCCGGCGACGATCGCCATGACCTGCGGCTCCAGGACATCGTGCCAGTGAAGCATGGGCGCGCCCGGCACGGCCTGCCTCAGGAGGAGATCGATGGCGTGGCCCGACATGCCGGCCAGTTCTTCGGCGTAGCGGAAAGCGTTCGGCCCGGGCTTCAGGTTGCGCAGGATCTGCAGCGCCTGCAGGCGCAGGGCCTGTTCGTGGGTATCGAGTGCGTCGAGCAGCAGGTGCAGGAGCGCCGTGCCGATCGGATCGGAGATTTCCGCCGCCTCCAGGCAAAGCCGGACCGAGCGGCGGCGCAGGAGCGCGTCGAGAATTTCCTCCATCCGGGCGCCGACGACGCCCGTTTCGGAGACGACCTCGTCGATGATGGCCTGATGTTCCCCCTCGGAAATCTGCAGGCTGTGGCGCACCACGTCGATCGTCAGCCTGAAGCTTTCCTCCGTCAGCAGGTTCTGGATCGCCGCGCCCTCGTTCAGGCGGCTGACGACGATGTCGCCGACGATGCCGCGATAGTGATGGAGCGAGGCCATCTTCTCCTCGGCGGTGATCGTGGCCACGTCGGCTCCGGCGATGTCGGAGAGCCCGAGCTCCTCCAGCAGCGCATTGTGCTCTTCTTCCGATATCTCCATCTGGGCGCGGAACTCGCCCAGCAGCCTGATCGCCGAGCTGTTGGCCGTCGTCCCCTTGCTGACGGCTTCGTCCAGGATCTTCCGGTAGGCGTTGAGCTTCTGCTGCTTGGAATAACCGGGCAAGGCCTTGTTCAGGAGATAGAGCTCGCTGGCCTTCAACTGATCGAGGTTGCGCCCGTCGAGGAACTTGCTGACATTGACCTTCATCTTTTTCAGCTCGGCGAGCAGGCCCGACGCCATGCTCTCCTGCTGGTAGCGGAAGGGGGTCTGCTGGAGGGTGCGACGCAGCCAGATCGTGCTCAGCGCCACGATGGCGATGTCGATCAGGCGGCCGCCGAGCGGGGTGAGCAGCAGAATGTTGGGGCGCCCGCCGAAAAGATAGAAACAGTTGAAGGACAACCACGCGGCGACGGAAAGGCAATGGTGGACGACCACTTTCTCCATCATCGGCTCGTTGCCCACGCGCCAGCGGCGATAGAGGCTTTCAAGCCCCCGGCCGAGGCCGAGCGACAGGGCGCAGGCGAGAGCGAGCGTCAGCGGCGCGGCAACCAGCTTCGGGACAGGCACCGTCTGGCCGAAGAGGAAAAGGCCCGGCCCGAGCAGCTTGTCGCGGATGCCTTCCTCATGCGTCCAGATGCCGGAGAAATAATAGTCCCAGTTGCCGGAATACAGGTAATAATACCCGTAGAATCCGACGATCAGGCCGAAGAACATGTAATAGACGTTGCGGCGCTGCGGATCGAGGATGCCGTTCCAGTAGGAACGCTGCAGGTCGATGTCGCCGCAATTGGCAAGGCAGCTCACGCAGGCGCTCACGTCGCCCTTGGGGCTCGGCTTGCGGCACATCGACTGCGGCAGCTTCGGGCGGGAGAAATGAGGCGCGCTCTCCAGGATGCCGCCCGGCTCGGTATAGATCTTCTGGACGATGTTCGCCGGGCAGAAATAGTTGCACCAGGTCTTGCCGCCCCACAGCAGGCCGGTGAGCATCGCCATGCCGATGACCGACAGGAGGGCGATGCCCATGGCCGTGCGGTCGGTATTGATGATGAGCAGCCGCGCCACGATGCCCGAAAAAAGCAGGCCGAACTGCACATACCAGTTGTTGCGCGCCAGCCAGCTCTGGCGATCGATCAGCGGCAGGGACCTGCGGATGATGCCGGTGCGGCGTTCGAGCACGTTGCGATAGCGACGCAGGCCGGCCATGCCGGGTATCTGCGAGGCAAGCGACAGGGGGCACAGGCGCCGCCAGGCCTCATGGCCGAAGACCATGAGGAACAGCGGCAGGATGGGGACCGCCATGGTCCAGAAGATGCGCGCCCCCAGCGCATAGGGATCGACGGTGAGCTGCCTGCCCTGCACGGTCACGACATCGTCGGTGATGCTGAACGGGCTGGCGTGGTTGCCGGGTTCGGTCAGGCTGGCCGTGTATGGGTCCCAGAAGAGCGAGGCGATCAGAACAAGCCATGCGGTGAGCAGCAGGCCCCGCGCACTCAGCATCTTCCGCTCCGACACCCTTGAAAGCATCAACCACCCCTGAAAATCGTAGGATCTCATGCATCGATGGCGGCACCTCTTCCCGTGCCCGCCATTCGCTTCGATGCGCCGGACTTCAGCGCGCTCCACCGACAGCTTACGGAAGAACGCGACCTCGCAAACGGCCGGAGGGCACATGGCGGTATAGCTATTATGCATGCTGGTCGATCGGCCCACCTCGGGCATAAGTCTGCGAGCGAATGCGGCCGCGGCCCGCCAGCGCCGAACCGCCGGCAGACGGAGCGCCGCAAGATGGGGCGCCGGAAGATGGAGCAAGGAGAACAGCCTGCGATGACCAGCGACCCTTCAGGCCCGCATCCCGCCATCCCGACGGCATCGGACGCTGCGGCCCGGAAGAAAGGCATCCCCATGACGGCAATGCTCGCGGCCCTGTCGGCTGCGACATTCCTGTGCGGGGCCGCCGGCCTGACGATAGCGACGGCGCAGGACGGTTCCCCCGCCACGCTGCCGGACCTTCCGGCTCCCAGGATACAGGAGCCCATCATCCCGCTGCCTCAATCGATCGAACTCGACGGGCGGAAGGTGCTGCTTGGCCGGCGGCTGTTCACCGACAGCCGCCTGTCCTCCGGAAACGGGCTGTCCTGCGCAAGCTGTCATCAGCCCGCGCTCGGCATGGCGGACGGGAAACCGGTCTCCAGCGGGCTTCCCCACTACGAGGGTGTCGTCAACACGCTGACCGTTCTGAATGTCGGCTTCAACACCAAGTTCTCCTGGAGCGGCCAGACCTTGTCGCTGGAAGAGCAGGCCGACAAGGTCATTGAAAACAAGCGGACAATGGGCGGGCGATGGGAAACTGTCCTTTCCGACCTGTCGGCCGACAGCGGCCTGACGACCGCATTCGGCCGGATCTATGCCGACGGCCTCACCCGCAAGAACGTCGTCGACGCGATCGCCGAATATGAAAAGTCGCTCGTCACGCCCAACGCGCCATTCGACCGCTTTCTGCGCGGCGAAACCGACGCGATCGGCGAGGACGCCAAGGCGGGCTATCGCATCTTCAAGGATTATGGCTGCATCTCCTGCCACCAGGGCGTCAATGTCGGCGGCAACATGCTGCAGGTCTTCGGCATTTTCGGCACGCCGACATCGGCGACGGACGGCGCGAACACCGCCGGCGCCGCGCAGGGCTCGGGCATTGCCGACGACAAACCGGTCTTTCGTGTGCCCTCGCTGCGAAACGTCGCCCAGACCGCTCCCTATTTCCACGACGGCTCCGCCCGGTCGCTTCGCGAGGCCATTTCCATGATGGCGCAGTACCAGCTCGGCCGGGAAATCTCCGACGGCGACGTCTCGAAGATCGAGAGCTTCCTGGACAGCCTGAGCGGCGATCCTCCCCTGCCCCCGGTCAACTAGTGCCGTTTCCCGCCACATGCTTCCGTTCCGACAGATCCGAGCCATGAAAAGAGTGAGCGCCTTGACATATCCCACCATCCGAGAGCTGTTCGCCTCCAGGCGGAGCTGGGCGGCCTGCATCGGGCTGATCGTCGCACTGTCGGCCTGTCTGGGCTGGCTGGTCTGGCGCATCCAGACGACGGACCGCTCGGCATCCGATTTCCGCAGCCGCTTCGAGAACATCCGCGCGCTGGACGGGCGCTGGGACAGGGAAATCCTGTCGATCCAGCTCGGCATCGCGCCGAATTACGACGCGGTCACCCAGGCCGCGCGCGACATGAAGATGCGGCTTGCCGCCCTCAAGGAAATGGTGGAGACGCATGCCTCTCTCGCCGGGCTGCAGCCGGCGATCGAGGGATATGCAAACGCCGTGAACGACAAGGCCTGGCTCTCCGAACAGGTGAAGGCGAGCTATGCCATGCTGCGCAACTCCGTCAGCGTCCTGCCGAATGCGATCTCCGACAGCTACCGGGATGCGGATGTGCTGCAGATCCTGCCCGGCATCAACAAGCGCGCCGCCGACCTGATCACCGAAACGATCACCGGCATGGTCAGCTTCACGATTTCGCCGACCCCCCTCTTGCGCGATGCGATCCAGGGCCGGATCGCCACGACCCGCGCCGCAATGCAGCAGATGCCGGCCGACCTTGCCCGGACGGTCGAACGCTTCCTCGTCCAGATCGAGGTGGTGGTCGAGGAAAGGCAGCGGGGAAACCAGCTGATGCTGCAGGTCACCGAGGTTCCCACCGCGGCCGCCGCCGACCGGATACAGGCCCAGCTTGTCGCGCTGGAGAACAGCGACGCCGGCGCGGAGGAACGCCTGTGGAATTTCGCGCTCCTGGTCTCCGCGCTGATCGTCCTCAGTTTCGCAGCCTTCGTGTTCGCCCTGCGCAGCCGTTTCGCGCAGCTCGACAACGACAACCGCATGCTCATCCAGGCCAACCAGGATGTCGAGGAGCAGCTGATGCAGTCGGCCAAGCTCTCCGCGCTTGGCCAGATGGTCGCGGGCATCACGCACGAGATCAATACGCCGCTCGCCTATGTCAAAGCCGTATTCGAGCTGATCAAGGAGCGCGTCCTGTCCGAGTTCGACAACAAGCAGGCGGACGAAGAAAGCAGGGGAACGCACGACGAACTCGAAGTGCTGCTCAATGACGGGCTGCACGGCCTGGAGGAGATGGCGACCCTCGTCAGGACGATGAAGAACTTCAGCCGCCTCGACAAGGGACATATCGAGAGCTTCTCCGTCGAGGAAGGCATTGAGAGCGCACTCCTGATCGCCCGCCCGCAGCTCAAATACGTGGCCGACGTGAAGCGCGAGTTCGACGGCGTGCCGTCGATCATGGGCTCGCCGTCGCAGCTCCGCCAGGTCATCCTCAATCTCATCGTCAATGCCGTCGATGCGATGAGCACCCTCGACCGGCGCGGCACCCTGACGCTGCGCACGCGGCTCACTTCGTCGGATACGGTCCAGATCGACGTTGCCGACAACGGGCCGGGCATTCCCGAAGATGTCCTGGCGCGCATCTTCGACCCCTTCTTCACCACCAAGCCGGTTGGCGAAGGAACGGGAATGGGCCTGCCGATCTGCTACCGCATCATCGAAAACCATGGCGGCACCATCACGGTCAATTCCAAGCCCGGGCGGGGCACGGTCTTCACGATCACCCTGCCGCGCCAGGACGAAAAATCGCCAGCCCTGCCCCGGCAGATAAATCCGCCCGCCGCAGCGTGAACCCACAACGACCATCCAAGCGCGGTGCGAGCCTGCAGTGGCGATCGCCGTCAACAAAACGATCCAACCAGAGGTGTAGACGATATGAACGATAAACCCGTACTCCTGTTCGTCGATGACGAAGAGCGGATCGTTCGCCTGCTCAAGATCATGTTCCGCGGCCAGTACGAGGTCTACACCGCCCTCAGCGCGCGGGAGGCCCTGGACATCATGGAAACGGTCTCCGTGGACGTGATCGCCAGCGACCAGAGAATGCCCGAAACGACGGGAATCCAGCTTCTCGCACAGGTCCGGGAGCGCTGGCCGGCAACCGTCAGGCTTCTTCTGACCGGATACAGCGACCTCGTCGCCATCATCGGCGCCGTCAACGAGGGCGAAGTGTTCCGCTTCCTCAACAAACCGTGGAACCAGTCCGAGCTCCGCGCGGTCGTCGCCGAGGCGGTCGAAACGGCACGCAGCGCCAGGGCCACGCGCCAGGTGATCGAGCCCGTATGGCAGGGGAACACGGAGGGAAGCCAGTTTTCGATCGCTTCGCAGCTCCTTGCGATCGAAGGCTGCGACGCCGACCGGCAGGAGCTTGTCGAGATGTTCACCTACGACTACCGCATCCATTCCGCGTCAAGTCTCAAGGAGGCGATCCAGGTCCTCATCCAGGAACAGGTGGGCGTGATCGTGACCAATGCGGAGGTGGACGGGATGGACATCACCGACCTGCTCGCGGAGGTCGCCCGCATCGACCCCGCGATCACCGTGGTGGTGATGACGGCCTCGCCGCAGAGCGACACGATCATCAAGCTGATCAACAGCGGCCGCATCTACCGGTTCGCCATCAAGCCGCTCAGTCCCAACCTCTTCAGGCTGGCGGTGAATGCGGCGATGCGCGAACACCATCGCCGGCTCGCCGATCCCCGCGTCGTCCGGCGCCGCATGCAACGGGAGGGCGGCAATGACGAAATCTATTCGAGCTTCGTCGAAAGCCTCGGACGCTTCACCGAGGTCCACTGACGGCCGGAACGGAGCCGTCCCGGTCCCGTTTCGACAGCCCCGGACAGATTGTCCGGGGCTGTTTCCATTACAACTGTAGCCGTAAATCGGTTACGGCAGGCCATTCCCGCCATTATCCTTCGCTGATGGTCAAAGCGAACAGGACCGGGTGATGCGTGGCGCGAAAGACCGGCGGCGCCCCGGATGTTTCCGGAAACATTTATGGTGACATCGCACCATGGACAGAAAACTCCCACCGTCGAAGCCCGGCAACCTCCGAAAACGCGGAGGCCCCGATGGTGACGAGCCCCCCGGTGTCAAGCGCCTTCGCCGGTCAACCGCCGCGCCGCATGGTTCCAAAGCCCCGACGCCGGCGCCCGTAGCCCCGACCGATGAAGAGAGCACCCAGAGTTCGCTCGAATACGCAGCGCCGACCCCACTCCATCCGCCCAGGCCAGAACAGCGCCTGGTGCGATACGACCCCTATGGGCGTCCCGGCAAGCAGTCGATCTTTTACAAGCAGACGCCGGAAGAGCCCGCGGTAGACTGGCCGAACCGGCACGATGCCGAATATTTCGCATCGATAGCCGTCCGCGAATTCCACATCGTCCTCGATCGCGAAACGCTTTCCTATGACCGGCCCAGACTTTACGGAACGCCCGTCTTCAAGTTCAACATGGGGCGCGCGATGAACGAGGCCGACCTGCAGGTTGCCCTTGTCCCGCGGGGCAGCGACGAGACCTACGAGCTGAACGCGCCGGCACAAAACAATGCCCTTGCTTCCATGCGCATGATGGTGCGTCACAAACCGGGCAAGTTCGTCTGGGTTCGCCCCGAGAGGGAGAAAGTCGACAACCTCGAATTCTGGATCGCAAAATGCGGCCGGGAGAATGTCTTTCTGAAAGATCCCGACGGCAGGTTTCTCACTCCGGACGGGTACGACAGGCTACATAGCTCAAAATACGTCAGGAACGCCGCCGAGCAGGCCTATACGACGTTCACGGAACGCCCCGCCCGAGACGACATTCCCAAGGTCCTCGTCCAGATCAACAGGGATCTGTTCGTCAGCCACGAGCATTTTGCCAGGATCGTGCACGCCCGGCACCCTTTCAACCACACACGCGGGTTTGACGAGGAGTTGCGAAATCGCCATGTCCTGATCCTGGCGATGAACGGCAAATCCTATTTCTCGGCGGGCACGACGCGCCTCAACAACCCGCATCATTTTCACAATATCGTCGTCGCCCATCACCTCAATCCGGAGATCGCGGATCGTCCGCCTCCCCATCACGGCAGCGTGCCTGCCTTTCTGGTCCGCCGCGACCGCCATACGTTCATCAGCGGCGAGGCGATGAGACCGGTGATCGCCGCCCGCGGGGAACGGCTCGATCAGATCGTGCCGGAAGCGGACATCTTCGCCCGCAAGGGGGATAGCGGCGGCAAGGCCGGCAACTACACCGAGCTGCCCTCCTTCAGGGGCAGCCAATACAACAATCTGTCCCAGGAGCAGGCCGCCGCCATAACCGGAAATCCGGGATCGGGGGAAAATCCACGCCCGCCGGGCGACGCGGGAAGGCGGCGGGTCCGGCCGCTGCAGCCGTCCGTTTCATACCTGGTCGAAACGAACGATCTCGCCGCACTCGATGGCCTCCACGATCTTATGATGGCGAACGCGAACATTCCGGACCATGACGCCCCTTCCATCCCGGAGAGGTTTCGCGACCCGTCGCCGGCGGACAGCCTTGCGGACCGGCGGGAGACGCCCCGGGACACGGCCTCCTGGCGGGCCGCCGTGGCGGACAAGCGGGACGAACTCGACGCGTATGCGGTCAGCCGGCGGCCGGAAGACGAGTTTTGTTCGCGCTCCCGCCTGGAACTGGAGAAGACGTCGCCCCCGACGCGCCGCAATCTCGAACGCCTGCAACGGCAGCTCGAAAACGAAACGCCCGGCGACACCGGACAGGATCGCCCCGGGACCTTACGGGCGGCGCAGGACCATTCCGCACCCCGGCCCCCGCCAGTCGCCGGCCCGCACCGCCCCTCAGGCACGGAGGGCGCCACACAGCGGCGTAACGCGCTGGTCAACCAGCGGCCGCCGGAACGCGGCCGCTGACGGCCGGAAGCCGGCCCGCGAGGGGCGGCCATATCCTGCCGCAGCCGGCGGTTCCCTGCCGCGACGGATGCTCCTCGCGCCATCCTTCCTCGTCGCGCCCGGCGCTCACAGGCAAGAACAGGCCCGCCATCCCGGGCAACGGCCGCGCCGGGACCCGGAGCATTCCGGCAACATCCGTGGCCATCGGCCGTATTGCAAGGGCTCCACTACAAATGCAACGCACTTTGGATTGATGGAATACGCGGGATGTAGTCATCCTGAAATTGTTCAATTTATGTTTATTTCAGAAGGCAAAGATGAAAAAATCAATCCCTATCGCAATTATCGCCACGGCTTTGTCTTTTACTTGCGGACATGCCGCGGACCTGCCGGAATCGCCCCCGTTCATCCTGACCCCGCCTGTCGACGATACGCCGCCCGAGCGCGGCTGGGATGGCTCCTATGCCGGCCTGCATCTCGGCTTCAGCCAGCTGGAGGGCGTCTTTACGGAACGCTGCGCCTGCGAAACGACGGCCGAGACCTCGGACAGGCGAGCCGGATTGTTCGCAGGCCACAACTGGCGGCTGGCAAACCGGTCGTGGATCGGCATCGAAGGCGACATCAACTACGACTGGAATGAGATCGATCTCTACGGGGCGCATGTGGGCACCGATCTTTCGGGGTCCGTGCGCATGCGCCTCGGCGAAGAGATCGGCAACGTCCTGGTCTACGCCGCCGCCGGATGGACGGCGGCGAACCTCTATGTCGAGAACCCCGACGACACCGCCTTCGCCCACGGATGGACGCTGGGGGTGGGCATCGACTGGGCCGTCAGCGACACGACCTTCCTGCGCGCCGAATACCGCTACAACGATTATTCGCCCGCGACACTGTCCGGCGTCGAGGTCGATTTCGACCAGGACGTCTTCAGCATCGGTATCGCTCACAGGTTCTGAGCGGCCCCGGATCGCATAGTCCGGACGGGCTATGCGATCCTATGGCCTTGCGCCGCCACGCCGGCTGCAACCACGCCCTTCCAGGCTTCCGGACAACGGGCCCGCAGTCGCCGGAGCGACAGGGCAGACAACGCTTCTTCTCCCGATCGGGGTATTATCCTTCACATGCCGGGTGCGTCGGACGACCATCCGAATGCACATCCTGCTCGCGAGCGTAGAGACACAAATTTTTCCACATACAATCGCATCAACACATATACCGACAATCCATTAAATAGACTTATGGACTTATGGACTTATGGACTTATGGACTTATGGACTTATGGACTTATGGACTTATGGACTTATGGACTTATGGACTTATGGACTTAAAAATAAATATCAAACCCTTAAAACAACTTATTTATACAATGAACAATGTTTTATGTACAGAAACGCGTGAACCAACATACAAAGATACATTACACATCCATATATCCTGCCATCGATACCCCACTTTCCAAGACGCTAGTCCAAATCCGGAAGCCCAGTCGCCGCTAACCCGAAACGGCATGTGATCCGCACGGCGGTTTCCTGATCCGGAATGTATTGCGAATACGAGATGTGGCCATGGCGCGTGATCCACCCGGCTGACGCACGCCCTGTTTCGGCACCCCTGCACCTGCAGATACGAGCTTACGTGGCCCACCATGCATGCAGGCAACCGCCGATCCTCATTTCGGTCTCGCCGAAAAATCGCGCAAACCTGCTCAGCCGACCTTGCACTGCCCCCTCGCTTGGCGTCAGCGGTCGATCACCAGAGCTGCCGCGAGCATAAATATCCGGGCATTTCCTTCGAAAGACAGTCCATCGACACTCACAGTCCCATCAATCCAAAGCACCCATCATCATTCCTCCGAACTCCACTCCCGACGCGATGTCTTCCGCATTTGCCCCCACCACGCACGACAGCCTGCTCGTCAATGAGCTGTCTGAAGGCATCACCCACTATCGCTTTCAGCGCACCGACGGCTGGGACACCGCCCACCCGGCCAATTCCGAAGCCCACGCCATCCTTTCCCTCATGAAGGACGATGGCGCCTTCACCGTCGTTCGCATCGCCAACGCCCGGACAAGCACCATCAGCCCTTCCAGCGGCGTTGATATTTCCCTGCGGATCGTCCGCGATCTGAAAGGGCCCTTCGTGGCCATCAACGGTGGCTTTTTCATCCATCTCACCAAGCTCTTCCGCGCCGCGGACGGTTCCCTCCTTCCCGATGACAAGGTCACGCAGACCGTCGGCCCCTCCAGCGCAACCGAGCAGTCCGGAAAGTATGTGAAGGTTCATCCAGCCTATGCGGACCTTCTGAAGAAACGCGAGATGACCGACAATTCCTTCTTCGTCACCGGTCCCTCCCTGGGGCAGCCACTGTTGATCGAGCCGCCCACCTTCGACCAGCTCAACGGCCCGGCCGGCCGCTTCAACTATTTCGCGATCGGGCCCGACGGCAACAAGATCGAGAGCCCCGTTTGGGCTTCCCTGGGCGAATGGGACAAGCAACGCCTGAAGAACGATGCGAACCCCAACTTCCAGGCCGCGACAACGATGCGCACGCACATTGAGGATGACTACCTGGTCGAGGCCATGAAGAAATGGACGCTGCTCCCCTCAGGCGAGTGGGGTTTGGCCAGATCCCCTCCCGCCAATGAATTCGTCAAATCCTTCTGGGCGCAGGTTCCCGGCAACCTTTCCCACGTCACCGAGCCCAACGAGCGCGCCGGTGTCTTCCGAGGCCAGGACGCCTGGTACTTCTTCGCCTATAACTCCCTGCGGGCCAAGGGCCTCACCATGAACGAATTCGGCACGCTCACCAAGAAATTCGTCGCCCTCTCCGGGAATGTCATTGCAACCGACGACGACATCTGGGCGAATGACGGAGGCCCTTCCATCTGCATCATGCACGTCGATGCTCATGGCGCTACCCGCCTGCTCGCCCAAGGCGGTCTCCTGGAACAGAGCGCTAACATTCCGGTGGACCCGGACACCATGCGCAAGCTGCCCAACATGATCGCTGCCTGGGCCCAGGGTGTCGAGGAGGAAGCCTAAGTGGAGGTTCGGATCGTTTTGCCGGGATTGTGCGGGATTGTGTTTTGAAGGTTCAACACCTTGAGCTTGGTTGGCGGCTTCAACTCCGCCCTTTAGTTTCCAGATAGTCGCCTGAATTGAATTGATCATTGATTGAGAAAATCGTCATTCGCATGTGAAAACAACTAAAAATTGCATTTGCGCGATGTGGAAAAATAGACATCCCAAAAACTGAAATTCATTTCGACTATCTCCCTATCGACCGAAACGAACTATCTTCCGCCCTCCCCCTTTCCAAGCCCGGTCCTCCACCATCATCCCCTGGTCGCCTCCTCGTACGAAGGGGGGGGCTCAGAGGAAGGTCCGTCATTGTGGTGCTCGATGATAACCATCATGAACTCCTGGGGCTGAGCTGCATTTGCTGCGGTCGCTGCGAGTTGACGCTGCCGGGCTGCTTCCCGCCTGCTCTCCTCTCGCTCGTATTCCAGAAGGATGCTCCTCGCAGTTTGCAATCGATCCGCTTTCTGCGCGGCCAGCATCCTGGAGTACGGCTTGTCGTCAGACGAGGCAGATGCATCGAGTTGCTGGAACACGGCCAGCTCGTCTTCGAGTTTCTGAACTGCTTTTCGCGCAGCGTCGAACGCGATCGCCCAGTTCGGGTCTGACAGGCATTCGTTCGGGACCGATGCAACAAACCGCCTGGCGCCGGGCTGTCGCGTGATGTCGGAGGTCATGATGCAGTTGAGAATGGATGAATTCTTGAGAATGCGTGTCGGTGATGTGGAGGGATTGATTGATCTGGCGAACCAATATCGCATGGGCTTCTTCGGCGCCTTTTCAAGCGGATATCGGCAGGCTCTCGGGCACTGCGAAAGCCCGTTCCCAAAATATCGTCCTACTGGCGCGTAGCATCGTACGACCCCGTCGTACGATTACCCCGCGCGGAAAGATTGCCGCTCCAGCCATCAGCCAATCGCCTGGCTCGAAGAAGGCACGCGGTCCACGCAGGCGCCCGGTGAAACCCGATGCTGACCGGCTGACCAGGTATCGGCCCGAATGTCTGCAGATACGAGCCTACGTGTCCAGACCCATTGGCCCGCCGGCCGCCGATCCTCATTTCCGCACGTCCGAAAATGCCGCAGACACCTGCTCAGCTGAGCATCCGCTCCACCGACGGATACGAGGTGCATGCACTGCGCCTCCGCGCGGGTTAACCCGGCTAGCGTCGGGCATGGCCCTCCCCGGCAATCCCCGTCGGAGGCACGGGAAGCATAAAAGGCGGCGGGTTCCCCGACATTGGCCTTTCGATCAACCAGAAAACCAACAGATCATCAGACCAAAGCGACTTCAATCATCATCCAGCAACTCCCTTCACCATGGCTTCGCCCGCTTCCACCGTCCAAGGCACGCTCCAGAAAGTCTGCGACTTCTTCTACCGCAACGCCTTCCTCAAGACCAACGCCGTCCAGAACATCCGCCAGGGGCAGAGCCATGATGTCTACAAGATGCTGTGCGCCTATCTCGCCCATCACGAGACGGGTCTCGATCTCCCCCCGGAGATCGTCGAGGCGGCCAGCAACCTGACGCCCGAGCAAAAGGAGGGCATCGAGGCGCTCGGCCTGCTCGCCAGGGAGTGCAGGGACATCGAGCGTGCGATCGAGGAGGAATGGGCGGCTCTTCCCAAGGCCGCCAAGGACCACATCAGGTCCAACGCGGGCAAGACCCGAGGCAGAATTCAGGCCTTCAAGGATGGCATGCCCTTGTGGCAGAGCCTCATGATGGGCACCATGACCGGCGGGGCGATCGCCTGGGATGTCTGGTCCGTCAGCAATGTTCCGGACAGCTCCCTCTTCCCGCGGGTCGTTCCCTTCTCGGTCGGAACCGTTCCCCTGACGATCGGTTTCCTGATCTCTCCCGGAGCCAACTGGCGGCAGTTTTTCGACGCCATCTTCCAGGACAGGGTCTTCCTGGGGGTCAGCCAGCGCATCAATCTCACCACCGGCATCCATCACGACGACTTCTACCAGGACAAATCGCGCTACATCACCTCGGTCGGCGTGTCGTCCGTCCTGCTGATGCTTGCGTTCAACCTGCCCCAGAAGATCATCGCCATCAAGCAGAACATGGATGTGAACAAGGCCGGGAAGATGCCTGCGCCCGAGGATGAAGCCTCCGAACTGCTGGCGATCCGGGACGCCATGATCACGCAGTCCGAGCGCCTGAACCGATATCAGAAGTCCCTGAAGGATTTGGCGAACCGGTTCGTCCTCTCGCAGGGAACGGACGATGCCCTGACACGGATCAGCGGCAAGGCCCACAGGACCTCGGAGCTTCTGAGCCGGGCCGCGGGTCAGCACATCGCCGAAAAACAACCCGATTTCCTGAAAAAGTCCCAGATCGTGGGCCTGTGGGATATCATCCTGGGCTTCATGTTCTACGCGGCAAGGGAGAATGATGCACAGATCGGCGCGCTCATTCCCTACACGTCGTTCGCCAAGATGAGGATGCTCGAAGTCCTCTTCAGGCAAACCCAGAACCTGCAGGACATGATCAATCTCTTCGCCCGCTCCGGCGCGCTGGCGCTTCTCCAGCTCGCATCGATTTCGGCCGTCCTGCAAAAGAAGGGCTCCCGCGCGTTTGACGACGTCAAGCTCAAGGCCGGCATCACGGCGGCCCTTTCCACCGTCAATCTCACGGTCATCCAGTATGGCCCCGCCATCATGTTCGCTCTCCAGGATGCAGGCCCGGCATTCGTACGCTTCGCCCGGAAGAAGTGGCAGGACATGGAGGCATCGCGTGACGGCGAGTTCCACGATGCCGTGGAATATCTGGAGGGCGAACAATCGGAGGAGGACGAGGTCTACCACGATGCGCTCGAGATCCTCCTGGGCCCGGACCCCGCCGGCGAGACCGAGAGTTCCGAGCCCGACGAGTTCTTCGACGCCCGCTCCACCTGGGACGCAGTGATCGACATCATGGACGATACGGACCGCGCCCTTGGGTCGACGGCCTAGTGCGGGGATGAGTTTGCGGAGGATAGGAGGATAGGAGGATAGGAGGATAGGAGGATAGGAGGTGTTTCCCGGGTCCTTTCAACAAGGGCAACCCGGCTGCGGGGATCGCCGGACCAATCAACTGGCCGGTGTCGGAAATGGTTTCGAGCAGTTTGTATTTAGGTATTCCAGAATGATTTCAATCAAGTCCGTCTTTCACTCAAGCGCAGCGCCACCGAGAAATGTGATCTGAACCAAACTGACTACAGGTGCATATATCCTGCCATCCCACCGTCGAAATCCGCTCGCCCGGCGGCCGTGTGGCGGAAACCATCTCCGGCCTGTCGTCATCAGCCTGTTGCAAAACATCACTAGAGACGTTGACATCAATTAATTTCCATGGTGGAAATTAATTGGGAACAATAAAAGGGAGTAAGCTAAATGATTCGCAATGCGACATTCGCCGTGGCGCTCGCCACCACCGCCATGACAAGCCCCGCGTGGGCGGCTGACGTAACCCTGCGGTATATGAGCTTCGATCCTGTCCAGCTGGAGCAGGAAAAGCCGGCCATCGCGGCATTCGAGGCGGCCAATCCGGGCGTCAAGGTTCAGGCCCAGGCCTTGCCGCAGAAGGACTACTGGCCGAACCTGTCGGCACTTGCCGCCTCGGGCAGCCTGCCGGATGTGATGATGATGTCGTCGGGCTACATCCAGCAATGGGTCGAAGCGGGCAACCTCGCGGACCTGACGTCCTTCGCCACATCCCTGAATCTGGCCGGTTACACCGAAAGCGCCGTCGATGTCGCCCGGATAAAGGGGGGATTGTTCGCGGTCCCGCAGAGCTGGCAGGGCCCGGTCCTCTACTACAACCAGGATGCCTTCGACGCCGCCGGCCTGTCCTACCCGACAGGCAATTGGACATGGAAGGACTTCCTGGAAGCTGCGCACAAGCTCACCGTGGACAAGAACGGCGACGGCAATCCCGATCGATGGGGATATTCGGTCTTCGGGCGCTACGCGCAGACGGATGGATGGGTCTACCGCAACGGCGGCCGCTACCTGAATGCCGATGCAACCGCCCTGCAGCCCAATCCGCAGGCGATTTCCGCCCTTTCGTTCCTGACCGACCTCGTCGTGAAGGAAAAGGTCGCCCCGCCGCCCAAGGACATGGAAGGCGTGCGCTTCCAGGACGTTTTCCCCCTCGGCATGGCCGCGATGTGGGTCGACGGTTCCTGGAACATCTCGAACAATCGCACCGTCATCGGCAACAAGTTCCGATGGGGCATCGCCGAAATCCCGCTCGGTCCCGACGCGACGCCGGAAACCGCGCGCGCCTATGCCTGGCCGGACATGCTCGCCGTCGGCGCCACGTCCAAGAACCAGAAGCTCGCGACCGCCTTCATCAAGCACATGACGGACGGCTCGCGCAGCGCCAAGGATTTCCGCGGCGGCAAGGTCCCGGCCTTCAAGGAAATCGCGGAGCGCGAGGAATGGCTTGAGCGGGACCAGCAGCCGGGCAACAAGGAAGTCATCCTCAAGATCGGCCAGCAGCAGCTCTATACCGGCTTCTCCAAGAACTGGGACGCCTGGAGGGGCTACGGAGCCTCCGGCTCGGGCGGCGTGAACGGCGAGCTGGACGAGGTCTTCAACGGGCGCAAGTCCCTGAACGAGGCCGTCAAGAGCTTTGTCGACTACGGCAACAGCGTCCTCAAGCGCTAGAACCCGTCGAATCCACGCATCGTGCTTCCCGAAAACCGCTTCCGGTTTTCGGGCCGATGCTCCAGCAAACGGCACCAACAAACTCCTTGAATTTTTGTTGCTGGGAAAGAGCCTCTCTTTCCCGGCGCAGGAGAGCACCATGCAGAGTAACGCCCGCGCATTCCCCTGGATCGCCCTTTTCTTCCTGCTGCCAACGCTTGTCGGCCTGACGGTTTTCCGCCTGGTGCCGGTGGTGTGGGCGTTCATCATGTCGTTCACGCGGTGGCAAATCTTCGACCAGCCCCGGTGGGTCGGTCTCGACAATTACATCCAGATCCTCACCTCGCCGGCGGCGGCGAAGGTCTTCCTCAACACGGCATGGTTCACCCTTCTCTACGTTCCAGGCGCAATCGCCCTGGCGACGGTCCTGGCCGTCCTGCTGAACAACGCATTGCGGATATCCGCGTTCTTCCGGGGGGCATTCTTCCTCCCCTACATCACCTCAACCGTCGCGGTCGCGCTGGCGTGGCGCTGGATTTTCTCGACCAAGTTCGGAATCCTCAACAACCTCCTGCTCTGGCTCGGCGTTTCCGCGCCGCCGGCATGGCTGGCCGATCCGACCTGGGCGCTTCCGGCCGTGGCGATCGTCGCCATATGGAAGGACAGCGGCTTCTACATGCTACTTCTCCTCGCGGGGCTCCAGACGATCGACCCCTCCGTCTACGAGGCGGCGAAGATAGACGGCGCCAGGAGGATTCGGCAGTTCTTCGAGATCACCATACCGCTTCTGTCCCGCAGCCTGTTCTTCGTGCTGATCATCGCGCTCGTCCGGTCGACCCAGACCTTCGAGCTGACCTACGCCCTGACGGGCGGGGGGCCGAACGGCGCCTCCAGCACCCTCGCCTTCTTCATCTACGAGAATGCGTTCGTGCATTTCCAGATGGGTTATGCCTCGGCCCTCGCATATCTGCTGTGCTTCGTGGTCGGCCTCATCACACTCACCAACTTCTACGTTCGCCGGAGATGGGTCCATGAATAAAAGGTCGCTCCTTGCCGCCCTCTACGGCGTGCTCGCACTCTACGCCCTCATGACATTGTCTCCCTTTCTCTGGATGCTGATCACCTCGTTCAAGGAGCCGGCGGACCTTTTCCGCCTGCCGCCGAGCTTCGTGCCGACGCAGCTCCTGACCGACGCACCCTTCGCGAACTACACGTCGGTGCTCACCGAGAGGGATTTCACGACCTATTTCGTCAATTCGCTGATTGTCTCGACCTCGGCCGCGGTGGGCCAGGTCATCACCTGCGCGATGGCGGGTTATGTCTTCGCGAAGGTCCCGTTTCGCGGGCGGAATTTTCTCTTTGCCGTCGTGCTGGCGACGGCGTTCGTCCCGAACGAGGTGACGATCATCCCGGAATATCTCCTGATGCGGCAGCTTGGATGGATCAACACGTTCCTGCCGTTGATCGTGCCGTCATTCCTCGTCGGATCGTTCGGAACATTCATGCTGCGCGAGTATTTCTCGGCCCTGCCGAACGACTACGCCGAGGCCGGGCGCATGGACGGGGCATCGGCCTTCCGGATCTTCCGGGATATCTATCTCCCGCTTTCCGTGCCGGCGCTCATTTCCGTCTTCGTGGTCGCCTTCATTCACAGCTGGGACGAGCTTCTCCGCCCGATCCTCTACCTGAATTCGCCCGAACTCTACACCGTCCCGCGCGGCCTCATCAGCCTGGTGAGCGAGTTCGACGCCCAGTGGACCTGGTTCATGGCGGGGTCGGTCATTTCCACCCTGCCCCTGGTGGCGATCTACATTCTTGGCCAGCGATACGTCATCCAGGGGTTTGTCGCGGGCGGCGTGAAGTAATGATCGAAATGAAAGGCTCTACCATGCAATCTATCAGAAAAGAGACCGTGACCCTTGCTTCCGGACTTAAGGCAAATATTGCGGTCGTTCACGTCGAGCGATTCCAGGTAGAGCCATTCAACGACTCGCCGCCGGGCGAGGCCGTCGCATCGATCGAAGCAGCCCTGGCGTCGGCGAGGCTCGGCGCGCCGACCTACCAGGTTCCGCCCCCGGAACGCCGCGCCGGAGAAGACAAGAGCGTGGTGGAGCTTCAGGGAAAAAAGATGGAGCTTTGGGCCGCCCGCTCGGCGGCCATGGCGCAGCAATATGAGAAGGCCGGGGCGTCCGCCTGCGAACTCTGGAGCGACAGACGAAGCTCCGCGCCCTCGAAATACCCCGTCCCGGTTGCCTATACCGACTACATGCGCTTGCGCAGCGCCGGTCTCGCCAGGGATGAGATCTTCTCGAACGCCAATTACTTCCTTTTCGAGCCCAGGGAGCTCGATACCCATTTCGAAGCGTATGGCGACCCCGTGGGGATGGTCGCGGCGGCGGGCGTGATCCGGTACCCTCCCCAGGTTCCCAGGGCGTGCCTGGTCTTCGACGGCGAGGCGAGCGCGATCAGGAACCTCTGCTTCGCGGATGTCGCCGTGACCCTTCCGGACGGAACCGTTCTTCGTTCCCATGCGTCGGGAGCGTTCCGGGAGGAGCCGGCCGGGCCTATCGCGATCGCCCGTTACTACGGTACGATCGACGGTCTGACGCCGCGGGACGAAAATGCCGTCGAGGTCGCCGTCGTCGGGCGCTTCGCCGTGGCCATGTCCCGGGGCGGCGGCATGCCGGTTCCCAGGACGGGCTGCGTGCTGCGCTTTCCGAATGAGCCCGATCCCGGCCTGCTCGACGCTCTCCGGCAGGGGCGGCCGGTCTCGTATTCCATCGGGAACGGCACGGTCGTGGAGGGTGTGCAGGCCGGTCCGCGGCTCGTGAGAGGCGGCGCCGCGCTGAGCGACGACGCCATCTTCGAAAAGGAAGGGGTCTTCATAGAAGGAGCTTCCGGAGACCTGGTCCAGCCATCGCCCTACAACTGGAAGGCGGACTGGCATGAAACACGCGCCGCAAGGCTCGGCGCCGGCATCGATGCCGGCGGCGGTCTGTTTCTCCTCGCCGTGGAAGGCAAATCCACCTATGCCTCGCGTGACGTGATCGCGCAGGGAGCGACGCTGTTCGATATCGCCGAACTGTTGCAGCGATACGGTGCGATGGAAGGCATGCATCTCGACGGCGGAGGCTCGGTCCAGCTGTTCCGTCCCTTCGGGGGCGCAATCCTCAGACCGGGAAATTTCTGCCGGGGTTATGAAGACGTGGAGGCGGACTATGACCGGCCTCTGCCGTTGGGACTAAGGTTGAAACTGAGAAAAGCGGGCTGATCCTGTGACGTTTCATCGAGAGCTGAACGAGCTTCAACTTCAAACGCTCGAGACCGTGATTTCCGGGGCGGCGCCGAGCCGCTTCGAGCTGTCCCACCAGTTCGGCGTTTCCCCGCAAACCATGACGCGCGCCGTCAAGGGTCTTGTCGACAACGGTTATCTCGATGAACAGGCGGAATCGACCGGAACCCGCGGCCAGCCGTCCAGAAGGCTGATCTTTCGAACGGGAAGCCTGCTCGTCCTCGGCCTGGTGCTGGCAAACGAGCGTCTGGTGGTGACGGTCGAGGACCTGGCCGGCGAGCGCCTCTACAAAAGGGAGGTCGGCGGGGATTTCCGCGAACCGGACCGGACGCTCGACAAGGCGACCGCGATGATCACGGAAGCGTTCGCCGCCGTCGGCGCGACGGAACGTTTCGTCGGCATCGGGATCGCCGCACAGGGTTTCTTCATCGAGAAGGGCCGCCGGGTCGTTTCGATAGGCAATCCCCTCGCATGGTCGCGCGTGGACCTGAAAGCACATTTCGAGACGTGTTTCTCGCTCCCCGTGACCATCCAGAACGACGCCAAGGCAATCGCGGTCGGCACGATCCGCGAGGGTCTGTCGAGGCGGCACAGCCACTATTTCTGCTTCTACCTCGGCGGAGGCGTCGGCGGGGCCCTCGTCCACAACAATGAACTCTATGAAGGGGTCTCGGCCAACGCCGGCGAAATCGGCAACTTCGTTCCGAGGAACGATTTCCGGCCGACGATCGGGAATTTCCTCAAGGTTGCAGATCTCGAAAGGGTCGAGGACTGGAGCCATGACGGAGAGCTTCCTCCCTCCGTCGGCGACTGGTGCAGGCAAGCCGGCGCCTCCCTGACCCCCGCCGCCCAGATGGTCGTCAGGACATACGATGTCGACCGGCTGTTCGTCTGCTCCTATATGCCCGGTCCCATCCTCCAGGCGATCTGCTCGGCCATCCGGCTCGAACCCATCGGCAGCAACCTGCTGAGCCCGGAGGATGCGCGCCGGCTGCTGCGGTGGCCGGTCGTCACCCCGATCAACGAGACCTCGCTCAACCGCGGCGCCTGCGCGCTGGCCGGATATCACTTCCTGCGCAATCCGCGAAACCCGCAATCATAATCCGCACACAAAAAGGGGAATTCCCATGGCACCGATTTCGTTACGCAACATTCGGAAATCCTATGGTGACCATCCGGTCATACACGGGGTGGACCTCGAAATCAGCTCCGGCGAGTTTGTCGTGATCCTGGGGCCTTCCGGATGCGGAAAGTCGACCCTTCTGCGCATGATCGCCGGCCTGGAGGATATCACGTCGGGCGACATGGCGATCGACGGAAGGATCGTCAACCGCCTGGAGCCGCGGGAGCGCGGTTGCGCCATGGTCTTCCAGAACTACGCGCTCTACCCGCACATGACGGTTGCCGCCAACATCGGCTATGCGCTGAAGGTGGCGGGCGTATCGAAGCCCGAGCGCCAGAGGCGTGTCGAGGAAACGGCGAAGATCGTCGGTTTGACCGACTATCTCGGCCGCAAGCCGGCCGCACTGTCCGGCGGCCAGCGGCAGCGGGTGGCGATGGCAAGGGCCATCATCCGCAAGCCGGCCGTGTTCCTGTTCGACGAACCCCTGTCGAATCTCGACGCCAAGCTGAGGGTGGTGATGCGCGCGGAAATCCGGCGGCTGCACCGCCAGCTTGCCGCCACGTCCATTTTCGTCACGCACGACCAGCATGAAGCCATGACGCTGGCTGACCGCATCATCGTGATGAACGGCGGGCGCGTGGAGCAGGTGGGCACGCCTTCCGAAATCTATCACAATCCGGCGACCAGGTTCGTGGCCGGCTTCGTCGGCACTCCGGCGATGAACCTGCTCGAAGGCAGCATCACCGCCGACGGCCGGTTCCGGGACCCCCATGGCACCGACATCAAGGTCCGGCCGGAAGTATCCGGACAATATGCGGAACAGGCGGTCGTCTTCGGCATCCGCGCCGAGTCGGTTCGCCTCGTGGAACCCGGCACTCCCGGCGCGCTGACCGCCTGTGCGGAATTCATCGAGGAGCTCGGATCGACCCGGATCATCCATTCGCTGGTGGGCGACGCCGCGTTCGCGGCGACGGTCTCACAGGACATCCGCGTCGGCCCGGGCGAGCGGCTCGGTTTCGCGTTCGATCCCAAGGACACCCATCTCTATTCCGCCGATTCCGGTTTGCGGATCGCGGCATGAATCTCGAAAGCGCCCGGGGCCGGTGATCGGAACGTTCCGCTTTGCCGCCCGGGCGATGTCGGCCCGAAGGTCGGTTCCGGACGCGCCAGGCGCCGGCAAACACGAGGCGGGTACGGACAGAAACCGGTCGGCGTCCAGTCATTCGCGGAAAGGCGGGTCATGCAGTCCACGATCGTCATGATCAATCTGTGCGGTGCGGTGGCATTGCTTCTCTTCGGCCTTGCCCAGGTCAAGGACGGCACGTCGCGTGCGTTTGGCGCCAGGCTCAGGACCGGTCTCGCAACCGGCACGGCAAGCGGCGCGCGGTCCTTCCTTTCGGGCCTCGCCGCAACCATCGCCCTGCAGAGCTCCACCGCCACGGCGATGATGACCGCGTCCTTCGTCGAGCGCGGTCTGGTCAGGCCCCGCATGGCCCAGCTTGTTCTGCTCGGCGCAAACGTCGGAACCGCGATAACCGCCTGGGTGGTCGCCGCCGGCATCGCGTGGCTGTCTCCCCTGCTGCTGCTGGCCGGCATCGTCCTCTATCGCAACGCCTCGGCGGCGAGACAGGGCGGCGGAGTGGCGTTGATAGGCATCGGGCTGATGCTGCTGTCGCTGCATCTCCTCAGCAACGCCACCGCGCCGATGCGGGAATCCGCGGCGCTGGCAAGCTTCGTCACCCTGCTCGACAATGCCTGGCCCGTGGCGCTCCTGCTTTCCGCGACGATCGCGCTGGTTGCGTCCTCCAGCCTCGCCGCCGTCGTGCTCGTGCTCTCGCTGGCGGCAACCGGTGCGCTGTCACCCGCGCTGATCGTCGTTCTGGTGCTCGGCGCCAACCTTGGCGGCGCCATTCCGCCGGTCATCGCGACATTGGGCGGCTCGGTCGCGGCGCGTCGCGTCGCGCTGGGAAATCTCATCGTCAGGGGGGCGGGCTGCCTGATCGCCCTTCCCCTTGCCGGTTACGGCGCGACCCTGTTCGACCTGCTGCCGTTCGGCCCGGAAAAGCTGCCGGTCGACGCTCATCTCGGCTTCAACATCGCCCTGGCGGCCCTGGCATGGCCCTTTTCGCTTCCGCTTTCCCGGCTGACCGCGGCCCTTCTCCCCGAAGATCCGCAAACGACGGCGGGACCGAGATATCTCGACATGCAGGCGCTCTCCACGCCGGTCGTCGCCCTTGCGGGCGCCACGCGCGAAGTTCTGGGCGTCGGCGACCTGGTCGAGCGCATGCTGCTGCGCGCCTCCGACGCTTTCGAGAGCAACGACCTTTCGAAACTCTCGGAAATCGGGGCGCTGGAAAAGCGGGTGGACGCGCTGCAACAGGAGATAAAGATATATCTCTCAAAGCTTTGCCGTGGAGAACTGAGCGACGACGATGCGAGACATTCGATCACCATCATCGACTATGCGATCAACCTGGAGCACATCGGCGACATCATCGAGAAGGGATTGACCGAGCAGATCGGAAAAAAGGCCTCCCTGGGTCTCCGGTTTTCCGAGGACGGCTACCGCGAGCTGAGGAAGATGTTCGATCTCACCATCGACAACATGCGGGTGGCCCAGACCATATTCGTCACCAGGGATTTCAATCTGGCCAAGCGGATGATGGACCTCAAGGTGGAGGTTCGACGCATGGAGAAGCGCTCGGCCGCGCATCACCTCGAACGATTGCGGAAAGGACGCGCCGACAGCCTGCAGACAAGCTCGCTGCATCTGGACGTGCTGCGCGACCTGAAGCGCATCAATGCCCATCTGGTCTCGGTTGCCCATCCGATCCTGGACGAAAGCGGCCTGCTGTCGGAAAGCAGGCTGCGAAGCACCGGCTAGAGCGGTACGTCAGTGCGGACGCACGCCGCTCCAGCCGTCACCGAAGTGTTACACACAACGTGCAGTTCACGGGCAGATGCCCACACAATATCGCATTTGCCCAAATTTTGCCTCGTTCGACAATTGGTTGTACGTAATATGTTCAACGAAGGCAGGTAGCGCCGGGGAATAAATAGAGTAGTAGCTTCAGATAAATAAGATTTCTGACCGTGGGCGTTTTCACTTCAGAAGGAGATTTGTAATGAAGAATATTCTCATTGTTGATGACGACGCGTCCCTGGGCGCCATGTTGGCTGAATATTTTGCGCAGCACGACTTCGGTGTCAGTGTCGTTGAAGACAGCGCCGGCCTGAAACGCCGATTGATCACCCAGAAACCAGACCTTCTTCTTGTCGACATGAACCTCGGAAACGAGGACGGCATGGACATCGTGCGCGCCCTGACGGAACAGGGCGACGTACCGATCATCATCATGAGCGGCGACCGGCTCAAGGAAGGCGACAAGGTCGAGGGGCTCGAACTCGGCGCCCGGGACTATATCGCCAAGCCCTTCAGCCTGCGCGAGATGCTGGCGCGCGTCAGAAGCGCTTTGCGTTCCGCTCCGCAACGAAACACCGCATCGCTCAAGATCTATCAATTCGACGGGTGGCGCCTCAACATGCGCAACCGGCGCCTGTGCGATCCATCCGGCAACGAGCTGAAGCTGACGACAAGCGAACTGAACCTGCTGGTGGCGCTGCTGGAAGCGCCCGGACAGGTGCTTTCCCGCGAGCAGCTGCTTCGCGCCACACGCGTCCACGACCAGGAGATTTTCGACCGGAGCGTCGACGTCACCATCTTGAGATTACGCCGAAAGCTCTCCCGGAGCGGCGAAGGGCGCGACTATATAAGAACACAGCGCGGCGCCGGCTACTTCATCGACTGCCCGGTCTCGATCGAAAGCAGCATGAGGCTGGTCTGATGAGGAGGTCATTGGGGGTTTTCAGCGTCGTCGTTTCCCTGCTGGTGCTCGATTCGGCGAATGCCCGCAAAGCCGACGCGCGGCACGGGATGCCCGCTCCGTCGAGCGATTGCGTCGAGCTGGCCACGATCCCGGCCCGCCGCTGCATTGCACCGGCCGCGTCCGCGGCATCGCCCCTCCCGCCGGCCGCAAACCAGCCGCAGCTCGCCGCCATCCAGTCCGACGACTGGCAGCAATTCATCCGGAAAAACCCGTTGGGGGCCCTGACGCGTCCCATCAGGCGCGGCCTGGAAAGTATCGGAGGAGCCGAGGCCCCCTCGACGCGCCGGCGCTCCAGGGCGCCCGCGGCGACACCCGCCGTCGCGCCTGCCGATATTCAGCCCGCCGACCTTCCGAAAACGGAGCAGGTGCCGGTCCCGATACCCCGCCCCTTGCCGGAAATCGTCGACGAAAAGCGATCCCCGCCGATCCCCGCGACGGCCAGCCTCGCCGCCACCGGCGCATTTGCGACTTACGCGGTGCTGGTCGTCTCGATCGGGCTGCCGCTTCTTGTCCTCGGCGCGGTCGCGTCCTCATGGCGAAGGGAAAGCCGCCGCCGCAGGAGTTTTGCGATTTCCATGCGGGCGATCCGCAACTCGATCGCGCATCTTGCTGCCGGCGAGGATGCGTTCCGCATCGGGGTCCAGGACGTTCTCGGCAAGATCGAGACCTTGTTCCAGCTTCGCTCCACCTCGGTGATAACGATCTGCCCGGCAAGCTGGGAGATAGAGCGCGCCTATGCCTCCACGCTGCAGCCGTTCTCGTGCGCGAAACTCGTCGAGGAGGCCCTTTCGGAGCTTCGAAAGCGCGGGAAGGCGCCGCGCGACCAGATGCTCTGGCGTTATCCCAAAAGCCCGCGGCGCGGCCTCAACGGCCTGCGTTCCAGAAGCAGGACGAAACCCGATGCCATCAGCTCCATGGCCTGGGTCAGCGACAGCCTGGGCGTTCTCCTCGTTGCGGAATGCACCGAGGCAACCTCGGCCATTCTCAGGGACGAGACACAGGCGCTGCACCATATCACCCAGCTTCTGGCGCTCGCGATCGAAGGAAAGTCGCGCAACGACGACGCCGCCAACACGCGCGAAGCATCGAGGAACGCAAGAGAGCTGGCGGGACGCGTCGCCCATGAGTTCAAGAACGTCCTGACCTCGATCACCGGCTACGCGGAGATGGCCGCCGATGCCCTGAACCCGGGTTCGTCACCGCATCGCTATGTCGAAAACATCCAGAAGGCCGGGCACCGCGCCAGGACGATCATCGAGCAGACGCTGGAATCCAGTCACCAAAACGAGGACTCCTCGGCGTCCTTCGACGCGGTCAGGACCGTCGACGAGATCATGCCGGAACTGCAGATGTGCGTGCCTTCGCCGATCCGTGTTCACGCGCTGCTGCCGGGCCTGCCGATCCGGATTCAGGGCGAGCCCGCGAAACTGCAGCAGATACTGATCAATCTGGTCAAGAATGCCGGCGAGGCCATGAAGACGACCGGAACCGTGACCGTCAGCGTCTCCTCATTGCAGCAGACCGCCGACCGGACCTTTACGCATGGCAGCATCGCGCCGGGGACTTTCGTCCGGCTGAGCGTCGCGGACGACGGCCCGGGAATCCCGGAAGCCGATGCGGCGCAGATCTTCGAGCCCTACTTCACGACCAAATCCGGGAGCGGGGGAACGGGGCTCGGCCTTCCGGTGGTGCATCAAACGGTCCTGGAACTCGGCGGCGCCATGGATCTGTGGACAAGGCCGGGCCTCGGCACCAGGTTCGACCTGTTTTTTCCGTGCCTCGCCGACATGAGTAAAGCGAGGGGAATACAGGCCGGCGGCGACAGACCGCGCGACGAGGCATCCGGCGATATGATCCTGGCCAGATCGATATAGGCGGTTTGGCGACGGCCGACAGGGCAGTTTGCGACGGGTCCCGCTTCAAACGCGGGCACCACCGGCAATATTTTTCATGTATTACAAATGTAGCCATACATCACTGGACAGTTTTGAATACGGAAATAACGTATGAATATTTGCTCCCACGGAAAATACATACGGAACACCAACAGTCATGTGAATGAATCATGCTTGAAGAAATTGATTGTCGTTCGGGCAAAGAGCTGGGACTTGCCGAGGCTTACTGGCAAAAGGCGGCTTTCGAGATCGTGAATGACGCGCACGACCACGTTGGGGCGCTCACATCGCGACTGATGACTTTCAAATATGCCCAGCACGGCAGCTTTGGAGAAAATGCCTTCCAATACGCGCTGGCAAACGCCAAGCGCATCGAGTTTTCACGTCGGCTGGGCCTTCTCGCCGGCAACGCCGTCAAGGCGGCGGAACTGACTGACGAACTTGTCCGCTTTGTCGAAACGGCGGTCGATCCCTGGCTTGCCGAGATCGAGAAGAGCATGAGCGGTGAGCCCTGATCCTGCGGCTCAAAGAGGGACGGTCCTGTCCCCGTCCCAGGTGGAGGAAATATTCCGGACGGAAATCCTGCCGGCAATCGGAGCATCCGGGGATGCGGTAGAGAACCCGACCTTCGCAGTCGTGAGCGGTCAGCAGGGTGCGGGCAAGAGCACGATGATCCGTCAGATCAAAGATGGCTTTGCAGGGCAACCGACACAAATCGTCATCTGCGACGACCTCAATGCGTACATACCCGGCAACAACGCAGCCCTGATGAAGGGCAATCACAAGGTCGAGGATCGAAACAGCTTCGCGGTATCGACCTGGTATCGGCAACTTCTCGATCGCAGCCTGGACAACAAATACAATATCATACTCGAGGCATGCCATTCTCCCGAGATATATGCCTACGCCCTGGAAACGGCCCGATCGAGAGGATATAGAACTCAGCTGAATATCGTCGCGACGGACAAGATAACCAGCGTCACCGCGATACACGATCGCTTCGACAAAGCGATAAAGAACGGCTTCGTCGCAACGACCGTGCTGCCCAGTACGGACGCACATTCCCACTATTATTCCCTCTGGCCCCGCGTTGCCGTCGATGTGGAAAAATCGAGGAATTTCGACAGTATCGCAATAGTTCAGCGAAATGGAAAAACCGTCTATAAAAACGAAGTCGTAACGCGCAACGACGGCAGGCAGGCCTGGAAAAATGAGCCGAGCGCGATGCGCGCGCTGATGATCGCCCGAAACGAACCTCTCCGCGACCCGCAGCAACGTTGGCTGAAAAGCACCTGGGAAAGGCTTTCAAACAGCCGGCAATTTGCACTCCACCCGGACTCGGCGAACGTATCGATCCCGGCGATCCGGAATCAGGTCGTGACGGCGCTTGGAAAGCAAGCCGACTTCAACCCCTACAAGACCCCGGTTGGCGACCAACGCAAGCCGGCCGAAAGGTTTCTGCGCGGTGTCCGAGAAGACATCCAACTGATCCTTGCGAACAAAAGCAATAGAGGTGATTTCCGGGAAGCTTCCTTCGAGCGAAACTTCTCAAGAACGTTGACGGCATTCTGCGATACGCTGGAACGCGAGATATCTGAAAAGGCCGCTGCCGGCTTCGAGCGCGCGCAAACAGGCAGACCGGCTCTCGGTCACACCTCCGCGAAGCGCCATCCGCCGACCGACGATCCGGGAGTTACGGGAGACGCCACGCAAGAGGCAAAGCGGTTCAAGACCGATCGTTTCGCAGACAAGCGCGGCGATCGGCCAACGATCGATCATTCGGCCACGCGAGAGCAGCATGGCGGGTGGAATTTGCGATACCAACAGGCGCGTCCGCTGGCAGAGCGAACACGGCAACCAGAGAAAACAGCGCACCACACGCAAGTGGACCAACATGCGCACCCAACAGCCGCTATCGGCACGGCGAGGGGGCGGAGCGACGAATATGGATCGGACCCATTCATCGGCGTGGACCTGGAAAAACTGGAACGTGACGCAAGACGGCAGCGGCATGCCCGCGCGACGGATCACGCCAGCGACGGCGAATACGGCTCCGACGCCTTCGAAGGAGCCAACCTGAGCCAGTTGGAACATGACGCCCTGCAACGGCGTCATGGCCCAAGAACGAACACCGGGAGTGACCAGGACTACGGTTCCGACCCGTTTGAAGGCGTCGATGTGAAGCAACTCGAGCGCGATGCGCTCGCACGGATACGCTCACGCGATGACCGGGGCCGCTGACCAAGCCGACCCTCGAAGCCGCCCGGCTGCCCGGGCTCCTCGGAACGGCCGAGGCCGCATCGTTCCTGCCGATCTCGGCGAGACTCCCGGGCCAGACGGCGCCCCAGCGCCAACCCGTCCAGTTGAGACCGGCGCAGGGCCGGCAAAACACCCTCATCGAGGGCGGCCCCAACGGGAGCGTCGGCAATGCGACGATACCGACCAAACGGTATCAACTCCCTTTCCTTTTCACCTGACATCAGTTATTACCTTTTATAAAATATGGTAATAACGCCTGAGCCCAGTCATGAAGTCGATCGATCTCGTGTACCAGACCATGCTTGCGGAATTGGGGCAGCGTGCAACGGATGCAGCATGGACGGCCGACTTTCCAGCCGAGGGGCGTTTCGTCAAGGCAGCCGTAAAAGGCAGGCGGTACTGGTATTTCGATCTATCGGACGAAACCGGCAGCAAGAAACGCCGCTACGTCGGCCCGGTCGATGATCCTGAGATCTCTCAGCGAGTTGAAACCTTCAAACGCGAAAAGGATGATTATCGCGCTCGCAGGCGCATGGTCTCGTCTCTTACCCGCGACGGCGGCATGATCGCACCTGATCCAATGTCAGGCGATATTGTCGAAGCGCTGGCAGCCGGCGGATTATTCCGGCTTCGCGGCGTCTTGATCGGCACCGTGGCGTTCCAGACATATGCCGGCATCCTCGGTGTTCGACTTCCTGCTGCAGCCCTTCTGACGGGAGATGCGGACATCGCCCAGGACTATGCGATCTCGCGCGAGGTGGAAGACAGCTTACCCCCCATATTGGATTTACTGCGGGCCGTGGATGAAACCTTCCGACCGGTCCCCCATCGATCAGGCGCGGCAGCTTCTTCGGCGTTTCAAAACGCCACAGGATACAGGGTCGAATTCCTGACATCGAATAGAGGAAGCGACGACCATGTCGATCAACCCGCCCGCATGCCTGCCCTTGGCGGTGCAAGCGCCGATCCACTCCGCTTCCTGGACTTCCTCATCCGCGATCCAACGAGAACGATGCTTCTGCATAAGGGCGGCATCCCCGTAACGGTTCCCGATCCGTCACGATACGCAGTCCATAAGCTCATCGTCGCATCTCGACGCCGCAACGACGGCCAAAGCGCCGTAAAGCGGGACAAAGATATCCGACAGTCCTCGCTCCTGTTCGAAGCGCTCGATCAGACACGACGGCATGCCGATCTCGCCCTTGCCTACACCGAGGCATGGGAGCGGGGCCCAGCCTGGCAGGACGGCATTCGCTTCGGCGCGGCCATGCTCACTGAAGCCGAAAAGCAGAGGCTCCGGGATGCGCTTCGACTGGGAGCACAGCAGACCGGTGAGACCGCCACCATGCCATTCTGATGAAACAATGGCGGCCGATTTGAGAGCAAGGCGATCGCGCCGGCAGCCGAGCCATGGCGGCTCGGCGCGGATCAGATCGTCGAGCGATTTCAGGGCGATACCGGCGGCAAAGGCCGCCTCAGTTTCGCCAATGTCGCGGCCGTGCGATAGCGCCCAGCTCGGTAAGCGGAGTGACGAGGTCAAGGCTGGTCCGGTGGCGGGCGCGAGCGAATCCATGGAATGGAGAATAAATCAAATGCGCGGTTTATGCGGGAAATACTGCATTGAACCGCACGCCCCGTCGCCGTCAAAAACGTCCGATAATCTTGCCTTATCGGACATTGCTCTCCTTATATAGAAAGAGCGTTTTCGGGGCGGGCGGAATCCTGCGTCGAGGCCGCCGCCCTGGCCAATTGCGCCATTGCCCGTGTCGCCGATCGAAGCCGTTCATCGCCCATCCGGCGGGACAGTTCCGCCTTGGCGGTTTTCCATAGAGGAAGGGCCTCTGCCATGAGGCGGCGCCCGGAATGGGTCAGGTTCAGCCGCTTTCCCGCGCGGCCGCGTCCGCCTTCAGCCTGGACGAGGCCTCGCGCCTCCAGGTTCTGGACATTTCGGCTGAGAGTCGTCGCGTCGACCCCTGCGCCAACAGCAAGATCGACGACCGTAGCGCCCTCGGCCGCTCCGATCCCGACCAGGAGGCTGAATTGCTCGGCCGTCAGCCCGAGCGGCTTGAAGCAGGCGTTGTAATAGCGCGTGACGGCCCGCGCCGTCGCACGGGCCTGAAAGCCCGGACATTCCGCTGCGACGCCCTTCAGAGATTCCGGATCAAATCCGCTCATATCCACGTCCTCGACAATCCTGTGCGGACATAATAGTGTATATGCATTATTTGGAGAAGTACTATGCCGGCATATGTTCATATCAATCTGCGTGTCATCGATTCCGCCAGGCAGGCGGCGCTCGCGCCTCGTTTTCAGGCGGCCCTGCGGGAGGCAGGCGGGCGGATTCTGCACTTCGGTCCGGTTGCGCAGGTTCTTGAAGGCGATGAGGCGCCTCTCCCGATGGCTGGCGTGTTTGAGTTTCCGACCCTGGCCCAGGCGCTGGCCTTCTACAATTCCGAGAAATACGCCCCGATCAAGGCCGAGCGCCGGGAGGCTCAGCAAGCGAGGATGTTCGTCGTCGAAACCGGCTGAAGCGCCCGATCCCGGATTCCCGCGAAGGTCGGGAAGCGTCGCGCTGAACGACGGCGGATCGGGAAAGACAGCCCTCGGAGCGGTGAAAAATCCGCTCTTTCATCCATCGGCCAAAGGAGCTATATAGCTAGACTGGCTAGCCAGCTTGGAGCAGTTCGATGGAATGGCAACTGCAGGACGCCAAGAACCAGTTCTCGAAAGTGGTGCAGAAGGCGCGCCGCGAGGGACCGCAGGTCGTCACGCTGCGCGGCGAGCGTGCGGCGGTGGTGCTGTCCGCCCGCGACTACGACACGCTGCGCGCCGGCCGGCCGACGCTGGTCGACGATCTGCTCGGCGGCCCCGCCTGGGACGACGCGCTTGCCGACGCGGTCGAAGTGCGCGCCAAGACCCCGAGCCGCGACGTCGCCTTCTGATGTATCTTCTCGACACCGATATCGTGTCGGAGGCGCGACGCGGCACGCCGCAGGCGGTGGCCTGGCTGCGCTCGGTCGACCCGCTGGGCATCCATCTGAGCGCCCTGACGCTTGGCGAAATCATGCGCGGCATAGCGCTGAAACAGAAGTCGGATCACAAGGCCGCCGCGCACCTCACCGAGTGGCTGCGCAGGCTGCGCCACGACCATGCCGACCGCATCCTGCCGGTGACCGACCAGATCGCCGTCGAATGGGGCCGCATCGCCGCCATCGGGCCAAGGGGCGATATCGGCGGGCTGATCGCCGCGACCGCGATCGTCCACGACCTGATCCTCGTCACACGCAACGTCAGGGATTTCGAGGATACGGACGTCTCCATCGTCAATCCCTGGGAGACACCGGCATGAGCGGCCCGGCGACAGGCCCGGAACCGCCGGAGGCCGACCTTTCCCGCCCGGGTGGCGCGGCGGCCGACACGGACCCCCGGGGCGCCGGCCTCCCCTCTCCCCTTCCGGAAGCGACCCCGGCGCTGCCAGCGCATCTCGAACGGCTCGCCGATCGGGCGCGGACCTATGTCGAGGCGGCCAGCTCCGCCAACACCCGCAAGGCCTATGCCTCGGACTGGAGGCATTTCACCGGCTGGTGCCGCCGGCAGGGGCTCGACGTGCTGCCGCCCGATCCGCACACCGTCGGCCTCTACATCACCGCCTGCGCGTCGGGCACGGCCGGGCCGGGGTCAAGAACGAACTCCGTTTCGACCATCGAGCGGCGGCTGTCGTCGCTCACCTGGAACTATACCCAGCGCGGCCTCGCCCTCGACCGCAAGGACCGCCATATCGCCACCGTGCTCGCCGGCATCCGCAACACCCACGCCGCCCCTCCCCGGCAGAAGGAAGCCGTGCTGCCCGAACAGCTGATCGCCATGCTGGAAACGCTCGACCGCAGCACGTTGCGGGGCCTGCGCGACCGGGCGATGCTGCTGTTCGGCTTCGCCGGCGGCCTGCGCCGGTCCGAGATCGTCGGGTTCGACGTCGGCCGCGACCAGACGGAAGACGGCCGAGGCTGGATCGAGATCCTCGACAAGGGCATGGTGGCCTTCCTCCGCGGCAAGACCGGCTGGCGCGAAGTCGAGATCGGCCGGGGCTCGTCGGAAGCCACCTGCCCCGTCGCCGCGCTGCAGGCCTGGCTGAAATTCGCGAAGATCGCGCACGGCCCCCTCTTCCGCAGGGTGACGGGCGAAGGCAGGAATGTCGGGCCGGATCGTCTGGCCGACAGGCAGGTGGCCCGCCTCGTCAAGAAGACGGCTTTGGCGGCGGGCATACGCGGCGACCTGAACGAAATCGAGCGCGCTCTCAAGTTTTCCGGCCACTCGCTGCGGGCCGGGCTTGCCTCATCCGCCGAAGTCGACGAACGCTACGTCCAAAAACAGCTCGGCCACGCTTCCGCCGAGATGACGCGCCGATACCAGCGCCGTCGCGACCGGTTCCGGATCAACCTCACCAAGGCTTCCGGACTGTAGGCGAAGCCCCTCCCCCGCCTCATGCGACGTTACGAACCCGGGGTGATCAGCTCAACGGTCGGGAAATAGGTCCGATAACGGCCGATGTCCCGCGTCAGCAGGGGCAGTTTCTGCACGGCGGCCTGCGCGCCGATGAAAAAGTCCGGCAGCACGCCGGTGCGCGAACCGCCGGCCCTGCGATAGTGCGTAAATACCTTTCCGGCGAGAAACAACGCCGCGCGCGGCAGCGATGTAAGTTCCAGGCCAGCCTCCTCGATGAACGCATCCAGTTCCTCGATGCGTTCATAACGGACGGCAAGTTCCGCATAGATCACATCGTTGATCAACAATGGTCCTGCAAGGCTCGCGGTTTCCAGCTGCGCGACAGACCAGTCCGCCCAGACCGGATCATCGGTGACGAGATCGAGCAGGACATTGGTGTCAACGAGGGTCACGTTCGCCACGCGTCATCGCCATGATGGCATCGGTATCGAGTCCTTTCCCGGCATGGCCGCGAAGTTTCTGGAAGCGGCTCGTCGGCTGCGTCTTGTCGGCCCTCGTCAGCACAACGCTTCCGTCAGCGGCCCGATGGAAATCGACCTTGCTGCCGGGAACGATACCAAGCAGGTCCCGAACCGCCTTCGGGATCGTGACCTGCCCTTTTGCCGTGACCGTCGTCGTCATTTTCGTGACCTCGTAATACCAGATTTCGGAAAGGTATTACCAACAGGGACGAAAATCAAATCCTCGACCGCCCGATACCTCCAGGAGCACCGATCAAGGCCCCGCCGGTGTCGGACAGCGGCACGCCGCCGCCGACCGGGAGCAGCCCGCCACGGTGGACATGATCGCAATGCGGGGCCGGTTTGCCAGGCCGGTCCGGAGCTTGGCGCCGAAGGCCCGGGACAGGCATCCTGATACTGCAGGCTGGCTTCTCTCCACCCGAATCCCGGAAGGGCCATCGGCCGGCGACCGATGGCCCCGCCTCCGGGAGGAACCGCGGGTCGGAAAAATCCGGCCCGCAGATAACGGCCGCGACAGCCGTTATGGCGATGTTCAAGACATGCGAGGCCCCGGAGAATCCTCCGGGCTTCCGGGAAGGAAAATTGCCTCGCAACAGGCAAGGTCCCCTTCCGGATGGTTGACTACCGGGCGTCGAATACGAGCCGCAGGCCGCTATCCGCATCGAACAGATGGATCTTGTCGGCCTCGGGCGCCACGTGGATCGTCTCGCCGGGCCTGGCGGAGATCCGTTCGCGGAAGACGCAGACCAGATCCTGATTTCCTTCCGCGGCAGGATCGGGCCTTGCATTCGGATCGCGAACGACCACCTGCGTTTCCGATCCCATCGGCTCGACCACGACGACTTCGACCGGAACGCCGTCGGCCGCGCCGGCGGTCGTGAGGCGGAAATGTTCCGGGCGGACGCCATAGGTTGCGGCGCGGCCTTCGAAGGCCCTGGCGGTTGCCTGTGGCAGTGGCAGCCGCAAACGGTCCTCGCTCGTGAATGCACCGTCCCGAACCCTGCCGCGCACGAAGTTCATCGACGGGGAGCCTATGAAACTCGCGACGAACAGATTGCGCGGACGATCGTAGAGCTCCAGCGGAGCGCCGATCTGCTCGACGACGCCGTCATGCATGACGACGATCTTGTCGGCCATCGTCATGGCCTCGACCTGGTCATGGGTGACATACACTGTCGTGGTTTTCAGCCGTTGGTGCAGTTCCTTGATCTCGGCGCGCATGGCGACGCGCAGCTTCGCGTCGAGGTTCGACAGGGGTTCGTCGAAGAGGAAGACCTGCGGATTGCGGACGATTGCCCGGCCCATCGCAACGCGCTGTCGCTGCCCGCCGGACAATTGCCGGGGGAAACGGTCGAGATATTTTTCGAGGCCGAGAATGCCTGCCGCGCTCCTGACCCGGGTGGCGATCTCCGCGGAAGGGATTTTTCGCAGTTTGAGCGAATAGGCCATGTTGTTGGCGACGGTCATGTGCGGGTAGAGCGCGTAGTTCTGGAAAACCATCGCGATGTCGCGCTCCTTCGGCTCCACGTCGTTGACGACGCGATCACCGATGCGGACCTCTCCCCCCGAAATATCCTCAAGGCCGGCGATCATCCGCAGCAGCGTCGATTTCCCGCAACCGGACGGGCCGACAAGGATGACGAATTCTCCGTCCTCTATGTCAACCGATACCCCGTGAAGCACGTTCAACGCGCCGTAGGTCTTCCTTACGTTGTCGATTGCCAATCCTGCCATCTTGCAGCTCCTCCATGGCTCACTGTTCTTGTGATCGTCATTCGGTCTTCCATTGCGGGTCGAGAGGGCCGGCGGACAGCCCGGGAGGGTGCTGCCCACCGGCGCCGGCGCGCTTCCGCGGCCAGCAAAACGTTGAAACCTCTCACCCGCAAACCGGGATTTCCCCGCGCTCCCATAGTCATACCTGCCGCCGCCGCGCGGGCTGATCCGCGAGGGACGCAGCGACATGATTGATATGAACGAAATCGCTCATCCCGTCGATTTCGATATGCAATACTTCGCAAACGCCTGTAGCACGGCGCTTGTTTCCGTTCAATACGTCAACGTAACGTCACAAAACCTTCATGTTTTGGTGACTTGACAACGAACATATTCGCTCGGTATGAGCGATATTCGTCATATATTGAACTGGAACCGCCGTGCTGAATACCGCCGAAGACCGCCAGGAGAAGATTGTCGACCTGCTTCGCGAGGAGCTGTTCCTCGATATCAAGACGCTGACGAAGCGATTTGATATTTCGGTCGCGACCGCCCGGCGTGATCTGGTCGAGCTTGAAGAGGCGGGTCTCCTGCGGCGCACCCATGGCGGCGCGGTCAGCGTATCGCAGGTGGCGCATGATCCGGCCAACGCGACGCGGGCGGTTTCCCAAAGGGCGGAGAAGAGAGCCATCGCCGAGGCGGCGGCAGCGATGATCGCCGACGGAGATGTCGTCCTTCTCGATGCCGGCACGACCGCGCTGGAAGTCGCCAAGCTGCTCGTGGGCCGCAAGGGGCTGACCTTCATCACCAACGGCGCCGACATCGTCGCCGAACTGATCCGGCACGACGCATCCAGCGTCTATTCCGTCGGGGGAGAATTCGCCGAGATCAACCGGTCCTTCCGGGGGCCGCTGGCCGAGCATTTCATCCGGCAGTTCAACGTCGACAAGCTCATTCTCAATGCCGCCTCGATCGATCTCGGCCGGGGCCTGATCTTCACGGGGTCGCCGGTCAACGCGAGCATCCAGAAGGCGATGATCGAGGTTTCGAGCCGCACGATCGTGGTCGCGGACCACACCAAGTTCACGAAGTCCAGTTTTTCCGTCACCGCGAAGATCGAGGATGTCGGCGCGATCGTCACCGACGCGGGCGCCAAGGCCATCATCGAAACCGCGCCGGAAAAGCTCAGAAGGAAATTCGTCATCGCAAACTGAGTAGCGATGCCGCGCCACCCAACAACAGTTTCCAACGGAAATAGGGAGAAGACCATGTTTGCCAGCAGAAGACATATCATGTTCGGTACGGCCGTGATGATGCTTGCGTCGCTGTCGGGCGTCGACAGCGCCTGGAGCGCCGGCGACGTGAACCTCAGCCTGATGATCTGGGACCCGGCCCAGAAGGCTGGCGTTCAGAAGGCGGTGGATGCATTCCAGACGGCGAACCCTGCCATCAAGGTCTCGCTCGTTCAGGTTCCTCCGGATCAGTATTACACCAAGCTCGACGCGTCGCTCGGCGCCGGCGAGGGGCCGGACGTCATGTGGCAGAGCTCGAGGGCGTCCTACTATGTCGAGGGCGGCGCCCTGGAGCCCCTGACCGGCTACATCAAGAAGGACAACCTGTCGCTTGACGGCTACAACAAGCAGATCGCCGGCCTCTACAACATCGGCGGCGAGCAGTACGGCGTGCCGAAGGACATGGACGCCTGGACGTTCATCTACAACGCCAGCATCTTCAAGAAGCTTGGCGTGGAAGCGCCCAAGCCCGACTGGACATGGGAGGACATGGTTCGCATCGCGAAGGAACTGAAGGCGAAACAGGCCCCCTCCGACGTTCCGCTCTATTACAACTATTCCTTCAACAACGGTGTCGCGAGCCTCGTTCACGCGCTTGGCGGCAAGGTGATCGACAACAACAAGAGCGCCATGTCGTCGGCCGCCGGCACCAAGGCGCTGGAAATGGTCAAGTCCCTCCAGGACGAGGGGCTTATCCTCAAGGTGGCCGACTCCTCGGACTTCAATCCGGTTTCGTCGCTGATCTCCGGCAAGCTGGCCATGGGCGAAATCCCCTCGTGGAACCTCAGCCTCCTCTCGAAGGCCGATCTTCCGGCCGGCACCTTTCAGGCTGTCCGGATGCCGTCGGTCAATGGATCGTGGACCACGGACACCAACGGCCTCGTCTACGTGATGAACACCAATTCGAAGCACAAGGACGAGGCGTGGAAGCTCATCAAGTTTCTGACCTCGGATGAGGGCGCCGTGCTTCATGCCGAGGGCGGGGCGGGCCTCCCGGCCAACACCGCGAAGGCCACGCTCTCGGCCTTTGTGAAGGCGAACGAGAAGCTTGGCGGCCTGGAGCAAGCGCTGTCGGTCACGATCGACAAGAGCTACCTTCGCACCACCACCCGGTATCCGAAAATCATCACGGCCAACAGCAAGATCAACAGTGCGGTGATGGGTCCCTTCTACGCAGGTTCCGTATCTGCTTCCGATACCGCGAAGAAGATCGACGAGGCACTGGACGAGGCACTGCGGTGACCAGCGCCGCTCCAATTCCACTCAACAGCGCCGAACCGCAACCGGGCCACAGGAAACTGTGGCCCGGGGGGCTGAAGTGGCGGCAGGCGCGGGCAGGATATCTCTTTCTGATCCCGCTGTTCGCCGGGTTGATCGTCTTCCGGTTCTATGCGTTCGGCTACAATGTCTGGCTTTCGTTCACGAAGGCCGGCGCGTTCGGCCCGCCGCGCTTCATCGGCCTCGACAACTACCGGCGGCTGCTTTCCGACAGCCAGCTCGTGGTCGCACTGTACAACACCGTGAAATTTGCCCTGATCGCGGTGCCGGGCGTCGTGATCGTCTCGCTGCTCTGCGCGTTGCTCATGCAATACCGGTTCCGCGGCGAGTCGGTGTTCCGGGCGATCGTCTTCCTGCCGGCGGTCTGTCTGCCGACGGCGATCATCCTCGTCTTCGGATGGCTGTTCCAGACGCAATACGGCCTGGTCAACGCCGTCATCCAGACCATGGGTTCTTCTCCGGTCAGCTGGTTCGGGAGCGAGGCCGGCGTGACGGCCGTCGTTTCGATAATCGTGGTCTACCTCTCGTTCAGCGTTCCCGCGATCATCCTCTATGCAGGCATGCAGGACATTCCCTCCGATGTCTACCAGGCGGCCATGCTTGACGGCGCGGGGCCCGTCCACCGGTTCTTCTCGATCACCCTGCCGCTTTTGACGCCGTCGCTGTTTTTCGTGATCCTGACGTCGACCATCGGCATTCTGAAGCTGTTCGACACGGTCTACATCCTGCTGCCGCCTGTCGACCATTCGGTCTCGACGAACTACGGCCTCACGCTGGTCTACTATTATTACTACCTCGCATTCGTCGACGCCGGCCAGCGTGGCTACGCGGCAGCCGTTTCCCTGTTCCTGCTCATCCTGATCCTCGGCGTTTCGATCGTTCTGCTCCGGCTTCAACGCCGGTTCGTACACTATGGGGAGGACGGCTAGTGTTGATTCAATATCGCGTCCAATGGTGGACCTACGTTGCCGTCACCTTCGTCGGCCTGCTGATCCTCGCACCATTCGCCTGGATGGTGTCGACGGCGCTGATGACGACGGCGCAGACGCTGCAGGTCCCGCCGAACATCATACCGTCCCCGGCCACCCTCGACGGCACGCGGGAAGTCTTCAACCGGCTTCCCTTCGCGATCCTGCTGTCCAACACCATCGTCGTGTCGATCGGGCGGGTGATCGGCACGATCGTCATCTGCTCGATGGCGGCCTATGCGCTGGCCATCATCAAGGTTCCCGGCGCGAAGTTCATTCTCCTGATCATCCTGGCGCTGATCATGGTCCCGGGCGATATCTTCATCATCCCGAGCTATTCGATCATCACCTCGATGCGCCTGACCGATACGCTGGTGGCGCTCGCGCTGCCGTCGCTGTTCGACGTGTTCGGCGTCTTCCTGCTCTACCAGTTCTTCCGCGGCGTCCCGAAGGAGCTGATCGAGGCGGCGAGGATCGATGGCGCCTCCCATCTGCGCATCCTGGCGACGATCGTCGTGCCGATCGCGCGCAGCGGCATCATCTCGCTGGCGATCCTGACGACGCTCGCCGAATGGAAGGAGCTGCTGTGGCCGATCGTCGTCAACAGATCCATCGACAGGATGACATTGGGACCCGGCCTCGCCCTGCTGCGCGGCGAATACACGACCGACTGGAATGTGCTGATGGCCGCGGGCGTGCTGGCCGCCCTGCCGATGGTTATCATCTTCCTGATCCTCCAGAAGAGGTTCATCGCCAGCTTTGCCCGAAGCGGGCTGAAATAGCCCGCTTCGACAGTCTTCCTGAGTTTCCCGGTTCCGCACATGCCGGGGAACCCGCATTTAATGAACGAGGAATCGATGTTCGACCTTTTGCCCTCGCGCTCCGGGCGCATACTCGTCGGCGGCCATCGCGGCCATTCGATCGAGGGACATGAAAATACCCGCCCTGCCCTGCTGCGGGCAAAGGAACTCGGGGCTTCGTTATGCGAGATCGATCTTCGCATGACCCGCGATGGTCGGCTTGTCGTTTTTCACGACGATATTCTCGACAACGCGTCGACCGGACGAGGGCTGATCTCTCAAATGGACTATGCCGGGATAACCGGGCTGAAGACGAAAAACCGAAATGGCATGGCGGCTGGCGGCCAGCCGATCGAGCTGTTCGAAGACATCCTGGCCTACAGCCGGGACCTTGGCCTTGGCCTTATCGTCGAGATCAAGGACAAGTTCGAGGGCACGTCCTATCTCGAAGAGGTTATCCGGCTGCTCAGCCAGGCAAATATGATCGAGCGCGTGCTGATCAGCTCGTTCGATTATGTGGTGTTGCGCGATATCAAGCGTCTCGCCCCCGACATCCGCACGATGGGCATCAACTACCATCGGCTGGTTGATCCCGCTTCGACGGCCCGCTCGGCGGCCATGGACGTCATGAACACGGACTATCCGCAGTTCATGCCCGACCTGGCCGAAAGCCTCCACGCCGCAGGGGTCTGCGTCAGCCACTACGTCCCCCCGCCGCAGCACTTTGCCTTGAGACGCGCATACGGCTTCGACTATCTCGACCTGCTGCGATCCCACATGCAGGCAGGTCTGGTAGACATGCTCATCTGCGACGACGTCGCCTGGATCGTCGAGTTCACAAAGGCCTGCGGCCTGTCACCAGCCCGGTTGCCGTTCGCGGACTAGAGCGCCGGGCAGAGCCACCCCGTCGAAGGGTCCTGCGCAAGAGTCATCGGCATCATCGCGATGGTGTCGATGTTTCAGTAGATATGAGGAAATAAGCCTATGGCTGACAATGCAGACCATCCGTCTTCCCCCGCTTCCATGGCAACCGTCGTCGAGGCGATAGCCCGCCGTGCCGGAGAGATCGCGCTGCGGCACTTTCGATCGCTGGCGACCTTGCCGGTTGAAAGGAAGGGGCATCTGGATCTGGTGACGAATGCCGATCGCGAGGTTGAAGAGTACCTGATTGCGAGCTTGCGGGAAGCGTTTCCACAAGATGGATTTTTTGGCGAAGAGGGTGGCGAGATCGCCGGACGATCAGGGCGAATCTGGGTCCTCGACCCGATCGACGGCACGTTCAATTTCGTGCGCGGAAGCCACAACTGGGCCGTATCGATCGGGCTCTATGAAGATCATCAGCCCATTTTCGGCGCGGTGTACGCTCCGGCTCGTGATCTGATGGTGACGGGTGGAGTGACGAGCGAAGCGCGCATCAACGGCAACCCGGTGCCAAAGCTTCCCGAGTTCGACGTCAGCCGTGCTTCAACGGGCGTCGGCCTTCATCCGTCGCTGGCGACGGAAGACCGGCTGAACCTCCTGCGCTTCATATTCGACGAGCTCAACATCAATTTCCGCTGCTGCGGATCTTCAACCCTGTCCCTCATCGAGATCGCCACGGGGGAAACCGACGGCTATGTCGCGCTCTACGATTCCACATGGGACGTCATGGCGGGCCTCGCCATACTTGCAAGTCTCGGCGTGTCCCACACGATCGACTGGAAAAAGGTCAACCTGCAGGACAAGCTTCGTTTTGCCTGCGGAAGCGACGCATATCTGGCAAGGTTGCGTCCGCTCCTCGAAGCCGCCTAGAGCATCCTGCGTTCCAGACGACGCTTGCCCCGGCCTGAGAGGATCTCGTGACATCAAATGGATATGGAGACCACTGTGCCGTCGGCACGCGACCGCTTCCGGAACTTCGCAAGAGGACGGTCGATCTTCGTGGCGTTGCCGATATACGCCTGATGCAGGTCGAGGACGGCCCGGGCCGGGGGCAGCGATTGTTCATCCTTCGCAATTCCACCGGCCTCGGGCTGGAGATCGCCGTCGATCGGGGCTTTGACATTTGCAGCGCGACCTGGCGCGGGGTGAATATCGGCTGGAACAGTGCCAACAACCTGCCCTGGCCGCCCAACTCCGTCGATGCCGAAGATGGCGTCGGCTTTTACAGAAATCTGGATGGCTTCATCGTCACCTGCGGACTGGATCACTTCGGTGCCGCGGGCCGGAGCGATGCAACCCATTTCATGCATAAGCATCGGAAGGAAGTCTTTAATCCGCTGCATGGCAGGATCTCCAGCCAGCGCGCGACGATCTCCGGCTATGGCATCGAATGGGAGAAGGATGCTCCTGTCATTTGGGCGGAGGGCGTAGTCAGGCAGAGCTCGGTCTTTGGCGAGAATCTCGTGCTGCGACGCCGGGTGGAAGTCGAGGTTTTCGGCGGAACCATCCGGATCAACGATATTGTCGAGAACAGAGGCTTTCGCCCGACCCCGCACGCCATCCTGTATCACGTCAATTTCGGCTATCCGTTTCTGGACGAGACGATCAGAATCGCGGGAAATCTGGAACCCTCGCAGATGGAGATGTTCAACTCCGAAAATAAGGCTCCTCGGGATAATTTCATTGATTATTTTAGCGAAATCCCGGTTGCGACCGACACGTCCGAAGTCGTTGTCGAACTCTGCAATGAGACAATCGGGGGCGGCATAAGAACGCAGCTTGTTTTCGACAGGGATAATCTACCGGACTTCGGTATATGGCGCGCGTTTCAGTCAGGCGTTTACGCGCTCGCATTTGAACCCATGAGACGCGCGTCCAGGGAGACCGAGCTCCTGCCGGGAGAACGGGCATCCTATCGGCTGGGACTCAACCTGATGTCCTGATTTCACATCGTCGGGCCCGCGGCTCAATGCCTATCCAGGGACGTGCCTGCCATCGGCGAGAATGCGCCGACGAGACCGCCCATCACCGCTCACCTTCCGCGCATTGAACTCATCGTCGAGCCGGAAACCCTGAGACCTGCACCCGCAGCTCCGCTCGACCGATCCAGGCCGGCTTGCCGGCGGAAGCGACCATCGCACATGGCGCTCTGGCAGGACCGGATCATGAGCCGACAGGGCATTTCCCCCGACCGCTCCACAGTGGCCGACCAGGTTGGCCGGGCAGCAAACATGCCGATCTCTCCCGCATCGCGGGCGAACATGCCATGCCGGCCATTCGACGGTTTGCCTGCGCCGCCGCCGCCATCTTTCTGGCCAACCCCGGCACGAACAAACGAATAAAGAGACAAATAAACGTCGCGCCTGTACGAATTTATTTGCAATCATTCGCACAATTTATCGGACAAACTTACAAACAATACACATATATACATCCTGCCAATGCCAAGAAATGCCAAGACGCTAATGCATGCCAAGACACCACTCGGGTCAGCTCGGGGCAACAATCCCTCCGCCGGAATGCCAAGTGACGCTAATGCATGCCAAGGCGCCACTCGGGTCAGCACGGAGCAATAATCCCTCCGGCACGGTACAAATAAGCGAATTGTCTGACATGCATGACGCATGCACTGCCCCCTCGGGCTGAAGGCCACGTCAGCTTGACGAAAACCTGCTCAAATCCGCGCAATCACGCGTAAGCGCGGAGGAACAACCCTCCGCTGGCCAGAGGCACTTCTTTCTATAAAGCCAGGCGATTTCTCCTGATTTCGACACCATCATCACCATCATCTTCCCCAACAAACATCAGCATACTCACAGCATCCCAATCCAACCGCAGCGAACATCGGCAATGGCGGTGAGTAACTCTCCAGTGTGTCACGAAACTCGTGCTGACAGCATCCTAGGACCCCATCTACGATTACCCCAAGGCAGACCAGCCCAAGCCCCGCCTGCCCGAGGGCATGTCGGAGGAGGTGTTCTGGAAACTTCATTGCATGCCCGACATGGTCAAGCATCGCAACGAGCATTGGAAACACCGTCAGCTCGGCCACCATCGCGCGCAGATGTTTCCCGCCGTGGGCAAGCCTGCGAACAGTCGCAGCTCCCTTGTTGCGAACCTTCAGCAGGGGCGAAGGCACAACGAACTGGATGGCGTGCTCACCAAGGACCAGGTCGTGGCCATCCTTCATGATTTCTTTGCGTTGCGCGAAGCAGGCATCGATGCTCCGGTCGGCGACCTTCTGTCCGAGCAGATCATCGGAGTGAAGATGACGATCTCCAAGTTCCAGGCGGCTGGCTTCGCTCCCCGGGTCAACGTGGCTGCCGACACCGTCGAAGAGATGTTCGGACTGATCCGATACGGATTGTCGCTCGATCCCACCGCCACTTTCTATCCCGACCTCCGCAACGAGCAATGTGCCCCGTTCACGGCCAAGCTCAGTCTCATGGAGGATGAAATCTGCGACCATGTCGTCATGATGTTCTACACGTTCCGGATTGTGCTTGGCGACGATCATGCGCGTCAGGTCGAGAGTTTCCCTCACCACCCCGATTGGAAGGCCCGCACCCACCGCCTCCTCAACTTCTACCCGAGCGAGTTGATCACCGTCGCCTCGCGCCTCGGCATGCCTGCGGATACCTGCGAGCAGCTTCTGGATGCCGGCAAGGCTGTTATGGACAGCTACATCAAGGCGCAGCTTCCCCTCTTCGGACTTCTGGCGATGAACTCCGGCCTGACCCCGTCGGATTTCCCCGGTTTTGACTACTTGACCAAGGTCGAACGCCAGAACGTTTTCGCGGAAGAGGCGATGGTGAAGCTTGTCAACTGGTCTCGGGACAACGCCGCACTCCCCTACCTGAAGATCGGGTCCGGCACCCGTGCCTACGACTACTCCATCCCTCTTGAGGATGGCCAGCTGGAGTTCCATACCTTCGATCTCATGACCTGCAAGCCGGTGCCCTGGCCCAAGTCGGCGGTTCTCAGGAAGATCAAGGAGCTGTACGCAACTCCCGGCGTCTGCGAGAGAGTTCTTCGCCCTGACCTGATGATCACCGACGCCCCCGAGAAGGCGGCCCTGGAGTGCTGCGGCATCGAGGCCGATGACAGCAACGGATATCGCCACCCCCAATTCGACCTGGTCTTGTCCTCGGACAATTGATGCCTTGCGGGGAACCTGATGTAGCAGGAGCAGGATTGCAGTCGCAGATGGAACGTGGGTGAGATGTCTTCAACGACACGGTGGCATGTGCTTCAACACGCATGCCTGGTTGGGAAATGGTTCTCTTCAATTTGTTCTTGTCCGGGAGGTCGGCGCGCTGCGCATGCGACTTCCCCTTCCGCTCGCTTGACACCTGATGCTTTCTTGATTTTCGTTCCCCGCTTATCGGGGCTGTTTTGCTTGATCCCATAAACCAATTAGCTAGCCGCGAAATACACGTACTTCGGCTCAAACCAACTGCTTCCGTGAATACCCGTGCATCTTGATAGACCGTGTTCCGCAGGCAGGCATGGATCGGTTCCGAAGCCCCTCGGCGTGAACGGATGACCGTCGGATCTAATCGCAGGGTTAGGGTTAGGGTTAGGGTTAGGGTTAGGGTTAGGGTTAGGGTTAGGGTTAGGGTTAGGGTTAGGGTTAGGAAAAGACTACATGTCTATATATCCTGCCAACCCACATAACAGGGATAATTTGACCCTATTTCAGCGTAACCGTCCGGTCAGGGTACGCGATAGCAGCCCATCGGCACGCTGATGCTGTTGCCCCTCCCCGCCCCGGCCACAAGCCGCTCCTGGGGAATCCGCTTGCCCTTGTCATCGCGCGTTCGGAAGCCGGGTCTTCCAGCGTCTCCCGACGGGCCGGCCGCAGACGCTGCGTTCTGGCGGTCTTGTTGGCGCGCAACGGCGGAATGCAGGTTTCGAGCAGGCCGCTTGGTTCGGCAGGCAGTATCGGAAACAGCCGGTTGCTCTGCCGTCTTGATGGTCGTCGCCTCGGCCGCAGCCGTAGGCGATGCAACGTGATCGGCGGCAAGAACCGGCCGGAATGATCGGGTGGTCCTTGCCGCCGCCGGGATCGGGCAGAGGCGGTGGCTCTATCCGGCGGTGGTCGCGCGAGCGATCGCCGCATCCTGCTCGGGCGTGCCGCCCGATACTCCAAGAGCGCCGATCAGGACCCCGCCGATGTCGAACAGCGGCACGCCGCCACCGACCAGGAGCAGCCCGCCATGGTGGACATGATCGAAATGCAGGACCGGTTTGCCAAGCTCCAACGGCGCGTTCAGCGCGTCGGTGGGGGCCTGGAACATCACCGACGTGCGTGCTTTGGCAATCGCCAGTTCGTTGGATGCCAGCCAGGCCCCGTCCATACGGGAGAACGCCACCAGATTCGCGCCCTTGTCCAGAACCGCAAACACCGCCTTCATGCCGGCATCCCCGGCCGCCGCTCGCCCCTTCGCGACAAGGCCTTGCGCGTATTCGAGCGTAATGTCAGGCATTCTGGGTCCACTCCGTTTCCTGCCATTGCTTTGCGACGTCGATGGTTCCGAGCGGACGCATCGTGCGGTAGAGATGATCTTCCGCCGGGATGATCTCGACCATCGCGTCGATCATATCCTTCGGGTCGGCTTGATCCGCCAGCGAATTGCCGAAATCCGGCATCGGGGCGACAGCGGTTCTTTCATCGTACCACTGCGTATGGCTCTCCGCGCCGGTATCGTTGAAGCCGGTACCGAACACGCCGGGGTTCACGGTGGCGACCTTGATGCCATATGGCGCCAGCTCGGCCCTCATCGAACCGGCAATGGCCTCGATGGCATGCTTGGTGGCGCAATAGATGCCCACGAACGGAATGACGAGGATGCCGCCCATCGACGAGGTCCACACCACCTTGCCGGTCTTGCGCGCCACCATCTTGGGAACGACGCCCTGCGCCAGCTTGAGATGGCCGAAAACATTGATCTCGAAGGATTCGCGCACCCGCTCCATCGGAATGTCGACGACGGAGCCGCTTTCCATGACACCGGCATTGAGCACGAGCACGTCGGGATCGTAGGTCGCCGCATGGGCGATGTCGATGTCGTCCAGCAGATTGAGCTTGATGACTTCAAGCTTGACGCCCGCTTCCGCCGCATCGGACCGCAGGCTCCGCACCAGAGGCCAGGCTTCGGCGGTTGCAACAACCTGGTGTCCACGGCGCGCAAGCTCGATCGCCGCGCCACGGCCAAAACCGGAACTGGCACCCGTGATCAGGATTTTCTTTGTCATGGTCATTCTTCTTCTCCATGGCTGATGTCGGTTCGATCTTCGCGGCGGAGGTCGAATCCCCGTGTCGGGCGAAGATCCGATGTGCAATTTCGCCTGTCGCAAAATTTCCTCGGCCGGATTCAAAGCTAGGCAATCTTGACTGCAACAACAATGTCAACAATGCTTGATGGTGCGATGAAAGATATTCACCAATCGACAAGCGGCGACCTGTTCGCCCTGAACGTATTCCTGGCGGTCGCCAATCACCTGAGTTTTCGGGCCGCCTCGCCTGAACTCGATATAACGCCCTCCGCGATCAGCCACTCCATCAGAAGCCTCGAGCAGCGCCTTGGAGTCCGCCTGTTCAACCGAACGACGCGCAGCGTTTCGCTGACGGAGGCGGGTGAACGGCTTGCCGCGAAACTGCGGCCGGCCATGTCGTCGGTCACCGAAGCATTGCGGGAGGTAAACGACTTTCGCGGCGTTCCGACCGGCACGGTGCGGATCAATGCCAGCGACACGGCCATCCGCATGATCCTGCGGCCGATATTGGCTCGTTTCCGGCGCGACTATCCCCAGGTCCATCTCGATATCGTTACGGACGGCAGGCTTGGCGATATCGTCGCCGAAGGCTTCGACGCAGGCATTCGCCTGGAGGAAGCGGTGCCGCAGAACATGATCGCGGTTCGCCTCACCGAAACCGCACGGTTTGCCGCCATCGCATCGCCGGATTATCTCGCCGCTCGCGGCAGGCCCGCCGCACCGCAAGACCTCTACCAACACGATTGCATCCGCTTTCGCTTCGAAAGCGGCGCGATCTACCGCTGGGAATTCGAACGTCACGGCATTGTCGAAACCATCAATGTCAACGGCCCGCTGACCCTGACCGACCAGACGCTGATGGTGGAGGCGGCGATCGATGGTATCGGAATTGCTTTCGTGCCCGACTTCCTTGTTGCCGATGCCCTTCGCACGGGACGCCTCGAACGATTGCTGGACAGCTGGTGTCCGCCTTTCCCCGGCGTGTGCCTCTATTATCCGGGCCATCGCCATGTTTCGTCGGCCTTGCGAGCGTTGATCGACACCATCAGGAAAGAACTGCGAGCGCAGAATCTCAACCCGTAGCCGATTGCGGTTTTCATGCAGGCCGTGGCATGCGGCGCGGAAAGCCGCACTCCTTCATCCCGTTCTCAGCCGGCCCGGCCATTCCTTCTTCCGGGCAGCCGCGCGTCATCCCACCTTGCGCCCGCTCCCGCCATTCGCCTTCAGCAGAGCCATGAGCATCGGTCCCAGCGAGAATTCGCCACGCTCCGACCGTCGCGTCAAATCTCTCAGGTAGCCGCCGGCCGAGTTGATGAAATTCGCCCGCTGCAGGATGCAGCCAACCGCAATCGCCGTGTTTTCCGGTCCCATGATCTCGCAGGCCTCCTGATAGGCGGATGGGCTGATGCCGAGCGTCGACCGGACCACGACCGCCGCCGACATCAGGTCGCGCCAGTTTCCAATCGCGCCGCCGGGGGTATAGTCCAGCACCTGCGGACAGGCCTTCAGGACCAGACCGAGCGGAAACGCCTTCATCGGCCCGCTCTTCGGCCGATCTTTCCCCGTCGGCTTTGCGCCTTGCTCGTTTCTGGAGCAAAGTTCAGATTCATGGATGGATTCGGGATTTGAATTCTGTATGTGGCGCTCATCATGGGCGGCATTGGTGTTGTTTTTTTCGAAATTTGCCTGCGTTTCTAGTCGGTTGAGGATTTCTTCCTTCAGCAGCAGCATCTCGTCGAGGATATCGGCCACGTCGTCGATCGACGGAATGCGCGGAATACGGCCGACAAGGGCCACATACAGGCTTTCGACCGTCTCCCAGTCGCCATCCGCCCCCTCCTCCATCGCGGCCGTGATCAGCTTGCGGACGTCGCGCCGGCAGACGGTCAGGCTCTCTTTCGCCCGCCGGAAAGCCGCACGGTCGGCGATCACCCGCTGCGCCATCATCGCCAGCTCCTCCGCGCGCGCCAGAAGGGGCGACAAATCGAACCCGTAGGCGCTTTCGATCCCGCCCCCGTCGTCCTTGCGCGCATATCGCTTGCCGTTGGCGCTGTCCTTGCGCACGATCAAGCCGGCCTCCACGAGGATCGCCAGGTGCCGGCGCAAGGTCGCGCCGGCAATGCCGTGGGCGCGCAGCGTCAATTGCGCGTTGGAGGGAAAAACGATCATCTGCGCATCGTGGCGCAGTTCGTTATCCGGGTAAAAACTGAGGAGGGCGTCCAGGACCGCCAGGCTGCGATCCTGCAGCCCAAGCAGCATCCGCGCTTCCGAGGCGTCGCGAAACACCTTCCACTTCTCGGCCGATTTCCCTTCCCTGATCTCCGTCGCGGCGACCTGCCGTTTCACCAGGGCAAGCGTCATCGGCCGCCGCCCGAAGGGCGTCGTCACATATCCACTTCGCATTTTCCTTCACCTTTCTTCAGGCAAAAGAAACCCGCTCACCAAAACGGCGCCAAAGACTCTTGACTGTGATTCGTGGAAATGCGATTCTTCTGGTGCTGAATCAGAGAGAGGCGTCCACGACGGAAACGTTTTGGGGGCCTTTTTCTTTTGCGTCTGCTCCTATTCCTTGCCGACCTGCTTTCGATATGCCGCGTAGAGCTCGTCCAGGCTCGCGGCGATGAACTCACCGAAACCGACGGCATCCCTGGCCTTGAACGCCAGCGTGTAATTCTTGCCGTCGTTGCGGATATTGGCCGTCACGGTCTTGTCGCGCGGCGTCCACTTCTCCTGCTTGGGCGCGCGGGCCGACCCGACCGGCTTGCGGCGGGTCAGGGCATCCATGACGAAGGCGAAACGCGCGTCTCCGTTGAGGCCGTCGAGATCGGTCTCCGCCAGGGTCCGGCGGAGCGATTCGAGATTGCTCGGCTTTTCCAGAAGCTGCTTCAGTTCGTACCAGCGATCCCGGCCGGGCGCTCTCGCGCCCCCGATGGCCGCGAGAATGTCGTCGGGCATGTTCGCCACGGACAGCATCTTGGACACCGTCGCCCTGTCGATGGAAAGGGCAGCCATCACGGTCGCGCTGTCGCTGTCGTAATTCAGGCTGCCGAGCTGCCTGGCAAACATCGCCTTCTCGATGAAGGAGAGATCCGAGCGGGCGGAATTCTCCTGCCCCTGCGCGATGACATGCTCCCTGTCCGCCATCGACTTGACCACGGCGCGAACCTTGCGCCCCAGGCGCTCGGCCGCCTTCAGGCGCCGATGGCCGAACACGACCATGTAGCGGCCGCTCTCCGTGGCATGCGGCCGCACCAGGATCGGGCTCGTCTGGCCCTGCTCCCGGATCGCGGCGACAAGATCCTCGAAAGCCTGGGGGTCGTCCTCCAGGCGATCGCGCACGAACGAGGCGTCGACCACGGCCGGATCGAGCTCGACCACCGTCTCGCCCTCCAGGAGCTTGTCGGCCCGTTCCGCCAGCTCGTCGATGGTGGAGATGATCGAGCGCGAGGCGCCCTTGACCGTATAATCCAGCGCGACGCCGTTATCCGGGCGGGCCTCGTTCATCAGGTTGGCGAAGGGGTTTTTGCGCGCCATGGGCTAATACCCTCCTATCTCATTGAGAAAGTTGCCGAAAACAGGTCTTTTGACGGCCGTCAACATCATAGCCGCCCCCATGCGCGATGGATCAGGCCCTGAACCTCGAAATTCACCGCGTCCATGCACTCGATGGCCCGGTCGTAGGTGCCGCGGGTGAAATTGTTGCGCTCGACTTCATAAAGCGTCTGCTTGGTCAGGCCGGCATCCGA
>NZ_JBHMAA010000047.1:0-1471 GCF_042429745.1 Neorhizobium puerariae | reverse complement strand
GAAGGAGATGGCATGAAAGAGGCCGCGCCCGCTGAGAGAACGGATCACTGAGATGCAGATGATGATCGAGGGACAGTCACACTTCCAGCCTTTCGGCTTACCTTATTGGGGTTTTGCAGATCTCAACAAGGGAGTTGGAAGCATGACTGCCTCTTATGAATACCATATCGGCGTCGACTACCACAAATCCTATAGCCACCTGGTGGTGCAGGATTCGGCTGGCAAGACGCTGCGCTCTGGCCGGGTGAAGAACGATCGCCAGTCGCTAGGTGGATTTCTGGAACGATACCGCGAGAACTCGCATGCGGTAGTCGAGGCGACCCGCAACTGGATGGTGATGTACGACTGGCTCGACGACATTTGTGATGATGTCGTTCTCGCACATCCGTTGAAGGTGAAGGCGATCGCCGATGCGAAGATCAAGACGGACAAGATCGATGCGACGGTGCTGGCGCATCTTCTTCGGGCCGATCTCGTGCCGGAGGCCTGGGCACCGAGCGACAAGGCCCGAGAACTGCGCATCGCCCTTCGCGAACGGATGTTCTACGTGCGGCTGCGCACGATGGTGAAGAACCGCATCGTCACGGTGTTTGATCGTTATCCCGAACAGACGGCGCAGTTGAAGCAGCTCGGCGACCTGTTCGGCAAGGCCGGCCGCGTCCAGCTGGCGCAGGTGAAGGTCTCAGAAATCGACCGCATCCAGATCGATCGTGGTCTCGCCTTCATCGGCGACATCGATGGGCGCATCAAACAGTCGGAGGCAACGATCCGGACGATGACCAGGGCCAATGCCAATGTGAGGCTGTTGAAGACGATCCCCGGCATCGGCGAGTTTTTTGCAAGGCTGATCGATGCGGAGATCGATGATATAAACCGGTTCCGCAACCCGAAGAAGCTCGCCGCCTATGCCGGGCTTGTACCCACGACCTATTCCTCCGGCGGCAAGACCTTCCACGGCAAGATCGTCCGGCAAGGCAACAAGTGGCTGCGCTGGGCCTTCGTCGAGGCGGTCGCCCCCGCCATCGCCAGCGATGCTCAACTTCGTGCCCAATACGAGCACCTGAAGTTGAGAGGCGTAAACAAGGCGCGTGTTGCCATCGCGCGCAAGCTTTTAACAATCGCCTTCCAGATCCTGCGTGATCAGCGTGCCTACGAGCCGCGCGGCACCAGCACCACGCAAGGCGCGATGATATCCCGGCTGTCCTGATGACGGTCTAGCGAGCCCGGCAGCGCCGGACTGCGCTCTTGAAGGAGAATGGGAAGCCGGGAGCCGAACGCCATTCTGTGACCGAAGCCATGTGCATCAGGTCACGCATTGGAGACTGGTTCGAGAACCGAAGGGCAGAACAAACCTGTCCAGCGGACGGAGAAGATTTAGCCGATCGGCGAAAATGCCGGTCAATAACCAACCGAACCCAAGGAAAAGCCGCCAGTTGGACGCGTTTTGCCCCTTGTGTTCTTTCATTGGAGA
>NZ_JBHMAA010000060.1:0-2216 GCF_042429745.1 Neorhizobium puerariae | reverse complement strand
TGTCAAGCGAAGTGAAGATTTGACCCCGTAGGCGAAACGAAGAACTGACCCCCTTCATTGATTTGCTGTTTCGCTTGTCTCGAGCGTCGTTCCGGCCTTCTGCAGAAGGCCGGAACGACGCTTTTCGCGAAGCCTGTAGCTATCACCTCGGATGGTGATCACTGTCGAATGGTGTAGAAGACGGTCCAATATCGCGGTGGCGACGACGGGGTCTCCAAAGACGCCTCCCCACTCTCCGACCGATCGGTTTGAGGTAATCAGGATCGAGCCCTTCTCGTAGCGACGAGATACCAGTTGGAAGAACAGGTGAGCCGCGTTCGCTTCGAACGGCAAATATCCGATTTCGTCGATGATAAGTAGTTTTGGCCGTGACAGGATCGTCAACTGCTTGTCGAGGGTTCCGTCGTTATGAGCCTTGGCCAACATGGCGACAAGCGTTGCTGCCGTCACGAACTGGACATTGTAATTTTGGCGGATCGCTTCGCGACCGAGACTGACGGCAAGATGAGTTTTCCCTGTTCCGGGTGGCCCCAGGAATAGGACGGTATCGCCGTGAGCGATCCAGCGGCAGGTCGCCAATTCTCTGATCTGTCCGCGATCCACCGATGGCTGTGCCTCGAAGTCAAAGCCGTCGAGTTCACGTACGAAGGGGAATTGCGCCAGTTTACTCGACATGGAGATACGCCGCTCGTCGCGCCGGGCAATCTCGCGCGACACCAGGAACGCCAGTGCCTCGCGCAGCGTCATTTTCGAGCGGGCGGCCTCATCCAGCAGGCTGTCGAGTTGATCGCGGATTGCCGTCAACTTCAGGCGATCGAGCGTCGCGATGAGTAACTCATTGTCCACGGCTGCCATCACCAGCCCCCTCCAACCACAGCTTCGTATTCGGCAAGCGGTCGCAGCAGGGTTGCTGGCGTCGTCTCGACTGGAGCGGAACGGACTACCCCTTCGATACCCGCAACACCGACAAAGTGGGTCCGGTCCACAATCCGTTGTCGCCGTCCCTGGCACAGAGCATGATCGGCTACGACATGGCCGGCGTGGCGGACGATGACACGACCCGCCAGCACAACGACCTGGACGCTTTCGCCTATGAGACGCCAGGGCACGGAATAACTGTTCGTGTCGAGATCGATGGCGCAGTCCGCCTGCACCTTCCGCACGAGATCGCGCAGCTGTCCAAATGGTGCACGGCCTGACAGCGGCCGCAGGGCATCGACCTCGCCGGCAAAGCGCTTAATTGGAGGCTCACCAGTCGTGCCGTGCGCGCGCTGATCGGCGACTTCACGTATCCAACGATCCAAATGTGCTTCGAAGGAGGCCCAGCTCTCAAACCGGCGACCTGCAATGGCGTTCTTCTTGACGTAGCCGACCCCGCGCTCGTCCTTTCCCTTAGTCCGGGCGCGGTATGGAGCGCAAGCGCGTGGCATGAAGCCCCAGTAACGTGCAAATGCCCATAGCCGTGCATTGAAGCGAACCTCTCGGCTGACCGCGTCGTGATGCTCGACAAGCGCCTTCGCATTATCCAGCAGAACCTCATTGGGAACGCCGCCGAACCGAAGAAAGGCGCCTTCCATGCCCTCGAACCAGTCGGTCTGCCCTTCTCGCAGTGAGGCACGTATATGGATGCGTCGGGAATAGCTCAGTGTGGCGACAAAGACATTTACCCGGATTCGTTCGTCGCCAATCCACACACGGGTCTGCCCAAAGTCGATCTGCAATTGACGGCCTGGCGGTGTCTCAAACCGGACTGTTGCCCGCTTCTGCGCTTTGAGTTCGCGCCGCCATTCCCGGACCCGAAGCTCTACAGAGCGCAAACCGATGATAATTCCATGCTCGCTGGCCAACTCCTGCCGGATCACATCGGCATTGCCGTCGTGCCGGAAGAAGCGTTCGCGCAGCCAGTCATCCAAGCCATCGAAAGCAGTGCGGCGAACCGGCTTTTTGAATGGCGCTGCTCCACCCTCCCGCAGATATCGTCGGACAGTGTTGCGAGCGCACCCAAACTCTTTCGATAAACGCTTGGCGCCCCAGCCAAGCTCGTGCAGCCGCAACATTGCTGTCACCTCATCTGCCTGAAGCATATCCTCGCCCTGCATCGTTCGCGACAATGCAGGATGCGCTGAAACCAACCTCGTCATCCATCTCTCCTCGTTGGGAAACGAGGGCGCAGTTCTTCATTTCGTCAGGGGGTCAGTTTCTCACTTCGCCTGACA
>NZ_JBHMAA010000002.1:0-101181 GCF_042429745.1 Neorhizobium puerariae | reverse complement strand
CATTCCCGCCGACGGCGCCGTCCTCTACCCGACCGTCGACGACGGCCTCGACGGCGTCGCCTTCGTCCAGGCCTGCGTCGCCTCCTCACGCAAAAACGGCGCATGGGTCAGGCTCTAGCACGCACATCACCGGCGCATAACCGGAGCTCCCCCCGCCCGGCCTTCCCCGGAAAGCCCGCAACCCGCGTCAGGCCGCCGCAGCCCGTCTGTTCTTCATCGCCGCGTCGACGCTCATCGGACCGCCGCCGGCTGCGAAGAGGTAGAGAAAGACGAAGCAGAACAGGATGGCGGCGACGCCGCCGTTTTGCGCCGGAAAGAAACCTCTCGGGAAATGGCCGATGAAATAGGCGAAAGCCATGAGGCCGGAGAGGACGAAGGCTGCGGGACGGGTCTTGAACCCGATCAGAACACAGAAGCCCAGGACGAGTTCGAGAAGCCCGGCGGTCCAGGAAAGCGACCAGGCCGGCGGCACACGGTCGGTGGCCGGAAACAGAAGGATTTTCTGTGTTCCGTAGCTGAAAAGCACAAGGCCCGCCACGGCACGCAGCAGGCTCAGGAAACAGGGTTGCAGGTTACTGATCGTCTTTTGCATCGTTTATCCAGTTGCTTGTTGATCGCGCTCTTTTGCCTCCGCCCGGCGACGGGCGACAACACACGTCTCCTGACATTGGCGTGAGCATGGGCCGGATATGATGCGGCGCAATTCTGCAACGTTTCAGGATACGGGGTCTTGACGCTGTACAAGCGCCGCTATGTTGGTTAAACGGCCGGCCAGCATGGATGGACGGCCTTTAGAGCGCCGTGCGTCCTTTGGGACGCACAAAGGACGCTCTACCTTATTGAAAGCACGATGCTGCAGGGCCTGTAGCGATCAGAGATGGTGCCGATCCGATGATTGATCCCAAGACTTTTGCCTCCCGCTTCCCCGGAGACTTCCTCTGGGGCGTGGCGACCGCCTCATACCAGATCGAGGGCTCGACCAGGGCCGGTGGCCGGAAACCTTCCATCTGGGATGCGTTTTCCAACATGCCGGGCCGGGTCTACAACCGCAATAACGGCGATGTCGCCTGCGATCACTACAATCGCTGGGAATCGGATCTCGACCTCATCAAGGACATGGGCGTCGAAGGCTACCGCTTCTCGATCGCGTGGCCACGCATCATTCCCGACGGCACCGGCCGTATCAACGAGGAGGGGCTCGATTTCTACGACCGGCTGCTCGACGGCATGAAGGCGCGCGGCATCGAGGCCTATGCAACGCTCTATCATTGGGACCTGCCGCTGATGCTGATGGGCGAGGGCGGCTGGACGGCGCGTTCCACGGCCTATGCGTTCCAGCGTTACGCCAAGGTGGTGATGGCCCGCCTCGGCGACCGCCTGGACGCCGTCGCAACCTTCAACGAACCCTGGTGCATCGTGTGGCTCAGCCATCTCTACGGCATCCATGCCCCGGGCGAGAAGAACATGGAGGCGGCGCTCGCCGCCATGCACCATGTCAACCTTGCCCATGGTCTCGGCGTCGAGGCGATCCGCCATGTCGCGCCGAACGTTCCGGCCGGTATCGTCATCAATGCGAACTCGGTCATTCCGGGTTCCGACAGCCCGGCGGACCTCGCGGCGGGTGAGCGCGCCCACCAGTTCCATAACGGCGTCTTCTTCGATCCCGTGTTCAAGGGAGAATATCCGCAGGCATTCCGGGAGGCGTTCGGCGACCGGATGCCGGCTGCCGAGGACGGCGACCTGGAGATCGTCAGCCAGAAGCTCGACTGGTGGGGGCTCAACTACTACACGCCCCTGCGCGTCCATGACGATCCCGAGCGCAAGGGCGATTTTCCCTGGACGGTCGAGGCGCAGCGCGCGAGCGATGTGAAGACCGATATCGGCTGGGAAGTCTATGCTCCGGGGCTGAAGCTTCTGGTCGAGGATCTCTACCGCCGCTACGACCTGCCGGACTGCTACATCACCGAGAACGGCGCCTGCTACAACATGGAGCCGGTGAACGGCGAGGTGGATGACCAGCCGCGCCTGGACTATTATGTCGAGCACCTTTCGGTGGTCGCCGATCTCATCCGCGACGGCTATCCGATGAAGGGCTATTTCGCCTGGAGCCTGATGGACAATTTCGAATGGGCGGAGGGCTACCGCATGCGGTTCGGGCTCGTTCATGTGAACTACGAGACCCAGGAGCGGACGATCAAGAAGAGCGGCAAGTGGTATCGCGAACTCGCCGCGCAATTTCCGAAAGGCAACCACAGGTCGGGATGATTTCGCAGGTGCGAGAAAGATTTTCCTGCATTTCAAAATAATCGAAAAATCATCCCTGTTAAACGGGAGCGTGTCCGGGCATTTATGCGGCATCAGAAGAGGCCGGCCCGGCCTCCAGTGAAAGCCGATCAAGATGCTCCGGAAAGTCTTCTGTCATCGAATGTGCCGCCTGGCCGCATGAACTGAATACGGCGATCCTGTCGCCGGGATGACCAGACTTAACCTGAGAGCCTACAATGACATTCGCACAAGCCGCGGCCCGGTCCGCGCCGGTCGCTGAGGCCGTTCCTGCTCCCATGGTGGCGTTCGAGGCGGTGACGAAACGCTTCGGCGGCAACGGCAAGAGCCAGTTCACCGCCCTTGACGGCATCGATCTTTCCGTGGCCCGCGGCGCGATAACCGGCATCATCGGCCGGTCCGGCGCCGGCAAGTCGACGCTCATCCGCCTCGTCAACGGGCTGGAAAAGGCGACGTCCGGCCGCGTGGTCGTCGACGGCGTGGAAGTCGGGGGACTTTCCGAAAACGGGCTTCGCGATCTTCGCCGCCAGGTCGGCATGATCTTCCAGCACTTCAACCTGCTCTCCTCCCGCACCGCGTTCGAGAATGTCGCGCTGCCGCTGGAGATTGCCGGCCTGCCTGCCCGGGAGATCCGGGAGAAGGTGGCGCCGCTTCTCGATCTCGTCGGTCTCGGCGACAAGGCGAACCGCTATCCGGCCGAGCTGTCCGGCGGCCAGAAACAGCGCATCGGCATCGCCCGGGCGCTCGCCACCTCGCCGAAGCTGCTTCTCTCCGACGAGGCGACGTCCGCGCTCGATCCCGAGACCACCCAGTCGATCCTCGATCTGCTCAAGCGCATCAATGCCGAACTCGGCCTGACGGTTCTTCTCATCACGCACGAGATGGAGGTGGTGAAGACCATCGCTTCCGATGTCGCCGTCATCGATCGCGGCCGGATCGTCGAGAAGGGACGCACCTTCGACGTCTTTACCGATCCGAAGCACGAGACGACCCGGGCACTGCTGGCCGGTCTTGCCGGCGCCAGGCTGCCGGAATCGATCGCCCGCAAGCTGGCCGCCGCGCCGCAGGCGGTTTCGCGCGCGGTCGTGCGCGTCACCTTTTTCGGCGAGACGGCGCAGCAGCCGCTGATCTCGAAACTCATCCAGGAACTGGGTTCGGAAGTGAATATCATCGCCGGCACGATCGACGAGATCGCCGGCGAGCCCTATGGGTCGCTGGTCATTTCCTACACGGCGACGCCGGAGGTGCTTGCCCGCGCCGAACGCTTCTACGTCCAGACCGGACTTCGAACGGAGGTGCTCGGCTATGTCTCCTGATATGCTGCTCAGCCTGCTTTCCAAGGCGCTCCTGCAGACGCTGCAGATGGTCGCCGCCGCCGGTCTCGTCGGTTCGCTCATCGGCCTGCCGGTCGGCGTCTTCCTCGCGACCAGCGGCAAGGGCGAACTCTTTCCGGCACCCGTCAGCAATCGCGTCATCGGGGCGATCGTGAACGCGGCGCGCTCGACGCCCTTCATCATCCTGGTCGTGGCGATCATCCCGTTCACCCGCCTCGTCACCGGCACCTCGATCGGCACCTATGCCGCGATCGTACCGCTCACGGTGGCGACCATTCCCTTCGTCGCGCGGCTTGCCGAGGCGGCGATCCGCGAAGTGGACAAGGGCCTGATCGAGGCCGCCCGGGCCATGGGCGCCACGCCTTTGCAGATCGTCTTCAAGGTTCTGCTTGCCGAAGCCAGGCCGGGCCTGACGCTGGCGCTCACCCTCACCCTCGTCAGCCTGGTCGGTTATTCCGCCATGGTCGGCGCGGTCGGCGGCGGCGGGCTGGGGGACCTCGGCATCCGTTACGGTTACCAGCGTTTCATGCCGGAGGTGATGCTCGCCGTCGTCGTGGTGCTGATCGTGCTCGTGCAGGCGATCCAGAGTGCCGGCGACGCGCTCGCACGCCGTTTCGACAAGCGCAACCGCAAGACCTGATTTTCGAAATCCAGCCTCCCAGGACTGGCCGCCACAACAACCAAGGAGACACCCAATGAAGAAGCTCATCATCGCGGCGGCGCTGGCCGCGTTCGCAGCCGCCCCGGCGTTCGCGGAATCGATCAAGATCGGCGTGACGCCCGGCCCGCATGCCCAGATCATGGAAAAAGTGAAGGAAGTCGCCAAGCCGAAAGGCCTCGACATCGAAATCCTCGAATTCTCCGACTATGTCGTACCGAACCAGGCGCTGGCAGACGGCGAACTCAACGCCAATTCCTTCCAGCACAAGCCCTATCTCGACAACCAGGTGGCCGACCGCAAGTTCAACCTCGTCGGCGTCGCCCAGACCGTCAACTTCCCGATGGGCGTCTATTCCAAGAAGGTGAAGAGCATCGGCGACCTCAAGGAAGGCGCGACTGTCGCGATCCCGAACGATCCGACGAACGGCGGCCGTGCCTTGCTCATCCTCGCCGATCAGGGCCTCATCAAGCTGAAGGAAGGCGCGGGCCTCAAGGTTACCCCGGCGGATGTCGCGGAAAACCCGAAGAAGATCGAATTCGCGGAACTCGACGCCGCCCAGCTTCCCCGTTCGCTGGACGATGTCGACGCCTCGGTGATCAACACCAACTATGCGCTCGAAGCCGGGCTCAACCCGAAGACGGACCCGATCGCCCGCGAAGGCGAGAAGGCGCCCTATATCAACATCATCGCTGTCAACGCCAAGGACAAGGACGCCGCCTGGGTCAAGACGCTGATCGAGGCCTATCACAGCGACGCGGTGAAGGATTTCGTCAACACCCAGTTCAAGGGCGCCGTGATCGCGGCCTGGTGATATAGACTTTCGTGAAATTACCGGAGGGCCGGGCTTCCAGGGCGAAGTCCGGCCCTCCGCCTTTAACGCTATCTGAAGGAATACCCGCGAAAGATGTACAATCTAGCGAGGTATTTCATGCGGTTTCTTCCGTCACGTTTCCGACGTACCGTTTCGGTCGGCCGTCGATCCGCCGTGACATCCATGCTGTTTGCATTTGCGGTCGTCGTGGCGCTGGTGACGATCTTCATCCTGACCGCGCTGGACCGCATCGCCGACTACGCCAACCGGGCGGACGACGCGCGCTCGCGGGAGACCATGGTCGGCGCGATCCGCACTTTCGAAAGCCAGCTCCACGCGACGCTGAACGACTATGCCGCCTGGGACGACGCGGCGAGGTTCGTCTATGCCGGCGACCGGGAATGGACCGTCAGCAACTACGGCGACATGACGGTCAACAGCGACCTCTTCGATACGGCTCTGGTCATGGACGCCCGCCGGAACGTCCTGATGGCCTATCAGGACGGCGCTCCCGTCGCCTGGTCGCCCTCGGCCTATTTCGATTCCTCCTTCTGGACGCTGTTCGAAAAGGCGTATTCCGCAGGGCCGGAGGCCGTGCCGGAAGCGACCGGTTTCGTCCGGACGGAAAAGGGACTGGCAGCCGTCGGGGTCGCGCTGGTCCGCCAGAAATCCGGCGCGCTGAACCAGCCGCCCGAGGACCGGCGCTACCTGGTCTTCGCCCGCCATCTGGACGAGGCGAAGATCCGGGACCTTGCGGAAACCTATGTCATCGAGGGACTTCGTTTCGCCGGCGCGGGCGAGGCGGCTCCGAATGGCGTCGACATCCGCAATGCCCACGACACGCTGCTGCGGCAGTTCGTCTGGCCGCCGCGCCTGCCGGGCGACATGGGTTATGCGCAGGTTCGGCCGCTCGTCTATTGCGCGCTTGCCATGGTCGGCCTATTCTTCCTGCTTCTCTTCGTCAGTGGCAGCAATACGCTGAACCGGCTGAAGGCGGACGAGGCGGCCGCGCGACGGCTCGCGATGAGCGACCGGCTGAGCGGGCTCCTCAATCGCGCCGGCTTCTTCGCCGCGCTGGACGGGCTGGTCTCGGCAAGCCGCCGCGACGGGACCGATGTCGTCCTGCTTTATCTCGATCTCGACGGTTTCAAGGAGGTCAACGACGCCTACGGCCATGGAACCGGCGATCGGCTGATCCGCGGTGTCGCCGCCGGCCTCAAGACGCTTGTCGGAGACGAGGCGACGCTGGCGCGCGTCGGGGGCGATGAATTCGCCATCGCGCTTTCGACCGGGCAGGTGGCCAAGGCGGTGGAAAGCCTGAGCGATCGCATTCTATGCTTCTTCGACGAACCTTTCGTGATCGGCGAGCGGGTGGCGACGATCGGCACCAGCATCGGCGTCGCGATTTCTCCGCAGGGCGGGGTGTCCGGCGAGGAACTGGTGCGGCATGCCGACATGGCGATGTACCACGCCAAGGAGACGGGCGGCGGCCGGGCCGAGTATTACCGACTGGAGATGGATGCGGAGCGCGAAGGCCGCAACCTCCTGGAGATCGATCTGCGGGCGGCGATCGAACAAAGCGAGCTGCATGTGGTCTACCAGCCGGTGGTCGATGCGAAGACGTGGCGGCTGGTCGGCGTGGAAGCGCTTGCCCGCTGGAATCGCAAGGGGCACGGCCCGGTGTCGCCCGACATCTTCATTCCGATCGCCGAATCGACCGGGCTGATCGACCAGCTCGGGATATACGTGCTGCATCGCGCCTGCGAGACGATCGCCGGATGGCCGGAACTGCGGCTTTCGGTCAACATCTCACCGGGCCAGTTCCGCGATCCGGCCTTCGTCGCACATGTCGGAGCCGTCTTCCGCGATACGCGGACGGACCCGGCGCGCATCACGCTGGAAATGACCGAGGGCTATTTCATCCAGAACCCGGAACGGGCCCGCGCGGCGCTCGCCAAGCTCAAGCGGCTCGGTGTCCGGATCGCGCTCGACGATTTCGGCGTCGGTTTCTCCAGCGTGGGATATCTCAGGCAGTTCGGCTTCGACCGGATGAAGATCGACAAATCGATGGTGCATGCGATGGACGACGGCGGCCGGGCCGTCGACATGCTGCAGGCGACCGTCGCGCTCGCCCGTTCGCTGGAGATTCCCGTCACGGCCGAGGGCGTGGAGACCAAGAGCCAGGCCCTGGCGCTGAAGCGCAGCGGCTGCGACGAGCTGCAGGGCTATCTGTTCGGCAAACCCATGTCGGCAGAGGAAATCAACACCATCTACCGCAACGACAGTTTTCCGGGCGTGACGGTCGCCTACGGCTGACCAAAGGAAGGGAATGTCTGTTCAGGCGCGGGCCGCAGTCAAGTCGGTGCTGCGCAGAGCCTCTTTATGAGGCGTGTCGTATTCCAATTCCGGAGCGGTTTCCGTCGTCACGACCTCTTCGGGTAGCGGCGTCATTCCGGTCCGAATGCCTTCGGCATGCCACCACATGGCGTCTCGCGGCATACGGGCGCGGCGCAGCGGTTCCAGTTCGGTAAAGATGAACCGGCGCCTATAGGCGCTGGGGCTTTCTGCGAGATAGAAAGGCTTCATCCCTTCCGGACCAAGGAACCATGGTCTTTTCAGGAAACGGGCGGGATCTTCGACCCAGCCGGGAGCAGGACCTAGCCGCCATCTCCGGCAGAGATGCTCCGCGATCGCCCCGATCAGGGCGTCGAGCCGTTCGTTGCCGGTCAGCGGAGGCTCGTCGATGAGACGTGCCTGCCTGCCGTCGAACGACGGATCGATATAAAAACCATCGAGAAAACTGGCGAGGTGATATCTGAACTCGCTACCTGTCTCCAGGTGCGAGCGGACGGCCGCGGCCAGCGTTCCAGGTCGGATTTGTTCGATTTGCCGCATTGTATTCGTCCACCAGGCTTTTGATCTTCGTGCTCATGCGCGCCGAAACAGCGGGAAGAACGACTCCCGGGATATTAGGGTAACATTGAGCCATGAGATCAACAATCTTCTCATAGGTATCGATCCCGGTGAGCGTCATGAGTGCTATTGCATCGGTCGCGTCCGTCAGGTTCTTTTCGTCCTCCTCTGCCCGGTTTGCCAGAATTTTCATGGCAAGAAGGTATTCTGGCGTCGGGGTGAAAATCCTCAGACCGACCGCCGATCCGTCTCTCGGATAGTCCCTGAACCGAAGAAGGTGAGGGGGCGGGTTTCCTCTCGGGGGCGCGAATTGCTTCGCAGCCTGATTCAGCCATTCTTCCGGAAGCCGCTTGCGCCGCGTGACGGTCTCCACGATCTTGCGGGCTTGATCCTGATGGTTGAGATAGACCGCATCCACATCTTCGGAGGCTGCGCGGATATTCGATGCCAGGACGAGGCAGGAGCCGCCGTAGACGGCCATATCCAGAACGATTCCGAGCTGCGACGCGAGTTCGCCGATGGCGTCAAAGGCGTCTTCGACCGTTCGTTTGTCCAGCCTCCTATCGATTGACATGCGCAATCTCCAAATGCGGAGAAGAGATCCAGACCTATTCCGCCGCTAGCTTCCGATATGTTTTTGGCCGCGCTTGCGGGCGAGGGCGATCTGGTGCTGCCGCTGGCGATAGCGCAACCGGTCCTCCTCCGTCCGCGTGTGGTAGCAGTTCGAGCAGGACACGCCCTCCTCGTAATAGGGCGAGGTGATTTCCTCGGCGGTAATCGGGTTGCGGCAGGCATGGCAGAGCCGGTGGTTGCCTTCCTTCAGCCCGTGCTCCACGGAGACGCGCTCGTCGAAGACGAAACAGGCGCCTTCCCAGAGGCTTTCCTCCTGCGGCACGTCCTCCAGATATTTCAGGATGCCGCCCTTCAGGTGGTAGACGTCCTCGAAACCCTGCTCCTTCATGAAGGCGGTCGCCTTCTCGCAGCGGATGCCGCCCGTGCAGTACATGGCGATCTTCGGCTTGTTGTGCAGGCCGGGATTGTTCTTCACCCAGTCCGGGAACTCGCGGAACGTCCTGGTCTTGGGGTCGACGGCGCCCTTGAAGATGCCGATCGCCGTTTCGTAATCGTTGCGCGTGTCTATGACGATCGTGTCCGGATCGGAAATCAGCGCGTTCCAGTCCCGCGGATCGACATAGGTGCCGACGATGCGGTTGGGGTCGATGTCCTCGACGCCCATCGTCACGATTTCCTTCTTCAGCCGCACCTTCATGCGCAGGAAGGGCATTTTCGACGCCCGGCTTTCCTTGTGCTCCAGCTTTGCGAATTCCGGCTGGGAGCGCAGGTAGGCCAGAAGACGGGCGATCGCCTCGTCCGAGCCGGCGACGGTTCCGTTGATGCCCTCGCGGGCGAGAAGCAGGGTGCCCCTGATGCCGTTTTCGGTGCAGAAATCCTGCAGCGGATCACGAAAACTCTCATAGCGTTCGAAGCGCGCGAAATGATAGAGCGCGGCCACGAGAAAGGCGCCGGTCGTTTCCGGGCGGTACTGGATCGGATTGTCTGTCATGGCGCTGGAATACAGGCTCAGGCCTGTTCGCGCAACGCGGTTTCTTTCGCGCCCGTTTCCGGTGTCTTGCGTATCCTTGCGGTCCTGCGCTCCTTGCGGGAGGCCGTGGCCGCCTTCTCCCAGAGCAGCGCGATCAGGGCGCTTTCCGCCTCGGGGCTATCGGCGAAGACGTCCTCGGCCTTTTCCAGGGCTTCGTGTCTCAGGGCCTGCTGGCGCGCGATGATGGCGCCGAGCATGAGCGCGAGCGTATCGCTGTCGCCGAAAAGCTCGGGGCTTTCGTTGACCAAGCCGGTCAGCACCGAAAGATCGTGCTCGTGGCCGAGCAGGTCGACGAGTTCCTTGGCCTGCCTCTGTTTGGCGAGCATGGCGGAGGGCCAGATGTCGTCCAGCAGCGAGAGGTGCATCCAATAGGTCTGGCCGCATTTGCGCAGCTCATGATAGGCCTCGGCGTCCGCATGCTCCTCGCAGGCGGAAAGCGCGCCATGCGCCCTCAAGCGCTGTTTCCGCCAGGCCTTGGCGAGCCGTTTCGCCGTCTTGCGGGGATCGTTGTCAAGTTCGAGTCCCTCGGTGGCGCCGATCGCCTCGCGGCAGGTGTCGACCGCCGCGGCCATCTTCGCCGGCAGATCATGCTCCTCCGAGGCGATCCGGTCGCGCCGTTTCGTCAGCGTCTTCGACGCGAAGGCGAGGGCGGCCATTTCCTCCGCCGAAACCGCCTGGCTTGCCAGGTAGTCCACGGTCTCCACCAGCGCGGTCGCATCCCGCACGGCCGATAGCGTCATCGCCATGTCGCGGATGCGGGCGTTCTCGCGCCGGCGAAACTCCCTCGCGTCCGGCTGGACCAGCCGGTAGAGGGCGCGCACGCGCTTGAATTTCTTGCGGGCGTCGTGGATCGCCTCGTGCGGGCCGTCCGGCTGCTTTTCCAGCAGGTGGATCGCCCTGGAAAGCTGGCTTTCCGCCACCGACCGGAATTCGGCGGTGAAGGATTTAGCGGGCCGCAGACGATAGGCCATGACAGAGTTCCCTGCTCAAATCTTCCGTTGCCATCACCACATTCGAATAACGCCGGTCGCCGGTGATCTCCCTGCCGATCCAGTCGGGAATATCCGGGCGCGCGTTCTCGTCCTCCACCTCCACCTCGGCCACGACAAGGCCCTTGTAGGTCCCGTCATAGACGTCGACCTCCCAGGTATAGCCCTCGTGCTCGACCTCGTAGCGGGTCTTTTCGAGCACGATGCCGACGGCGTTCCCCGCCATCTCCCTGGCATCCGACAGCGGGATGTCGTATTCGAACTCGTCCCGCGCGATGAGCTTGCGGCCGATCTTGATGGTGAGCCTGGCGCGGGCGTCATCCATGATCCGGATGCGCACCGAGCGATCCTCGCCGGAGGCGATATAGGCCTGCAGGAAGTTCGACGACGACGACACTTCGGAGCGCCAGCCATCGCCCTTCACGAGAAATTTGCGCTCGATTTCCTTGGCCATGTTTTGCCCACTCTGCTCAGGAACCTTTTTCAACCCTACCGCATAATTCCGGGGAGCGGAATCGATTTGAGGACAAAATTATGCAGCAGTTCTAGAGTGCTACGGCATCGTCCCGGCATCGGATACGACGCGGCCCCGCCGTGTCCGGCGCTTTGGAGCGGCAGGCCCGGCTTCTCGCCGGGCGGCATTTTTCCTCGACAATGACAGGCTTGGGCGCTATCTCCTTCATCGGATTTCAATCGTTTTAGCGGAGAAGATCGCCATGGCCGGCAAGACCGAAAAGCTGCTTTCCATCCTGAAACTGCAGCCGGTGGTGCCGGTGCTCATCGTCGACGACGCGAAGTCGGCGGTGGGGCTTGCCAGGGCGCTTGTCGCCGGCGGCCTGAAGGCGATCGAGATCACCATGCGCACGCCTGCCGCGCTCGATGCCGTGAAGGCGGTCGCGGCCGAGGTCGAGGGCGCCAATGTGGGTGCCGGCACGATCCTCAACGCCCGCGATTTCGATGCGGCCGTGAAGGCGGGGTCCACCTTCATCGTCAGCCCCGGCTCGACGCCGGGCGTGCTGGCCGCCGCCAACGATTCGCCCGTGCCGCTTCTGCCGGGTGCCGCGACGGCGAGCGAGGTGATGACGCTGCGCGAGGCGGGCTACGACGTCCTGAAGTTCTTCCCGGCCGAACAGGCCGGTGGCGCGGCTTACCTCAAGGCGCTTTCCTCGCCGCTCGCCGGCACGCTGTTCTGCCCGACTGGCGGCGTTTCGCTGAAGAACGCCAACGACTACCTGTCGCTGCCAAATGTCGTCTGCGTCGGTGGCTCCTGGGTCGCGCCGAAGGATCTCGTCGCGTCGGCCGACTGGGCCGGCATTACGAAGCTCGCTTCGGAAGCGGCGGCGCTGAAAGCCTGACGCCTGAAAGAAGCCTGTCGCGTGAAAAGATATACGCATGACAGGCTTCAGATTGTCATTTCCGTGCATGCCGTTGCCGCAAATTACTGCACGCTCCTGCGCGACATGCGTGAGGCATTTCCGCATCCGGCGAGCGCCCGTCTTTGTAATTTCACAATCGCATTCCTATCTTCCAGCGGAAAACGCTACAGGGAGATTGAGCGATGTTCGACGCCAAGAAGCTTCTCGACCAGTTCCTGGGTTCGCAGATACCCGGGCTCTCGGGAACGGTGAAGGAGAGGGCGGGGCAGGCGGGCCAGCTCGCCAAGGACAATCCGCTTGCCACCGGTGCGATCGTCGCAGCGCTTCTCGGCACCAAGGCGGGCCGGCAGCTTGCCGGCAATGTCGCCACCGTCGGCGGTCTCGCCGCGGTCGCCGGGCTCGGTTATCTCGCCTACAAGAACTACAAGTCCGGCCAGTCCCCGGAAGCGGCGCCCCAGCCGGCGCCGCAGGCCGATACGCCGCTGCCGCCGCCGCCGGCCGATTCCTCCTTCAGCACGCAGTCGCCGCTGCTCAGCAACGATTTTGCGCTCACGCTCCTGCGCGCCATGATCGCGGCCGCCAAGGCGGACGGACATATCGACGCGTCCGAGCGGGCCAACATCATGGACAAGGTGCATGCGGTCGATCTCGGTCCGGAGGCGGAGGCCTTCATCGAGAACGAACTCGCCAATCCGGTCGACATGGACGATCTCGTCGCCGCGGCCGGGACCGAGGAGCAGAAGGTGGAGCTCTACACGGCCACGCGCATGACGATCGATCCGGATACCCGCGCCGAGCGCGGTTATCTCGACCTGCTTGCCGGCCGCCTCGGCCTGCCGGATGCGCTGATCGATCATATCGACGCGACGGTATCGGCGGCGAAGGCCTGATCCTCACCCGGCCGGCGGGTTCCGGGGAGGGGTGGTCGCATGTCCACCCCGTTGCCTTTCCAATCCCGCTGGCCTAAGCCTCTTTGCTCAATTGCAGAGGCAGACATGCGCGATCTCAGGAACTATAAAGTGGCCGCTCCCGCCCCGGTCACCCTCAAGGGCAGGTTCGTCACTCTCGAGCCGTTCGAGAAGGAGAGGCATCTTCAGGCGCTGTGGGATGCGCTTGGAGGAGCGGAAGGCATCAACGATCTCCTGAAGTATTTTCCCAATGAGGAATTCAGGACCGCCGACGAGCTGGGCGCCTGGATCGACAATGCCCGCACGGCCTCGAACTGGGTGACGCTGGTGTTTCGCGAAAATGCCACCGGCAACGTGGTGGGAATGGCGAGCTATATGCGTCCCGACCCGAAGAACGGCGTGGTGGAGGTCGGTTCCGTCGCGCACGGGCTTTCCATGAAGCGTTCGCCGCTTTCGACGGAGGCGCATTACCTGATGGCGAAGCACGTCTTCGACGACCTCGGTTATCGCCGCTACGAATGGAAGTGCCACAACGGGAACGAGGCGAGCAAGACGACCGCCCAACGTTACGGTTTCAGCTTCGAAGGCATCTTCCGCCAGCACGTCATTTCGAGGGGAGCCAATCGCGACACGGCGTGGTTCTCCATGATCGACGGGGAGTGGCCCCTGCTGAAGGCCGCGTTCGAGGCATGGCTCGCGCCTGCGAATTTCGACCCGGAAGGCCGGCAGAAGCGGCGACTCGAGGACATCCGCCAGGAGATCGCGGAAGGCATGGCGGCCGGGGAGACGTTGCAGTGAGCCCCGAAAGCCGCTCTCAGGCGATTGCCGCCGCCGTCATCCTCGTCGTCGCCGGGCTGGTCATCTATTTCCTGCCGGCCATCGTCCTCGGCATCGGCAAGTTTTCGCCGGTGCTCGGCTTCATCGTCGGCGCCGCGCTGCTGCTCGGTTTCTTCGCGATCTTCTGGCTGAGGGCGCGCTACCAGCAGCGGAAATAGCGGGCGGTCAGCCGCCCGCCAGGCTCGATGCCTGCAGCGAGGCGCCGAGCAGCGACAGGCCGACCAGAAGCACGAAAAGCGCGCCGGCGATCTCGATCGCATGGGTGATGCGCCGTCCGGTCCGCGAACCGGGGCCGGCGATCCTGACCGCGACGTCCTTGGCGGCCACGGCCAGCACCGCGAGGATGGTGACGGTGATGGCGGTTCCGAGCGACATGGCGAGCACCGAGAGCACCCCGCCGAGGTAAAGGCTGTTCAGGAGCGCGAAGCTCATGACCAGGATTGCGCCGGAGCAGGGGCGCAGGCCGACCGCGACGATCGCGGACCAGGCCTCGTGCAGGCTGAAGTCCTTCGCTTTCAGCATCGCCGGGTCCGGCATATGGCTCGCGCCGCAGGTCTCGCAATATTCACCCCGGCCCGTGTGGTCGTGATCGTCGACCTCGACGGCCTGGAAGTTGAGCCCGGTGGAGCCGCGGCTTGCGTGCGAGCCGATGCCGGCCGACGCCGCGACGGGAAAGGCGACGACGCGCATCCTGAGCGCACGGATCTTCTTCACCAGGAGCCAGGCGCCGAAAAGGGCGACCAGCGCGAAGCTTGCGATTTCCATCGCCTGCGTCGCCTGGGTCATGGTGATGCCCGAGCCGCGCAGCACCAGAAAGGCGGCGCCGACGAGGACGATCGCCACCAGGCCCTGGAGCAGGGCGGAGACGAAGGAAATCGCGACGCCGCGCTTCAGGGCGATTTCGTTGGCGATCATGTAGGACGAGATCACCGCCTTGCCGTGGCCGGGTCCGGCGGCATGGAAAACGCCGTAGGCGAAGGAAAGGCCTATGAGGCCGGAAAGCGCCCAGGGGTCCTCGCGCATCGCCTTCAATGCGCCGGTCAGCGCCCGGTAGAAGGATTGCTGGTAGGCGTTGATCCAGGCGAAGAACGGGCCGAGCGGCCCGCCGATCGAGAATGCCGGTTCGGCGGACCCCACGCCCAGCGGCGACTGCCCGTGGGCCGCGCCGGCGACGGCCAGCATCGCGATGACGGCGAAGGCCAGGGCATGGCGGTTCTTCAGCATGTCACTTCCAGTCTGGTGGCGAAAAGCTTCGACATGTCGGTGCCGGTCGGATCGTTGAAGAAGGCGTCCGTTAACGATGTGCTGTTCTGGGAGATCACCTCGTCGGGGTCCGGCCGCACCACCTTGTGCTGGCACTTGCCGAAGCCGCTTCCCTGCACCACAAGGTCGCCGTCCGTCGGGAAGTCGATCGAGGTGTAGAGCGACGGATCGTAGATGCCGAAGGTGAGCCTGCCCTTGAGCGGCACCGGCTTTTCCGGCTTGACCGCGAAGATGACGAGGAGCTGGTTGCCGTCGAGCGACGTGTGGATGACGTCGGGCTTCTTGACGCCGACCGTCGCGCCGTTGAGGGTGATGGTCGTGAAATAGTGGAAATCGGCGAGCGACTTGCGCATCACCTCGCCAAGCTCGGCAAGTTCCCTGGCGTCGAGCTTCAGGTCGGTGTTCTTGTCGAAGTCGAGCAATACGCTGGAGGAGAAGACCTCGTCGAAGCGCCAGACGTTGCGCAGTTCGGCGATGTTGCCGTCGTCGCCGGCCACCACTTCGAGCCGCGCTTCCGCGAAGATATGCGGATGGGCGAGCGCCGGAAGCGGCAGGCAGGCGACCGCCAGCGCGGCAATGGTCAGGACCTTGTATCGCATTCCCTGTCTTGCACTCCCGCTTCGTCCTGCGTGCTGTGCAGCGCAAATGGGACGGAATTTCGACTCAACCGCTGCGCGGGGAGGGTAGCGGTTCAATGCTGCCGGCGGAACCAGGTGGAGAGGAAATCGACGAAGCTTCTCACCTTCGCCGGCAGATAGCGGCGATGCGGATAGACCGCATAGATGCCGCGGTCCTTGGCGATATATTCGTCGAAGAGGGTTACGAGCTCGCCGGACTGGATCGACGCATTGGCGATGAAATCCGGGATGATCGCGACGCCAAGCCCGGCGCGGGCGGCGCGCAGCGTCGCCTGCGGGCTGTTCACCTCGATCGGTCCGCTGACGGCGACCGAGATCATCGAACCGTCCCTGTCGGTGAAGCGCACATTGTTGTGCCAGCGGGAATTGGTGTCGATGATGAAGGGGACGCGATTGAGGTCCTGGGGGTGTTCGAGCGGGCCGTATCTGGCCACGACATCGGCGGTCGCCACGGCATAGACCCGGAAATCGGAGAGCTTTCTGGCGATGAGGCCCGAATCCTCCAGCTTGGTGATGCGGATCGCGAGATCGAAATTCTCCTCGATCAGGTCGACGAACCGGTCCTCCGCGACGATTTCCAGCGAAACGTCGGGATGCGACTTGGCGAAGTCGATCAGCGACTGGCCGACCTCGGCGTCGACGAAGGTGCGCGGCACGGAGACGCGAAGGCGCCCTTTCAGGTCCGCATTGTTCTCGCGCACCAGGTCGGCGAGGTTGTCGATCTCCTTGAGGATGTCTGCCGCGGTGCGGTAATAGGTATGGCCGGCCTCGGTCAGGGAGAACTGGCGGGTGGTGCGGTTGAGCAGCAGCGCGCCGAGATCGTCCTCGAGTTCGCGCACATATTTGGACAGCAACGCCTTGGAGCGGCCCGTGCGCCGCGCCGCCGCCGAAAAGCCTTCCGCTTCAACCACATCGATGAAGGCCCGCATGCGCGTCAGAGTATCCAAATGCCACTCCCTTGGTTGTGCGATGCCCTAGGTGGGAGTTTCCGGGGGATTGTGCAATGCGAATTTTCGATGACGGCCAAAAAAACTCTTGATTATGACCGCGAATATTCTTATCTCCCGGGCTGCCCAAAGTCGCACGTGCCTGTGGGTGTCCGCCGACCCTCGAACTGGGAAATATCCCTAAGGTGAGGTCATCGGTAAGGTACCTGGAACTAACCCCTCCAGTCGCTATTCCGGCCAACCGGGAAATGCGAGGACATCTTGAAGCAACGACGGTGCGGGCCTTTCTGGTCTCTGTAGGCTTTCCATCAGCCTGCAATTCTGAAGAGGCACACCATCATTGCCGGAAGTGCGGTAGGGAACCCCCTCCAATCCAAGGCAGACAAAGCCGGATCAAAGCTCGTGGCAGGGCGTTGGTCTACATACCGCGCGGTAGAGCGTGTTCACGGTACCGGTGTCTCCACCAACTGGGCCGAACGCATCCTCATCCGCCCTTTGTCCTCCGGTTCTTGAACCGGAGCTTTGAGATTTCGAAGGGACTGACCGATGACCACTGCTCGTATCCTCGACTTCATCAAGACCCGACGTCCGGAAGGACCGTGCCTTGTCGTCGATCTCGATGTCGTGCGCGACAATTTCCACGCCTTCCGTCATGCCCTGCCGGACAGCGCGATCTACTACGCGGTCAAGGCAAACCCGGAGCCGGCAATCCTGAAGCTGCTCGCCTCCCTCGGCTCGAGCTTCGACTGCGCGTCGGTCGCCGAAATCCAGATGGCTCTCGACGCGGGCGCGACCGCCGACCGCATCTCCTTCGGCAACACGATCAAGAAGGAACGCGACATCGCCCGCGCTTTCGCGCTCGGTGTCGGCCTCTTCGCCGTCGACAGCCACGAGGAAGTCGAGAAGATTTCCCGCGCAGCCCCGGGTGCGAAGGTGTTCTGCCGCGTGCTGACCGATGGCGAAGGCGCCGAATGGCCGCTTTCCCGCAAGTTCGGCTGCGTGCCGCAGATGGCCGTCGACGTGCTCGTCTACGCACACCAGATGGGCCTCGAGTCCTACGGCGTGTCGTTCCATGTCGGTTCGCAGATGACCAAGGTCGATGCCTGGGATTCGGCTCTTGCCGATGCCAAGCGCGTCTTCGCACAGCTCGCGAAGCAGGGCATCTACCTGCAGATGGTCAACATGGGCGGCGGTTTCCCGACCAAGTACCTGCGCGACGTGCCGTCTGCCGAAGCCTATGGCAAGGCGATCTTCGCTTCGCTCCGCAAGCATTTCGGCAACAACCTGCCGAAGACGATCATCGAGCCGGGTCGCGGCATGGTCGGCAATGCGGGCGTGATCAAGGCGGAAGTCGTCCTCGTGTCGAAGAAGTCGGATAACGACAACCATCGCTGGGTCTTCCTCGACATCGGCAAGTTCGGCGGTCTCGCCGAGACGATGGACGAGGCCATCCGCTACCCGATCCGCACGACGCGCGATCAGGACGAGATGGAGCCCTGCGTGCTGGCCGGCCCGACCTGCGACAGCGCCGATGTGATGTACGAGAAGAACATGTACCCGCTGCCGGTGACGCTCACCATCGGCGACGAGGTTCTGATCGAAGGCACCGGCGCCTACACGACCACCTATTCGGCGGTTGCGTTCAACGGCTTCGAACCCCTGAAGGCCTACGTCATCTAAGGGGCGGCTTGCCGCTCCCAAGGCGATCCTCGCCGATCGACGTGACCTGATTGCCGCGGCCCCCGTTCCTCCAGGCGGGAGCCGCAAATTCACAATGATCTTCCGACACCGTCTGAAACGGTTTTGAGTACGGGAGGCCAGGATGGCCACTGTTCTTGATTCTGTCCGCGCACTCTTTGCGCCCAACACCTTCACCATCGACGCCGAAACGCCGGCCGACGTGGTGGCTCGCGAAACCCTGCTCGACCGCGCCATGGGGGCGGATCGTCGCAGGAAGTCGTCGGAAAAGATCCGCCGCGGCCGCGTGCCGGCGGAAGGGCTGGCGCTCGTCGCCCGCGATGGCGCAGGCCATGTGATCGGCACGGTGCGGCTGTGGAACGTCGAGGCCGGCATCTCGCCGGACGGCCAGCCGCTGGACGCGCTGCTGCTCGGCCCGCTGGCCGTCGACGGCGCCCATGAGGGCAAGGGGATCGGCGGCGCCCTGATGCGGGCCGCGATCGCCGAAGCCCACAGCCGCGGCCATGGCGCCATCCTGCTCGTGGGCGATGCCGCCTATTACGAGCGGTTCGGCTTCTTCGCCGACAAGGCGCGGCATCTCGTCATGCCCGGCCCCTTCGAGCGCTCTCGTTTCCTGGCGCTCGAACTGAAGGCCGGCTGGCTGGAAGGTGCTGCGGGCATGATCGTCGCGAGCGGACGCAAGCTGGCCTGATCCAAGGCATTCGACGCACAGGCCCCGCGTCTCCCCGATCTGCCCGGACCCCGCCTCCGCGCGAAGCGTTCCCGTTGGAGCGCCCGCCCGGAGGCGGGGGTTTCCATGCGACAAATTGGCCACGGACGCCCGCAGTCCCGCATCCTTCGCGGACCGGTTGATCCTGATCAAACCGACCCTATCCCCAGCGGCCTACCGCTTCTCCCTGCAAAAAGATCATTGCTGATTCATGGAGAGGTCAAATGAACACGAGTGGTGTACGGCATCTGAGGTGGCTCGCAGGCGCCAGCGCGGCTTTTTTCGCATTCGGGGCGGCGGCGGCGGATTTGACGCCGGCCCCCGTTGCCCCGGTCGCAGAAGAAACGGTGACTGGGCAAAGCCCATGGCAGATCCGCGTGCGCGGCTTGGGCGTCATCACTGAGGACAAGGGCTCGGTGAAGGGCGTGCCGGGTTCGGATCTTTCCTATACCGACTCGGTCATCCCGGAACTCGACATCACCTATTTCTTCACCGACAACATCGCCGCCGAACTCATCCTCGGCACGACCTATGCGAACATCAAGGAAGACGGCGCCGTGGGCGTGCCGGTGGGCAAGGCCTGGCTGCTGCCGCCGACGCTGACGCTGCAATACCACTTCACGGATTTCGGCGCCTTCAAGCCCTATGTCGGCGCGGGCGTCAACTATACGTTCTTCTACAACCAGTCGGAAAAGTCCGGCTTCCACAACCTCGATATCGACAACCATGTGGGCGCCGCACTGCAGGTCGGCTTCGACTACATGATCGACCAGCACTGGGGCGTGAACTTCGACGTCAAGAAGATCTTCCTCGAAACCGACTGGAAGGCCGATCACGACGTGCTCGGACCGCTGAGCGGCAAGGCCAAGATCAATCCCTGGCTGATCGGCGCGGGTGTCACCTACCGGTTCTAAAAAGAACAACGAGGACGGTGGGTGGGCGGCGCGGCGAAAGCCGCGCCGTTTCCGTTCAAGCGGCCGCCGTCCGGAGGCTTATTCGCCGTCCCTTGCCCGATAGGCATCCGGGATGACGAAGATTTCGTCGGCGCGGGCATAACCGCCGTCCTTGACTTCCTCGATCAGCACCATGGTGTGCGGCCTTGCGGCTTCGGAAAAATATCCGACCAGCATGTCCGTCGTCCTGTGGACGATTTCCTCCTTCTGGGCGCGGGTGAGGGCGCCCTCCGGCGTCTTGATGTTCACGAATGGCATCGGGGGCTCCTTGTCCGTGAGAGGGGGCTCAGATCATGCCGCCATTGGCGCGGATCACCTGGCCGTTCACCCAGCCGCCTTCCGGGCTTGCCAGGAACGCGACGACCGAGGCGATCTCGTCCGGCCGGCCGAGGCGGCCCAAGGGGATCGTTCCGGCGATCCGCTGCACCAGGTCCTCGGACTTGCCGGTCATGAACATATCCGTTTCCACGGGGCCGGGCGCGACCGCGTTGACGGTGATCCCGCGCCGGCCGAGTTCCTTCGAGGCGACGTGGGTCATCGCTTCGATGGCGGCCTTGCTGGCGGCATAGGCGCCGTAGGTCGAGCCGTAGACGCCAACGACGCTGGACGAGAAGCCGATGATCCGGCCCCCGTCGCGCATGCGATTGCCCGCTTCGCGGATGCCGCGGAACGTGCCGGTCAGGTTGACCGCAATGTGCTGCTCGAACGCTGCGTCGTCCATCTCGGCCAGCGGCGAAAGCTTCATCGTCCCGGCATTGTTGACGAGGATGTCGACGCCGCCGAAGCTCTTTTCCGCGGCGTCGAACAGGTCGGCGGCGGCGTTCGGCACGCCGACATCCGCCTGCACGGCGATCGCCCGGCCGCCATCTGCCTCGATCGCGGCGACGACGGCATCGGCCGCATCGCGGCTCGTTGCATAATTCACCACGACGGCAATGCCGTCCTGGGCCAGACGCCGTGCAATGGCGGCGCCGATCCCTTTCGATGCGCCGGTGACGATCGCGACGCGTTGTCCGTTGATGGTCATGACAAACTCTCCTTCATTGACGAGGGAGAGATATTGCTGGCACTAATGGAGAACAATTGCCGGTGAATTGACATGAGAATTCGCCTGTGGTGAACAAAGCCATGGATCGTTTCGACCGCATGCAGCTCTTCACCCGAATCGTCGAGCGTGGCAGCTTTGCCGCCGCGGCGTCCGATCTCGGGCTTGCGCGCTCCACGGTCACCGAGGCGCTCAAGCAGATGGAGGCGGATCTCGGCGTGCGGCTTCTCGAACGGACGACCCGGCATGTGGCGCCGACGCTCGATGGCCGTGCCTTCTACCAGCGCTGCCTTGCGATCCTTGCGGAGGTGGACGAGGCGGAGAACATCTTTCGCGATGCGCAGCCGCGCGGCCTGCTTCGGGTCGATGCGCACGGGTTCCTGACCCGGACATTCCTGCTGCCGAGGCTGCAGGAATTCCTCGACCGATATCCCCTGCTCGATTTGCAGATCGGCCAGGGCGACCGGCTGGTGGACCTCGTCCGCGAAGGCGTCGATTGCGTCATCCGCGCCGGCGAAGTGGCCGATAGCGGACTGATCATGCGGCGGCTCGGGGTGATCACGGAGATGACCTGCGCCAGCCCGGCCTACATCGAAAGACACGGCATGCCGCAATCGCCCGATACGCTGACCGGGCATGTCGCGGTCGGCTTCATCTCGTCCCGCACCGGCCAGATCATGCCGCTCGAATTCATGGTCGGGGACGAGGTGCGATACGTCACGCTTCCCGGCCGGCTGACGGTGAACAATTCCGACACTCTGGTCGATCTCGCACGCCGTGGTTTCGGTCTCATCCAGGCGCCGCGCTATCGCCTGCAACGGGATGTGGACGAGGGGCTTCTGGTCGAGGTTCTCGCCGGCTTCCTGCCGCCGCCGACACCGCTCTCGGCGCTTTACCCGCAGAACCGCCAGCTTTCGCCCCGGGTGCGCGTCTTCATCGACTGGGTCGCCAGGGCGTTCGCGGAAGCCGGGTTGTGACCGGATCGTCCGCTATCCACGTCATTTCCCGGGAAATGACGTCACGGCCTGTAGATCGCCTGAAGTTTCGCAAGGTCGGCGATCTTGAGCTCGACGGGGTCCATGCCGTCGCGCGAAGGCCTGAACCAGGCGCAAGCCTCCCGCACCTGCCCGCCGTATGGCTCCGGATAGGCGGCAAGCCCCAGAACCCACTGGCGCACGATCTCCCGTTCCATGCGGCCCGCGGCATAGCGGTCGTGGATCGTCTTCGCCGAGGTGACGAGGTCTTCGATCGTCTTCATCAATGCACTGCCGGTTCAGGCCCGGGCTCGCCGAAAAACGACCGGATGCCGTCGCGTCCCACGGTTGCGAGAAACTCGTCGAAGGCCTCCCGGTCGGTGGCAAACGGCTCGTCCCAGGAGGTGACGTCGTCCTCCTGGGTGATGACCACCAGCGTCCAGTCGCCCTGGGTGCCGGCCGGACGGTAGATATCGACGAGAACGGTAACGCCGTCGTCGGTGAATTCGCCCGAGAGTTCGGAATGTTCGGTCTTGGGTGCTTTGGCCATTGCCTGTCCAATCGAGGAAGCGGATTTACGTTCCCGTACATCGCTTTCGCAGCCGATTCAAACAGGAGGATCGAACGGCCCTGCCGATGTCCCCGGCATTCACCTTCCATGGATGCGGGCCATGGATGCGGGACGAACACCGGCGAGGTTCAGGCCACCTTGCGCCTCACATTCCGTCACCTTGGTGTGAACCGGGCTTTTCGGCGGTATGCGCCGGCAGGCGATTGCCCTAGTTTCGCGGCATGCTGACACGCCGCGCCACGCTTCTGTCCCTGCCGTTCGTCCTTACCGCCGCTCGCGGCCTCGCACAGCAGGACGCTTCGCGGCTGCCGGTCCCGCAGCCGCCTCCGGCACCTCCGGACGCGTCGTTGAAGGCCGTGCTCGACGGGGCGGCGGAACTGGAGCCCCTGAAGGTCGTGCTTGTCTCGCGCAAGGGCGGGATGCTGACCGAACGTGCCTTCAACGGCCGTTCCATCGACGCTTCGACCAATATCAAGTCGGCATCGAAGTCGATCATCTCCTGCCTTGTCGGCATCGCGATCGACAGGCGGCTGCTCGACGGACCGGACCAGAAGGTCGCGCCGATCCTGAAGGCCGATCTGCCGCCAAACCCCGATCCGCGCATCCACGAGATCACCATAGGCAATCTCCTGTCGATGCAGGCCGGTCTGTCACGCATGTCCGGGCCGAACTACGGCCGATGGGTCGCGAGCCGCAACTGGGTGCGGTTTGCTCTTTCCGAGCCCTTCGATGGCGAGCCGGGCGGTTCGATGCTTTATTCCACCGCGTCCACGCATCTCCTTTCGGCAATCCTGACGAAGGTCGGGCGCAAGTCGACGCTGGCGTTGGCGCGCGAGTGGCTGGCGCCGGTCGACGGCTTTCGCATCGGGGCATGGGAGCGCGATCCGCAAGGCATCTATCTCGGCGGCAACCAGATGGCCATGACCGCCCGTTCGCTCATGGCCTTCGGCGAGCTTTATCGCCATGGCGGGCGGACCGGGGAGGGCGTGCAGGTGGTCTCCAAGGGGTGGATCGACCAGTCGTGGACGCCGCGCACCAATTCCCGCTTCTCCGGTGACGGTTATGGCTACGGCTGGTTCCTGCGCGATATCGGCGGCGAGGACGTGAAATTCGGCTGGGGTTATGGCGGGCAGATGGTCTATATCGTGCCGTCGCTCGACCTGACCGTGGTGATGACGTCCGACGACAGCGGCCCGTCGGCCCGCAGCGGTTATCGTGACGAACTGCACAACCTACTGGGCGAGATCGTCGAGGTCGTCAGGCAGGCCTGATGCGGCGACCGGTAAAATTCTAGCGAACGGGCGCACGATATCTAAAGGAGGTTGTATTACATTTCCCTTGAATTGGGACGGGACCTGTCTTTGCGTGATCCTGCCGGGAAACCGTCAGGCGCACGGACGATACAGGCGCATCTTCCGGCATGGATGGGCCGGCATGGATGGGCGGTCGCGAACCCTGGCCGGGATGCCGAAAGCGAGGGGCGGTTTCCGACCAAGATCCCGCCCTGGCTTTCTGATGGATCAGGACTTCCGATTCCGGGCCGGCAGGCCCGGATTCATCCTGGTCGCGCGGGGGATGCAGATGACGTTCGATCTGCGAACGATATATGCGATGACGGCTGTCGCCTGCGTGGTGCTGGGCATGTTTCAGTGTGCCGCCTATGTCACGGGCCGTTTCGAGCGCTGGCTCGCCTGGTGGAGCGCCAGCAATATCCTCGTCGGGATCGGGTCCTTCTGCATCGCGCTCCGGGGTTTTGCGCCGCCTTTGATGAGCGTCCAGCTCGGGAATGTTCTCACCATTGCCGGTTGTGTGCTGCTGCCCGTGTCCATGCGGGTTTTCGTCGGGCGGCCGGTCAGTCTCCTGCATTGTTGCCTCGCCATCATCGTTCTCGGCCTGCCGTTCGTTTCCATTTTCGGCGCGTCCGATGCCTCGCTCGAACGTATCGCATATGGTTCGGTGATCTATTGCCTGCTTGATCTGGTCGTCGTCTGGGAGGCGCACCGGCTAGTCCGCGACGAGAAGCTCTATTCCGCGGAACTCGCCGTCGGCCTGTTCGTGCTGACGGCGGCGATCCATGCAAGCCGCGCCGTGATGGCGATGACCGGGTTCCTGGGCGGCGGCAATCTGTTCAGCGCCGGCGACACGGCGCATGCCTGGGTGGCGCTTTCGGCCATGGTGTTCCTCACGCTTCGCAGCATGGTCATCATGCTGATGGCGGCGGAGCGGGCGGGCAACCAGTTGAGGACCGTGGCTCATGCCGATCCGCTCACGGGCGTTCTCAACCGCGGCGGACTGGTCTCTTCGTTCCCGGCGCTTTCCCCGAGGCCGCTGGCGGTGCTTCTGATCGACATCGATCATTTCAAGCAGCTCAACGACACCCACGGCCATGCCATGGGCGACGAGGTGCTGCGGGCATTCGCGGTATCCGCCTCGAACGCGCTCGACGGCGAGGACCTGATCGCCCGGCATGGCGGAGACGAATTCGTGATCGTGCTCAAGGAGCGCTCGCTCGAACAGGCGGTGGCGATCGCCGAACATATCCGCCTGGCGTTCACGGCCTCGCTATGCCGCCTCGGCGACCGCCTGTCCGTCCTGCCCACGCTCAGCATCGGGGCGGCCGCCGAGACGTCGGGGCCATCCGAGCTCGAAGCCCTGCTCCACATGGCGGACCAGGCGCTTTATGCGCGAAAGAGGCAGGGGCGCGACGGCGTCGACGCCTTCGGCGGAAGCGTGCTGGCGGCGTGATGGCGGGGACGAAGCCGCCGGTGTGGAAAGAAATCTCCCTGAAATCCGAATGACGTATGCGGGAATTTATCCCCGGCGCGTCCACGCTTTTCCGGCAGGGGTTAGGCTGTTGTCGTCATCGGGCAGGGAGCCGGGTCGCGAACCGGTCTGCCTTCGGGGAACCATCCGGCGTCCGGTGACGGCCGTTCAAGGCAGGCGAAGCGTCGTCAGGACGCCCGCCGCCGGAAGACGAGGTTCCCGAGATCGCATCCCCGGGAGCCGATGTTTTCCGGAAAAGCCGAAAACAACCGGGCAGGCGGAACAGCCTGACACGATTGCCACGTACCAGACACTGCCTGCCCATCCCATATGGATCAGGCCGCGGCGGAAATCTTTCCGCCGCGGGGTCTTCGTGCTGTTTTCTACGCAGAGATATCGACCACGCCGCAATCGCCGGCTTCGGAGGCGAAGGCGAGCAGCTTGCCGCTGGCGCTCCAGCTCAGGCCTGTGATCGCGCCCTGGCCGGGACGGCGCAGCAGCGCCTCCTTCTGGTCCGCAAGGCGGACGCCGAGGATCATGCCGTCGATGAAGCCGATGGCGAGGACTTCCTCTGCGGGGTGGAAGGCAACTTGCGTCGCCATGATGTTGGCACGGGTGCCAAGCTCCAGGGGAGCCTTGCCCATCGGGCCGTCCTTCGACGAAAACGGCCAGACGATCGCCGCCGGCGCGCCGGAGGAGGCAAGCCATTTGCCCTTCGGCGACCAGGAGAGCGATTTCACTTTGGCCGGATAACCGGTCATGCGCATGTGCCGGTTTTCACCCGGCTTGCCGTCCAGCTTCCAGCCGTGCAGCGCGTTTTCCTGCATGGTAGTGACGAGGAAACGACCGTCGGGCGAGAAGGCGACGCCGGTATGGGCGCCCTTCCATTCCAGATCGGCCGGCGGCGCACTGGTCGCCACCCAGTGCAGCGAAACACCGTTGTAGCGGGCCGCGGCGATGCGCAACCCCTTCGGTGCGAAGGCGAGTCCCTCGACGCTGCGGCTCTCTGCGAATTCCTTCACGGAGCCGTCGTTCTGGAGCACGAAGCTCGACTTGCCGTAGGCATAGGCAACGGCATTCTGCGGACCGCCCGCGACGACGCCGATCCATTTGCGCGGCGCCTCGGCAACGAGGACGGCTGCGCCATCCTTGCCGATGCGGAAGACCTTTCCGTCCTCGCCGCCGGTCAACAGCGTCGGGCTGAAAGGATCGCGCACGCAGGTCAGGAGGCCCTGATGGACCTCGGTGACCTTCTCGCCGCCGTCGAGCCGATGGATCGGGCCGGCGGCCGTGGCGAAGAACGGAATATCGCTGAGGAAATGGGCGGCGACGACATGGCCTTGCAGATCAAGCGGAGCGACAGTCGGCATTATGCAGCAATTCTCTCAGGCATGACGGCGTCGGAAAACCGCCCGGCAATTCCGGGCCTCATGCCGTCGCCTCGCAAGCCTTGAAGCTTCTCTCGATCTTTTCGACGTCCAGGTCGCGGCCGATGAAGACAAGGCGGGATTCGCGCTTCTCGCCATTCTTCCATGGACGCTGGTGATCGCCTTCGATGATCATGTGGACGCCCTGCACGACGTAACGTTCCTCATCGCCCTTGAAGGCGATGATGCCCTTGAGGCGCAGGATGTTCGGCCCGTCCGTCTGGGTGATCTTCTGTATCCAGGGGAAGAAGCGTTCCGGGTTCATCTCGCCGCCGCGCAGCGAGATCGACTTCACCGTCACGTCATGGATCGGCGACATCTCGCCGTGGTGATGGTGGTGGTGATCATGATCATGATGATCGTGGTCATGCCCATGGTGGTCATGATGATGGCCGTGATCGTGGTGGTGATGGTCGCAGTCCGGGCCGCAGACATGGTCCTCATGGCCATGTTCCAGGAAATGCGGGTCGTTTTCCAGGGCGCGCTCCAGGTTGAACGCGCCCTGGTCCAGCACGCGTGCGAGGTCGACGCCGGAACGGCTCGTCTTGTAGACGCGGGCAACCGGATTGATGGCGCGCACCACGTCTTCCACCTGGGCCAGTTCCTCCGGGGTGACGAGATCGGTTTTGTTGACGATCACGACATCGGCGAAGGCGATCTGGTCTTCCGCCTCGCGGGAATCCTTCAGGCGTAGCGGCAGGTGCTTGGCGTCGACGAGGGCGACCACCGCGTCGAGTTCGGTCTTCGAGCGCACGTCGTCGTCCATGAAGAAGGTCTGGGCGACCGGCACCGGATCGGCAAGTCCCGTCGTTTCCACGATGATGCCGTCGAAGCGACCCGGACGGCGCATCAGCCCTTCCACGACGCGGATCAGGTCGCCGCGCACCGTGCAGCAGACGCAGCCGTTGTTCATCTCGTAGATTTCTTCGTCCGATTCCACGATCAGGTCGTTGTCGATGCCGATCTCCCCGAATTCGTTGACGATGACCGCGTATTTCTTGCCGTGGCTTTCGGAAAGGATGCGGTTCAGCAGCGTCGTCTTGCCGGCGCCGAGATAGCCGGTGAGCACGGTGACGGGAACGGGCTTCTGGGTGGCTGTATCGGTCATGGGAAACCTCGAGGGGTTATGGACATCCAGGCGGCGCGATCCTCGCGCGACCCGGGGCACGGAATTTCGGTCCGCCTCATATAAGGGCAAGGCGGGAGGAGTTCAAAGGGTTTTGAATGTTATAAGATCACATTGGTTTTCAGGGCAGCGTTTCGGCATCCGTCTGCCGCAGAAGCTGCCGAGAGGCGGGGCTGTTCCGCTCATTCTGTAAGAATAGGCAGCCTGATGTTACTTCAATGTTCCCACATCGAACTTCGCCACGTCCTCCAGCAGTTCGATGATCCCCCTGACCGCGTGGGCGATGAGCGTTTCGCCTCTTGCCGCGGTCGCATGGGCGGCGTTGCCTGCGACACCTTCCGTGTTGAGGTCCGACATCTTCCAGCCGAAGGCATGCGGGCCATAGGCGCGCAGGTGTTTGAATTCGCGCGCGAAATCCGACTGGCGCGAGCCGAAGTTCCGGGCTTTCGCCATGTCGACCCTGTCCGGGTGGAACGCCAGCATGACGGAGGTCTCGATATCGCCACCGTGGATGTCGACCGCCTTGTGCTCCGGCCTGATCCAGCCCTCGGGCTGGCCGAACCGCGTCCAGCTGGTCGCAACCGCGAGCATGCCGAATCGCACGCGCGCCTCGGTCGCGACGATGGTCGCCAGCGGCGAGTTGCCGCCATGGGCATTGAGCAGAACCAGCTTACGGATGCCCTGTGCGTGAAGTTTTTCCGCGATGGCGAGCCAGCGGTCGACCGCTTCTCCGAAGGCAAGCGTTTTCGTGCCGGGGACATCCATGTGTTCGATCGAGTAACCGACCGGTTCGGCGGGCAGGAAGGTGACCGGCAGGCCGGCGGGCAGGGCGGGGACGAGCCGAGCTACGAGGCCCTCGGCGATCAGCGTATCGGTGTCGAACGGCAGGTGCGGTCCGTGCTGTTCGTGCGCGCCGAGCGGCAGGACGGCGATCCAGTCGCCTCTTTCTGTGGATGCGAGTGTCGGATCGTTGTCATGATAACGCGGCAAAGGTTGCGACATCTGGCGGTCGATTCCCGGTTTGGATATGGATAGGCTGTGCAGATATAAGCCTAAATGCGGCAGGACAAAACGAGCGGAGCCGATGAGCAAGAAAAAGGGTGAGAAGAAAGCCAAGTCGGGCAAGAAGAAGAATCCGGAGGTCTTTTCGGCCGCCGATCTTGCGCCGGCGATCACGCAGACCGCCCGCTCCATGCGCACGGCGCTTTCCCGCAGCCTTGGCGAAAGCGGGCTTTACGCAGGGCAGGACGGCGTCGTCCTCATGCTCGCGGAGGAGGATGGCCTGACCCCCGGACAGCTTGCATCGAGGCTCGGCGTGAAGGCGCCGACCATGACCCGCACGATCGGCCGCATGGAGGCCCAGGGGTTTCTGGAGCGCCGCCCGGACGGCACCGATGGCCGGTTGACGAAGGTCCACCTGACCGAGGTCGGCCAGAAGAGCGTCGAGCAGATCGGCCGTTCCGTGGCCGATTGCGGCTCACTCGCAGCAAAGGGCCTGTCCGACAAGGAAGTGCGCACGCTTCTGAAGCTTCTCAGAACCGTCGAGCACAATCTCCAGCCGGCACTCGCCGACGACTGACCCGCCGCGCCGCCGGCCCCTTCGAAAAAATGCTGTCACAGGATTGTCGTACGGAATTAAATTGTTTATTTAAACTTTAATTCCGACATCAAAGACGATGCCTGATGGCGTGAGTGGGGGAGATGGCGCAAAAGATCAAGTTGTCGACGATTGCCGAGAGCCTCGGTCTTTCCACCGCCACCATTTCGCTTGCGCTTCGCGACAGCCCGCTCGTGGCGATCGATACGCGCGAAAAGATCAAGGAGCAGGCGCGGGCGCTGGGCTATATCTACAACCGCCGGGCCGCCAGCCTGCGCACCTCGCGCTCCGGCATCATCGGCGTCGTGGTGCACGACATCATGAACCCGTTCTACGGGGAAATCCTCAAGGCGATCGAAAGCGAACTCGACCGCAGCCGCCATACCTTCATCCTTTCCAACCACTACGACTCGGTCGAGAAACAGCGCACCTTCATCGAGACGCTGCTGCAGCTCGGCGGCGACGGGGTGATCATGTCGCCGGCGATCGGGACGCCGGTGGAGGACGCCAGGCTGGCCGAACAGAACGGCATGCCGGCGATTCTCGTCGCCCGTTCGATGGAAGGCGTCGACCTGCCGACCTATCGCGGTGACGACAGCTACGGCATTTCGCTTGCCACCAACCATCTGATCGGCCTCGGGCACCGGGTCATCGCCATGATCGGCGGCACTGACCAGACCTCGACCGGCCGCGACCGTTATCAGGGATATGTCAACGCGCTGCGCAAGGCGGGCATCGAGGTGGACCCGAACCTGCGTATTCCCGGCCCCCGCTCGAAGCAGGGCGGCTTCGAGGCCGCGGTGAATTTCCTGTCGCTGCCGCAGAAGCCGACCGCGGCCGTCTGCTGGAACGATCTTGTCGCGATCGGCCTGATGAACGGCATTGCCCGCGCCGGCTTCGTGCCCGGGCAGGACATTTCGGTGACCGGCTACGACGATCTGGAGGAAGCCTCGATCGCCACGCCGGCATTGACCACGGTTTCCAACGGTCAGGCGGAAGTCGGCAGGCTGGCGGCGCGCGCGCTGCTCGACCGGCTGGCCGGCAGCCACGAGCCGGACGGGCTACACCTGATCAAGCCGGAAATGCGCATCCGCCAGTCGACCGGCATCTACAAGCCGCGGGCCTGACGGCGCGAGGGGTCAGGCGGCGGCGCCGGTCAGCGTCCTGCGCTGCGCGTAGGCCCGAACCGCCTCGCCGAAGGCGTGGAAGAGGGCGCGGGACGGGGCGTCCGTCTCGGCCCAATATTCCGGATGCCATTGCACGCCGACGGCGAAATTCCGGGCGTCGATCACCGACACGGCTTCGATAGTGCCGTCTTCCGCCGTCGCCTCGACCTTCAGCCTCGGCGCGGTCTCGGCGATCGCCTGACGGTGCAGCGAATTCACCTGCACTTCGCCGGAGAGACCGAGATAGCTGGCGATGCAGGAGCCTTCCTGCACGAAGACCGGCTGGCGGATCGCATACATGTCGTCGCGGTGCGGGACATCCGGCTTGCGGTGATCCCATACGCCCGGCTGTTCCTGGATTTCGCTTGCGAGCGTGCCGCCGAGCGCCACGTTCAGCTCCTGGATGCCGCGGCAGATGGCGAGCAGCGGGATGCCCCGGTCGATCGCCCGGCGGATGAGGGGCAGGGAGGTCGCGTCGCGCGCCGGGTCGAAGGGGCCATCCCTCTCGCCGGCCTCCCTGCCGTAAAGCGCCGGCTGGACGTTGGTCGCCGAACCGGAGACCAGAACGCCGTCGACCCGGTCGAGGATGGCGTCGGTCTCGTTGCCTTCCTCGAAGGCCGGGATGATGAAGGTCATCACATCCGCCACCTTGAGTGCCGCCCGGACATACTGGTTGGGGGTGGCGTGCCAGAGCGCTCCGTCCAGTTCGCGGATATCGGCAGGCACGGCGACGATCGGTTTCGGCATGGGAATCTCCGGGTCAGGCATGCGGCGGTCGCATCGTGAACCTTGTGACGCCGGAAGCTGCCGCAAGTCAAGTTCGCGGTGCGGGCGCGCGCCTGGCATTGCACAAAGAATAAGCAATTTCCCTTTGAAATTCTTTGTGAATCTCGTTCCAGGCAATGCGCTACGAAAGTCTAAGGACAAAAGAACTTCCCGCATTGAGGAATATCGGCGGCGGCGCTTGCAACCGTTCAAGCAACATGTTTACTTCGATGCGGAACCGGGGGAATGGGAACGGGAAACCCTCGGTTGTCACCACTGGGAGGTATTTCATGGATCGTCGTTCATTCTTCAAAAAGGCTGCCGTCACGGGCGCCGGCGCCGCCGCAGCGACGGTGCTCGCCGCTCCGGCCATCGCGCAGTCCAACCCCAAGATCACCTGGCGTCTGACGTCTTCATTCCCGAAGTCGCTCGACACCATCTATGGCGGCGCGGAAGACATCGCCAAGCATGTCGCCGCCGCAACGGACGGTAATTTCACCATCCAGCCCTTTGCAGCGGCGGAAATCGTGCCGGGGATGCAGGCCGCCGACGCGGTCAGCAACTCGACCGTCGAGATGTGCCATACCTGCTCCTATTATTTTGTCGGCAAGGACCCGACCTTCGCCATCGGTACGGCGATCCCCTTCGGCCTCAATGCCCGGCTTTCCAATGCCTGGTTCTATCAGGGCAACGGCAATACGCTGCTGAACGAGTTCTATGCCAAGCACAACATCTATGGCCTGCCGGCCGGCAATACCGGTGCGCAGATGGGCGGCTGGTTCCGCAAGGAGATCAACACCGTCGACGACTTCAAGGGCGTGAAGATGCGCATCGCCGGCATTGCGGGCCGGGTGCTCGAAAAGCTCGGCGCGGTGCCGCAGCAGATCGCCGGCGGCGATATCTATCCGGCGCTCGAAAAGGGCACGATCGACGCCGCCGAGTGGGTCGGTCCCTACGACGACAACAAGCTGGGCTTCGCGAAGGTTGCGAAATACTACTACTATCCGGCCTTCTGGGAAGGCGGCCCGACCATCCACGCATTCATCAACCTGGAGAAGTGGAACAGCCTGCCGAAGGCCTATCAGGCGGCGCTGACCGATGCCTGCGCTTTCGCCAACACCAATATGATGGCGAAATACGATTCGAAGAACCCGATGGCGATCAAGCAGATCGTTTCGCAGGGCACGACGCTGCGTCCGTTCAGCCAGGATATCCTGGAGGCCTGCTACAACGCGTCCCTGGAGGTCTACAAGGACATCTCGTCCAAGAACGCGGACTTCAAGAAGATCTACGAGGACCAGGTCTCCTTCAAGAAGGAGGGCTATCTCTGGATGCAGCTTTCCGAATACACGTTCGATACCTTCATGATGATCCAGCAGCGCAACGGCAAGCTCTGATCGTCAGGCATCGAGGCTCGGCCCTCAACGAACCCCGGACCGGAAGGTCCGGGGTTTTTGTTTGTCAACTTCATGTTTTTGCTTGTCGACTCGACTTTCTTGTTTGTCGACACGATGCCGCGCGCGGTGTGGAAGCCGGGCAGGCACCGCAGGCAAAAGCCCTGGAAAATCCTGGGCTTGAGATGGCGGCATTCCTTATGGATTGATCTTGGGCGGCTCGCCGAAGTTCGGCATGGCCGGCTGGCTTGGCTGACCGGGCTGGGCCGGCGCGCCGTCCATTGGCGGCAAGCCGAAATTCGGCATCTGGTTGCCGCTGCCCGAACCGAAGCCGGGCACTTCGATCTTGATCGTGTTCAGGTCCACTTCCGGGGTCTTGTCCAGCCAGTAGATGACGGATTCGGGCCAGAAGATGATGATCGCCACGAGGATGAGCTGCATGCCGAGCCACGGAATGGCGCCGAGATAGATATCCCTGGTCTTGACGGACTTCGGGGCGATCGAGCGCAGATAGAAGAGCGCGAAGCCGAAGGGCGGGTGCATGAAGCTCGTCTGCATGTTGACGCAGAGGAGCACGCCGAACCAGATCAGGTCGATGCCGAGCGAATGGGCCACCGGGGCCAGCATCGGCAGGACGATGAAGGCGATCTCGAAGAAATCGAGGAAGAACGCCAGGAAGAAGACGAAGATGTTGACGAAGATCAGGAAGCCGACCGCGCCGCCGGGAACGTGGCTCAGCAGGTATTCGATCCACAGTCCGCCGTCCATGCCCTGGAAGACGAGGCTGAAGCAGGTGGCGCCGACCAGGATGAAGACCACCATGGAGGTGATCGTCATGGTGGAGTGCATGCCCTGGCGGATGAGGTCCCAGGTGAGGCGGCGATGCAGCGCCGCAAGCACCATGGCGCCGACGACGCCGAGCGCGCCGGCTTCCGTCGGGGTCGCGAGACCCATGAAGATGGTGCCGAGCACGAGGAAGATCAGCACGATCGACGGGATCATGCCCCACAGGACCTTGATGACCAGCGCGGCGTTCATCTCTCCGCGGGCTTCGAGCGGCAGCGGCGGCACGTCCTTCGGGCGGAAGATCGACAGGGCCAGGATGAACAGCAGGAAGATCACGACCTGCAGGATCGAGGGGCCGATCGCGCCGAGATACATGTCGCCGACCGAGCGGCCGAGCTGGTCGGCGAGCACGATCAGGACGAGCGATGGCGGAATGACCTGCGTGATGGTGCCCGAGGCGGCGATGACGCCGGTGGCAAGCCGCGGGTTGTAGCCGTATTTCAGCATGATCGGCAGCGAGATCACGCCCATGGTGATGACCGAGGCCGCGACCGTGCCGGTGATGGCGCCGAGGATCGCGCCGACGAGGATGACCGCGTAGGCGAGGCCGCCGGGGATCGCGCCGAACAGCTTGCCGGTTCCTTCCAGAAGGTCCTCCGCAAGGCCGCAGCGTTCCAGCACCGCGCCCATGAAGGTGAAGAACGGGATGGCGAGCAGCAGGTCGTTCGAGACGATGCCGAAGATCCTGAGCGGCAGGGCCTGCAGGAAGGCGAACTCGAAATGACCCGTGGCGATGCCGAGCAGGCCGAAGAAGAGGCCGACGGCGGACAGCGAAAAGGCGACCGGGAACCCGTAGAGCATGAAGATGATCATGCCCAGGAACATGGCCGGCGGCATTATACCGTATTCGAACATTGGCGGCTTTCCCCCGAATTTATTGTTATTGCAGCGGTTTTTCGTAAGTCGTGTCGACCTGGAGGATGCCCATGAGGCCGGCGATGCGCTTTACGAGTTCCGAGAGGCCCTGCAGCGCCAGGAGAACGAAGCCTGCGACGATGACGAGCTTGACCGGCCAGCGAATGAGGCCGCCGGCATTCGACGATATCTCGTTCTGGACATAGGAGATCGTGAAGAACGGCCAGGCCAGCCAGGCGAGATAGATGCAGCCGGGAATGAGGAAAAACACCAGCCCCAGCACGTCGATCCACAGGCGGGTCTTCTCCGACACGGCGCCGTAGACCAGGTCGACGCGCACATGCTCGTTGAGTTTGAGCGTGTAGGACGCGCCCATCAGCACGATGAAGCCGAAGAGATACCACTGGATCTCGAGCCAGCCGTTCGAACTGTAATTGAAAAGGTAGCGGATAATGGCGTTGCCGGCACTGATCAGAGTGCAGAAAAGAACGAGATATCCGGAAAATTTGCCAATGATTTCACTCAGGCGGTCGATGAGACCGCTCAATTTCAGTAACGCAGCCATAATTTCCCCATTTCAAAAACGGGTCTCCTTCTATCCCGCCCGTTCTGGGAACGCGATGTAAACCAAGGTCTAAGAAAAGGAAAGTCCTAATAAACCGCGTTTTTGCCCAGAAAAAGCCCGGATGGCGGCCGATTTGCACAGGCTGACGTTGCAGCCGGCCCGGCATGCGCGCGGACGCCCCCAAGAATTTTAGCTATCCTGTTTTCAATTTATTGAGCAAATTCTGAAGAACCCCCCTATGAAAGGGGGCGCGGCGCGTTCGGACAATCAATTTTTAAAGGGTTTTCCGCAGTGTTAGCCGGACGCAAAGGGATGAACCCGATGAAAGAGATCGAAGCGAAGACGTTGTCGACGGATGTCTATCTGTCGTTCGTCGCATCGCTGTTTGGAAATCGCGGCACATTGTGGACCGGGGTGGTTGTTCACGTCCTGTGGTGCCTGCTCGTTTTCCATTACAGCGGTTCGCAGTTCTATCTCCTCTTCGCGGGTGGTTTTGCCTCGGTCTTCGCCTATCGCATGTATTGGTTCAGCCGGTTCGACAAGGTGGACAAGACATCGCTGACGCACGAGCAGATCGCGGCCTGGGAGCAGCAGTATGTCATCGGCGCGTTCCTGGCGGCCTTCCTGCTGGGCGTCGCCAGCGGTTATGCCCTGCTGGTGCTGCAGAACACGTTCGTCGGCTTTACCTGCATCGCCATGACGCTCGGCTCGATGATGTCGGTCGTCGGCCGGAACTACGGGTCGCGCATCGCCGTGGACCTGCAGACGCTCGGATGCTGCGGGCCGATCCTGATCGCCTGCCTGTTCACGGAAGACCTGCATCTCGCCCTGATGTCGCTCCTGCTCATTCCGTTCGGACTGACCACCCGGTCGATGGCGAACGGCGTGCGCGACTTCCTCTATGAGAACGTCATCTCCTCGCGGAAGATGGCGATCATCGCCGGCCGCTTCGACATCGCCCTGAAGACGATTTCCCACGGCCTCGTCATGCTCGACGGCACGGGCAAGATCCAGGTGATCAACCGCCGCGCCCGCGATCTCCTCGGCCTCGACAAGAAGAGCGACCTGAAGGACCGCGATTTCGCGGCGGTGCTCTGCGAGGATGCGGAAAACGTGCCCGAGCCCATCCTCCGCCAGCTCTCGCGGCTGGCCGACGGATCGCTGGAGCGCGCCCTTTTCACGTTCAGGGACGAACGCCGCCTGGAATTCTCGGTCAGTTCCCGCAGCGACGGCGGCGTCGTGCTGATTTTCGAGGACGTCACCGCGCGTATCGCGGCGGAGGAAAAAGTCCTGCACCTGGTGCAGTTCGATGCGCTGACCGGCCTTCCGAACCGGGGGCATTTCGCGGATCTGGCGGCCGAAAAGGTGAAGGGCCGCGGCGGGGCGCTGGCGGCCCTCGCGCTCTTCGATGTGGACGGTTTCAAGCATGTCAATGACATGCGCGGGCATGTGGTGGGCGACCGGCTGCTGGCGGCGATCGCCGCGAGGTTTTCCACCTTCAAGACGGACAACCTGCTGGCGGGGCGCCTGATCGGCGACGAATTCGTGCTTCTGCTTCTCGGTTCCGACGACAATTGCGACCTGGAGCGTCAGGTCCGCCGGATTCATGCGGACATCCAGGGGGACTATCATGTGGAGGGCCTGCTCTTGACGGTCTCCATGAACAGCGGCTGCGTCATGCTGTCCTCGCAGGATTTCGACATGGAGACATGGCAGATCAAGGCTGACCTTGCGCTCAACCATGCGAAATCGGCGGGCCACGGCACGCTGACGGTCTTCCGGTCGGAAATGGACGCCCAGTATATCGACGACCAGAAGCTTCGCGCCGACCTTCGCCAGGCGATTGCCAACGGTGCCCTGCACGTCGTCTACCAGCCCATGTACCGGCCCGACGGCTCCGCCATCGAGTGCTGCGAGGCGCTGGTGCGCTGGCGCCATCCGGAGCGCGGGCCGGTCGGGCCGAACGTCTTCATTCCGATGGCGGAGGAGATGGGGCTCGTCTCCCAGATCACGCATCTGGTCGTCGACCGGGCCTGCCGCGACTGCGCAGCCTGGCCCGAACCGCTTGGCGTTTCCGTCAACCTGTCGATCCAGGACCTGCGCAACGACGATATCGTCGGCTACGTGGCGGAAGCGCTGAAACGGCATTCGCTCGATCCGTCGCGGCTGCATCTGGAAGTGACGGAAAGCTGCTTCATGGACGAACCGGTGGCCGTCAGCGCCATCCTCAACCGGTTCCGGAAGACCGGCGTGACGATCGCGATCGACGACTTCGGCACCGGCTTCTCGAGCCTCAGCTATCTCGACACGCTGCCGCTCGACGTCGTCAAGATCGATCGCGCCTTCATTCGCAATCTCGGCGAGGACCAGCGCAAGCTGAAGCTCCTGCGCGGCATCGTCAACCTGTCGCGGGAGCTGGGCCTGAAGATCGTCGTCGAGGGCGTCGAGACAGGGGACCAGCTCGGGCTGATCAACCGCCACAGCTTCGCCGATCTGGTGCAGGGTTTCGTGTATTCCATGCCGGTGGAGGCCAGCAGGATCGTCGAGCTTGCGGCGGAAGCCGCGCCGGCCGCCAAGCTTTCCGCCATGCATCGCGGCGCCAAGACTGTGGAAAACCCGCCGTTCAGAGCGGCTGCGCGCTGACCTCCTGCTTAAAAACTAGACAGAAGTGTAAGGATTTCGCACAGGGTGAACTGTGCGTTAACCCTTTGTTAACCATAATATTTAGAAGTTTATTAAATTCTTTGCCTGTTTGTTGCGGGCGGCAAGTCTTTTAGGGTTAATTCCTGGTTAACGCCCAGGAAATGACCCAATGCCGATGGACAAGACCTTTTCAGACGGAAATTTTTCCAACAAGCTTCTCACCACGCTGGACCACGTCGAATACCGGCGGATCGAAAGCCATGAGGATTTCGAGGATATCGCCAGGCTTCGCTACAAGGCCTACAAGACGCATGGCGTCCTGCCCGTGAACGCCACGCGGCTTATCGACGAGATCGATTTCGACCGCAACGCGCATGTGTTCGGCGTGTATCACGACGAGACGCTGGTTAGCACGATCCGCATCCACTACGTGACGCCCGAACATCGCGTCTGCCAGTCGATCGGGATATTCCCGGAGGCCGTGAACGCGCTTCTCGATTCCGGGATGACGCTGATCGATTCCGCCCGCTTCGCGATCGCGCCGGAATATGCGACCGAGCTTGCGGCCATGCCCTATCTGACGGTGCGGCTGACCCCGGTCGCGGCGATCTATTTCGATGCCGATCGGGTTCTGCAGCCGATCCGTCCCGCGCATGCCGCATTTTACCGCCGGTTCTTCTTTGCCCAGCCGCTCGTTCCGCCGCGGCGTATTCCGCAATACGATTTCGACCTGATGCTGCTCACCTCGCTGACCCGCGAGCTGCGTTCCAAGATGATGAAGCGCTTTCCGGCCTTCCAGTCGGAGGCATACGAACGGCGGATGCTGTTCGCGCGTTCGAATTTCGAAACCGCGCCGCTCACCATCCTTCCCACGGCCCGGATCGCCGGCCGGCCGAATTCTGCCGAAATGGCCTATGTGACCTGATGCCGAAAGGCGTACCGGGAGCGGCATTTGGTGGCATTGCGCTTTCCGGCGGCTTTGTGTAAGGCCTGAGGTGATGTTCGTCGCGCCGTCACGGGCGCGTTCCGGATGTCGACGAGGGTTTTTGTCGCGCGCCAGAACGCATTGATCCTGCGGGCCGCGCGCGGCGGTTTCAAGGAGACGGGACAGATGGACAATCACCATAGCGGGCCGGCGGAAACGGGCGCTTCCATGGACTATTCGGAACATGAAAAGACCTACAACATGTTCCTCGCCGGCACGAAATGGGGCACGATGGTCATCGCCGTGCTGCTGATCGCGATGGCGGCCGGCTTCTTCGGCGGCGCCGGCTTTCTCGGCAGCCTGATCGTCTTCATCGTTCTCAACGTCGCCGGCGTCTTCCTGCTGCGCTGATCCTGACACGCCAGATTTGTCTCTGGCGCAGGGAGGGGTGATCCATGTCGCCCTTCTGCGATATCGACTGGGAGGAAACAGTCTTTGGCGAAGATCATTTTTGTAAGCCGCGAAGGTTCAGAGGAACCCCGCGTATCGGCATCACCCGAAACGGTGAAGCGGTTTGCCGGCCTCGGCTTTTCGGTCGTGGTGGAAAAGGGCGCAGGGATCGCTTCGGGCGTCCCGGATGGTGATTTCGAGGCCGCGGGCGCACGGATCGGCACCGCCGCCGATGCGGCAGCCGCCGATATCGTGCTGCGGGTCAACCGGCCGACGGTGACGGAGATCGCTTCCTACAAGCCGGGAACCGTCGTGTTCGCGGTCATGGACCCCTACGGCAACGAGGCGGCGCTGGCCGCGATGGCGAAGGCGGGGCTCACCACCTTCGCGATGGAGCTGATGCCGCGCATCACCCGCGCCCAGTCCATGGACGTCCTGTCGTCCCAGGCGAACCTCGCCGGCTACCGCGCCGTCATCGACGCCTCCCACGAATATGGCCGCGCCATGCCGATGATGATGACCGCCGCCGGCACCGTTCCCGCCGCCAAGGTCTTCGTCATGGGCGCCGGCGTCGCCGGCCTGCAGGCGATCGCGACCGCCCGCCGTCTCGGCGCGGTGGTCACCGCAACCGACGTGCGGCCCGCTGCCAAGGAGCAGGTCGCTTCGCTCGGCGCGAAGTTCATCGCCGTCGAGGACGAGGAATTCAAAGCGGCCGAAACAGCCGCCGGTTACGCCAAGCCGATGTCGGCGGAATACCAGGCGAAGCAGGCCGCGCTAGTGGCCGAGCATATCGCCAAACAGGACATCGTCATCACCACGGCCCTCATCCCCGGTCGCGCCGCGCCGCGCCTCGTCTCGCGCGCCATGCTGGCTTCGATGAAGCCGGGTTCGGTCGCGGTCGACCTCGCCGTCGAGCGCGGGGGCAATATCGAGGGCTCGGAAAAGGGCAGGGTGGCTGCCGTCGAGGGCGTCACCGTCATCGGTTACGCCAATGTCGCCGGCCGTATCGCGGCATCCGCCTCGGCGCTTTATGCCCGCAACCTTTACGCCTTTATCGAAACGATGGTCGACAAGGGCACGAAGGAATTTGCCGTCAATGTCGAGGACGAACTCGTCAAGGCGACCATGCTGACGCATGGCGGCCCCGAAGGCGGCGCGGTCGTGCATCCGACCTTTGCCGAAGCCGCCGCGGCGCTCGCAACGGAAGCGCCGGCCGTACCTGCCGGGCAGGAAGAACCCGCAGCCAAGCCGGCCAGGACCGTGAAACCGCGCAAGAAGGCTGCCGCAGAAGACGCCGCGAAGAAGGAGGAGCTTTGATGGCCAGTGAAGCTATGGACAAGGCGCTGGAACAGCTTGACCAGGCCGTCAGCGCGGTGATGGCCGCGGCCGCCCAGGCGCCGGAGGCCGCAAGCGTGGCGGCGCACGGGATTTCCGGCGGCGCGATCGATCCCTTCGTCTTCCGGTTCGCGATTTTCGTGCTGTCGATCTTCGTCGGCTATTACGTCGTCTGGTCGGTGACGCCGGCGCTGCACACGCCGCTGATGGCGGTCACCAACGCGATCTCCTCGGTCATCGTGGTCGGCGCGCTGCTCGCGGTCGGCATTTCCGCAAGCGGGTTTGCGACGGGCTTCGGCTTCATCGCCCTGGTGCTGGTTTCGGTGAACATCTTCGGCGGCTTCCTGGTGACCAGCCGGATGCTCGCCATGTACAAGAAAAAAGATCGCTGAGGGGTTCTCAAGACATGTCGCAGAACCTCGCAGCCTTTCTCTATCTCGTTTCCGGTGTGCTGTTCATCATGGCGCTCCGGGGTCTTTCCCACCCCACGACCAGCCGCAAGGGTAATGTTTACGGCATGGTCGGCATGGGCATCGCCATCGGCACGACGCTCCTGCTCGCCACGCCGAATTTCGGCGGCTTCGTGCTGATCGTTCTGGCGCTGGCCATCGGTGGCGGAACGGGGGCCTATATCGCCCGCACCATTCCGATGACGGCGATGCCGCAGCTCGTCGCCGGTTTCCACTCGCTGGTCGGTTTCGCCGCCGTCATGGTCGCCGCCGCGGCGCTTTATGCGCCGGCTTCCTTCGGCATCGGCGAGATCGGCGAAATCCATGGCCAGGCGCTGGTCGAAATGGCGCTGGGCGCGGCGATCGGCGCGATCACCTTCACCGGCTCGGTCATCGCCTTCCTGAAGCTCGACGGGCGCATGTCCGGCAAGCCGATCCTGCTGCCCTACCGGCACTTCATCAATATCGGCCTGCTGGTGTTGATCGTCTTTTTCGTCGTGGGCCTGGTGCAGAGCGAAAGCCATGTGGACTTCTGGCTGGTCGTCCTCCTGTCGCTGGCGCTCGGCGTGCTGATCATCGTGCCGATCGGCGGCGCCGACATGCCGGTCGTCGTGTCGATGCTCAACTCCTATTCGGGCTGGGCGGCCGCCGGCATCGGGTTCACGCTCGGCAATCTGGCGCTGATCATCACCGGCGCTCTGGTGGGGTCGTCGGGCGCGATCCTCTCCTACATCATGTGCAAGGGCATGAACCGCTCGTTCATCTCCGTCATCCTCGGCGGCTTCGGTGGCGAGACGGCGACGGCCGGCGGTGACGACGGGGTGCAGCGGACGGTGAAGCAGGGCTCCGCCGACGACGCGGCCTTCCTGATGCAGAACGCCGAAAAGGTCATCATCGTGCCGGGTTACGGCATGGCGGTGGCGCAGGCGCAGCATGCGCTGCGCGAGATGGCGGACGTGCTCAAGGAACACGGCGTCGAGGTGAAATACGCGATCCATCCGGTCGCGGGCCGCATGCCGGGTCACATGAACGTGCTGCTCGCCGAAGCGAACGTGCCCTATGACGAGGTCTTCGAACTCGAAGACATCAATGCCGAGTTCGCGCAGGCGGACGTGGCCTACGTCATCGGCGCCAACGACGTGACCAACCCGGCCGCGCGCGACGACAAGTCCTCGCCGATCTACGGCATGCCGATCCTCGACGTCGACAAGGCCAAGACCTGCCTCTTCGTCAAGCGCTCGCTCGGCTCCGGTTACGCCGGCATCGACAACACGCTGTTCTACAAGGATGGCACGATGATGCTGCTCGGCGACGCCAAGAAGATGACCGAGGACATCGTCAAGGCCATGAAAGCCTGAACGGGCGGAATGAGCGAATAACGAACAGGAAGCCCGGCACTGCCGGGCTTTTTTGTTCGCCCGGGGGCGTGCGACGGCAATTGAGCGTCATGCGCGTCTATTGACACCAGACGGACGATGGCCGCACTAGCTTCCCATGACCGTTCCTATCAAGCATCCCTTCGATTTCGATCCGACCTATGGCATGGACCTCGCAGAACTTCAGGCCGTCGATCCGCCGGAAGCTCCGGAAGGTTTCGACGAGTTCTGGAAAAACCGCCATGCCCGGGCGCTGACCGTCGATCCGCGGCCGCAGCTTCGAAAGAGCAGGCTGACCCATCCCAGGTGGCAGGTCTTCGACATCACCTACACATCGACCGACGCGTTTGCGATCGGCGGCTGGCTTCTCCTGCCCAAACACAGCGAGCTGCGGCGCGGGCTTGTCGTCGGCCATGGCTATGGTGGCCGCGACGCACCGAATTTCGACATGCCGGTGGAGGAGACGGCCGTCCTGTTTCCCTGTTTCCGCGGCATGTCCCGAAGCGCCCGGCCGCCGATCTCGCCGGATTCCAGTTGGCATGTGCTGCATGATATCGACAAGCCCGAGCGCTACGTCATCGGCGGCTGCGTGGAGGATCTCTGGGTCGCCGTCACGGCGCTGACCCTCCTCTATCCACGGATCGCCGGGCGCATCGGCTATAGCGGCGTGAGCTTCGGCGGCGGCATCGGCGGGCTTGGCATTCCTTTCGACAACCGCATCGACCGCGGGCACCTGTCGCTGCCGACATTCGGGCAGCAGGAACTCAGGCTCAAGCTGCCGAGCATCGGCAGCGCCGCCGCCGTGCAGGCCTATCAGGCAAAGCACGGCAACGCGCTTCCGACGCTGCGCCTGCACGATTCGGCCGTGGCGGCGGGGCGCATCACCGTGCCGATGCTGATGAGCGTGGCGCTCTTCGATCCCGCCGTGGCGCCGCCCTGCCAGTTCGCCGTCGCCAATGCGCTGCCCCGGTCGCCGGAGACGCTGAAATTTAATGAAATCTTCATCCTCGACGCCGGGCATTTCGACTATCCTGACAGCGAGGCGCAGAACGCGGTCCTCAACGAAAAGGTGAGATTGTTCTTCAGGGCCCCATGAACCGCGAATACCTGCGCTGGTACAGTCCTCGGCTCAACCGGGAGATGGAACTCCTGGTGTTCGGCCATGCCGGCGCAAAGGTCCTGATGTTTCCGACGCGGGACGGCCGTTTCTTCGAATACGAGGAACTCGGCCTCATTGCCAGCCTGGCCGACAAGGTGGAAGCAGGCCATCTGCAGCTCTATTGCGTGGAGGGACTGGCGCGCGAGACCTTCTACGGCTTCGAGTGGCATCCGGCCGAGCGTATCCAGCGCCATGCCGCGTTCGAGGATTATATCCTGCATGAGGTCCTGCCGCTGATGGCGGCGCGCAATCCGCATGACTGTACCATCGTGCACGGCTGCAGCCTGGGAGCCTTCCAGGCGGCGAGCCTCGTCTTCCGGCATCCCCATCTCTTCCGCAAGCTCGTCGCTTTTTCCGGCCGCTACGACCTGACGCTGAAGGTCGAGTCCTTCGGCGATCTTTTCGACGGATATTACGACGACATGGTCTATTTCCATACGCCGTCGCATTTCCTGCCGGGGCTGGGCTGCGGCTGGCAGCTCGAAAGGCTGAGGGAGATGGATATCGTGCTGACGATCGGCGAGGGCGATCCCTTTCTCGACAACAACCGGCATCTGAGCCGCATACTGGGGGAAAAGGGTGTCGGCCACCGGATGCATGTCTGGGATGGCCGTGCGCATCGGGCAGGTGCCTGGCGCAAGATGGCGGCGCTCTATATCTGAAGGCGCATATCTGGAAGCTGCCCACGGTGTCGTCCATGGACGCGGGGCCGGTGTCTGTCGTCGTCAGCTCGCCAGCCGCGGCGTGCTGACGATCTTCAGGAACAGGGTGTTCATCGCTTCGGTGATGCCTTGCGAGGGGCTGACCTCGAAGAAGTAGCCGGGCGAGGCGCATGCTTGCATGCGCGGAGCGATCTCGCCCTGGAAGGGTCTGATCCAGTTCTTGTACCATGGGTTGTCCGGCAGAGGCAGGTAGGTGGTGTAAAGGACCGCGATCTTGTAGCCCTTGTTCTTGAGCTTTTCGCAGGCCTTGGTGTCGATCGGCTCCTGGCAGCGGGTGCCAGTCGTCTTCTTCGTGCAGCCGGCACCCTTGGCGCTGTCGTTTACCCCGTCGGAGACGAAGAACACGATCTTCTCCGGGCTTGCGGCTGTCAGGCCGGTTCCCGGCTTTCCCATCTTGCCCGCTATGTCATTGAACGCGCGGTCGAAATCCGTCTGCTGGTCGCTATTGTAGTTCTGGTAGGGAATCGACATCAGATCGATCAGCGACGCATTGCCTTTTGCGCTGGCGAGGTTGTCGGTGAGAGCGGAGACTTCGAGGAGCTTGGTGTCCTCGGCCTTCTGCCCGAAGGTGTAGATTGCCATGCGGTACTGGTTGCTGCTCTTGCGAACCGCCACCGCCGTGTCCATCAGCGCGGCCGCCGCCTTGGCGACGACATTGATGCGGATGGTGACGCCGAGCTTCTTGGCCAGATTGTAGTAGCTGTTCTTGTCCTCTACGCCGTTGTTGACGATGTGGCAGGCGAAGGCGCATTTGTCCGACGTGTTGGCGACCATCTTGTCGATATCCGCCGTGGTCGCGCCCACGCCCATGGAGGGCGTGTTGTCGAGCAGCAGGTAGAAGTCGCGGAAAGTCTCCGTCTGGAAGACGGCCGTCGCCTGGCCGCTGACGATCATCTCCTTCTTGCCGAGCGCCCTCAGCAATGTGGTCGGGACGCTGGCGGAATAGGTGAACACCGCTTTCAGCTGGTTGTCCTCCCGGACGACCTCGGCCTTGCTGGTCCTGATCTCGTATCCGGTCATGGCGGCAAGCTGGGCGTCGAACAGCTGTTCGGCGTCCTTGATCGCGACGGCGATCTCGCCGTTGCCCGTCATCTTCATGGCTTCCGCGACGCCTGCGGATTTTTCCGAGACCGCACCGAGGGCTGCGGCGTCGGCCGCGCCCTGGAGCTGGTTCCTGACGGCGAATGCCTCGCTGATGTCGACCGCCAGTCCCGCGACGCCAAGCAACGGCACGAGCAGGAGGGCAGTCATCATGCCGAAATTGCCGGACCTGTCCCTGAATAACCTGCGCAGCATGCCGTACCCCCTGCGGTTTCAGGAGGTATTGTGCCGTGGAATAGTAATTGCTTTGTTAGCTTTTGCTTGATGCTGTGGAAACTACTTAGAGTGCCGTGCGTCCGAATGGATGTAGTGTGCGCTACCCTATTGAATCCGCGCATCGTACTTTCCGAAAATCGATTCCGGTTTTCGGGCCGATGCTGTGGAGCACGTCCGGCGAAAACGGGATCGCCGACCGTGCTGCGTACTTTTGCTGGAATTGCACCGGTTGCCGCCGGCAGGACGAAAGCCTCGCTGCGCACTCTGTGAATGGCGTGCGGAGCTTCCCAAGGCCGGCTGCGAATTCCTGCCGTCCGGTCCCGATCAGCTCGTCGGGCGGGTCCGGGAGGCGCCGTCCTGGGCCGGCTTGTAGTTCGGGTCGAGGCGCATGGCGTGCGAATAGGACTTGTAGGCACGCGCCTTGTCGCCGCGATGCTCGTAGACGAGCGCCTGGTTCGCCCAGGATTCAGCAAGCTTGTCGTTGAGCTCGATCGCGTGGTTGAAGTCGGCGAAGGCGTTCTCGTCGTCGTTCAGCGCCACATAGGAGATGCCGCGACCGTTATAGGGCTCCGGCGAGTTGGGCGAGAGCGAGATGGCTTTCGAGAAGTCCTCGATGGCCTGCGCATGCTGGCCGCGGGTCTGGTAGATCAGGCCGCGATTGTGCCACGCGCGGCCATCGGTGGTCTCGAGCTGGATCGCTTTCGAGAAATCGTTGAAAGCCTCGTTGGTGCGGCCCGCCTGACGGTAGATATTGCCGCGGCCGATATAGGCGACGTCATAGTTCGAGTTGATCTGCAGCGCGCGGTTGTAATCGTTCACCGCGTCGGCCGGCTTGCCCATGTTGCGGTAGACGAGCGCCCGGTTGGCATAGGCCTGGTAGAACTGCGGATTGATCTGGATGGCGCGGCTGAAATCGCCGAGCGCGCGCGAAAACTCGCCGGCGCGTCCATAGGCCGAGCCGCGGACATTGTAGCCTTCCGGATCGTTCGGGTTGGCGTTGATGACGGCGGAAAGCGAGGCGATGTTTTCCTGGCTGCCCTGGGCGCGGTCCACGGTGATCATGTCCGTGGAGCTCGTCGTCGAGCAGCCGGCAAGCGCCAGCAGCGCGATCAGCGCGGGAATAATGGTGGTCTTGCCGCGGAGGGGAGAAGCAGTGGTCGAAAGGCCGGAAATATGGGTCCGATTAAACAGAACGGCAGTTTTGGCGGCCATCAGGCACGTTTCCTCGTATCGGGCAAAAGTCGGTTTCGGTTTTCTGCATGCCGTTTCCACCAAGCCGGTTTCCCATTTTCAGGCGGCATGCAACCGGTTCAAGACAAAATCAAAAGAGCGGCGGCGCCCATGTCGCCACCGCCCTGAAAGCACAGGAAAACGTCGAAAAAGCGGCCAATCAACGGCCGGTGCGGCCGCCGGCGATGAGGCCTTCGCGCTGGGCGCGCTTGCGAGCCAGCTTGCGGACACGACGAACAGCTTCTGCCTTTTCGCGAGCGCGCTTCTGCGACGGCTTCTCGTAGTAGTCGCGCATCTTCATTTCACGGAAAATGCCTTCGCGCTGCATCTTCTTCTTAAGAGCGCGGAGAGCCTGATCGACATTGTTGTCGCGGACAAGTACCTGCACGTGAATCCCGTTCCTTTGGTTGGTTGATCGCCCAAACCCCTTTTCGGATTCGAGGCGAAAAAATAACGTCCGCCCGGCGTGAGCCGTGCGATTGGGAAGGCAATTAGCAGATGAGTCCGCCAAAGTCCAGACGCTCCCTTTCAAACCCTCGCGAAATTCGTCCATGGCCCGTCCTTTTGTCGCGTGTCGAAAGGGAAGGTGAATGCGTCGCAAAACAGCTATTGCGGCGCATGTTGATTTGCGATGGGTATGGCACTACCCAAAAATACCCGGCCCGTCGTCACGGAGCCAGCGATCCCAGGAGTTTTGAGGCGAGATGCGCAAATATTCGGTTTTCGCCATAGTCCGCGAGGCGATGCGGGCCCACAAGGGATGGGAGGCGCAATGGAGCTCGCCGGAGCCGCGCTCTTCCTACGACGTCGTCATCGTGGGGGCCGGCGGGCACGGCCTCGGCGCCGCCTATTACCTCGCCAAGGAACACGGCATCACCAATATCGCGGTGATCGAGAAGGGCTGGCTCGGCGGCGGCAATACCGGCCGCAACACGACGATCATCCGGTCCAACTATCTCTATGAAGAGAGCATGGACATCTACGAGCACTCCCTGAAGCTCTGGGAGGGCCTGAGCCAGGACCTCAACTACAACGTCATGTATTCGCCGCGCGGCGTGATGATGCTGTCGCACAATGTCCATGACCAGCAGTCGTTCAAACGGCATATCAACGCCAACCGGCTTTACGGCATCGACAACGAGTGGCTGACGCCGGAAGAGGCCAAGGCCTATTGCCCGCCGCTCGACATTTCCAGGACGGCCCGCTATCCGATCAACGGCGCCGCGCTGCAGCGGCGCGGCGGCACGGCCCGCCACGACGCGGTCGCCTGGGGTTATGCGCGCGCGGCATCCGACCGCGGCGTGCACATCATCCAGAACTGTGAAGTGACCGGCATCCGCCGCGGCGCGAAGGGCGAGGTCGTCGGCGTGGAGACGACGCGCGGCTTCATCGGGGCGAAGAAGGTCGGCGTGTCGGCGGCGGGCCATTCCTCCGTCGTCATGGAAATGGCGGGCGTGCGCGTGCCGCTGCATTCCAACCCGTTGCAGGCGCTGGTGTCGGAACCGCTGAAGCCGATCTTCCCCTGTGTCGTCATGTCGAACACGGTGCATGCCTATATCTCGCAGTCGGACAAGGGCGAGCTGGTCATCGGCGCCGGCACCGATCAGTACAATTCCTATTCGCAGACCGGCGGCCTGCAGATCATCACCCACACGCTCGATGCGATCTGCGAGCTCTTCCCGGTCTTCCGCCGCGTCAAGATGATGCGCCAGTGGGGCGGCATCACCGACAACACGCCGGATCGCTCGCCGATCCAGGGCGTGACGCCGGTGCCTGGCCTGTTCGTCAATTGCGGCTGGGGCACGGGCGGCTTCAAGGCGACGCCGGGATCGGCCAACCTCTTCGCGTATCTCATCGCCAGGGGCGAGCCGCACCGCCTGGCCGCCGGGCTGACGCTCGACCGGTTCCGCACCGGCCGGCTGATCGACGAGGCGGCGGCTGCCGCCGTGGCGCATTGAGAGCAACGGCCATGTCTTTGATTCTGAATAATGCGGTTGCCCCGATCGCCCGTCTTCTCCCCAGCGGGGAGAAGTGCCGAGCAAAGCGAGGCGATGAGAGGGTGTACACACCGCGAACTCGGCATTTGGCCAATTGGCTTCGCTCCCCTCATCCGGTCCTTTGGACCACCTTCTCCCCGCCGGGGAGAAGGTGTAGCCAGCCTCGCTCACCTGCCTCTTCCCAACGTCGGAGTTCCGCATGCTTCTGATCCATTGTCCCTATTGCGAGGAAGCGCGTTCGGAACTGGAATTCCGCTGGGCCGGGGAGGCGCATATCGCCCGGCCGGAGAATATCGCGGCGATCTCCGACGAGGAATTCGCCGAATACTGCTTCCTTCGCAACAACGAAAAAGGCCTCACCTATGAGCGCTGGCGGCATATCCATGGCTGCGGCCGGTTCTTCAACGCGGCCCGCGACACGGTGAGCGACAGGTTCCTGATGACCTACAAGGCCGGCCTGCCGAAACAGCCGGTGTCCCAAGAACTGAAAAACCGGACCGGCGCCAGCGAAAAGACCGTCGAAACCCATGAAGCGACGGAAGGAGATGCACGATGAGCGGTTCTCCGGACAATCTCGGCGCCTTCCGCATCAGGGGCGCGGGGCGGCTGACGCCGGCCCGCACGGCGCGCTTCACCTTCGACGGCAAGATCTACACGGCGATGGAGGGAGACACGGTCGCCTCGGCGCTTCTGGCGCATGGCGTGCATCTTGTCGGCCGCTCGTTCAAGTATCACCGGCCGCGCGGCATTCTCTCCGCCGGTCCGGAAGAGCCGAATGCGCTGCTCGACGTCTCGCGTGACGCAGCGCGCCGCCAGCCGAACGTGCGCGCCACCGTGCAGGAAGTCTTCGACGGCGTGAAGATCTCGTCGCAGAACCGCTGGCCGTCGCTGAAACACGACATCGGCGCCTTCAACGACCTGCTCTCGCCCTTCTTCGCGGCCGGCTTCTACTACAAGACCTTCATGTGGCCGAAGGAGGCCTGGGCCAAGCTCTACGAACCGTTCATCCGCCGGGCCGCCGGCCTCGGCGTCGCGCCGGAAGAGGCGGACCGGGATCATTATGCCAGCCGTTACGCCCATTGCGACGTGCTGGTCGCCGGCGCCGGCGTGGCGGGGCTGACGGCCGCGCTTTCGGCCGCAGCGACCGGCGCCTCCGTCATCCTCGTCGACGAGCAGCCGCAGGCGGGCGGCGCGCTGCATTTCGATTCCTCCGCCGTGATCGACGGCCAGAACGGCTACGACTGGGCGCAGGGCGTCGCGGCGAAGCTCAAGGCCATGCCGAACGTCACCGTGCTTACCCGCACGACCGTCTTCGGTTACTACAATCACGGTTTCCTCGGTCTGGTGGAGCGTGTCGCCGACCATGTTCCCTTGCCGGGCAAGGACCTTCCCCGCGAGCGCCTGTGGCAGGTGCGCGCAGGCCGCGTCATCCTGGCGACCGGCTCGATCGAGCGGCACATGGTCTTCGCCAACAACGACCGGCCGGGCATCATGCTGGCGTCGGCGGCGCGGACCTTCCTCAATCATCACGGGGTCGCCGTCGGAAGGAATGTCGGCGTCTATGCGGCGCACGATTCCGCCTATGAAGCAGCCTTCGACCTGAAGCGCGCCGGTATTTCGATCGCGGCGATCGTCGACAGCCGCAGCCATCCGGGCGAAGCGGTTCTCGCCGAGGCGCGCGCGCTCGGCATCGACGTGCTGACCGGTCATTCCGTCACCAATACGTCGGGACGGTTGCGCATTTCCTCCATGACCGTCACGCGCAACGGCGGCACCAGTTCGCGCAGGATCGCGGTCGATGCGCTCATCGTCTCCGCCGGCTGGACGCCTTCCGTGCATCTCTTCTCCCAATCGCGCGGGAAGCTGCGTTTCGACGAGCAGAACCAGCGCTTCCTGCCGGATATCTACGCGCAGGACTGCGTCTCGGTGGGCGCCTGCAACGGCACGGACGACCTTTCCGACCTGATCGACGAGGCGATCGCGGCCGGCGGCGGTTCGCCGGCGCTCTCCGGCGAGAACAGGTTCGAGTGGACGGGCGGCATGATCGGAGCGGCGGAAGGCGCGGGACCGGACACGGTCGTCAAGGCCTTCGTCGACTTCCAGCACGACGTCACGGCGAAGGACATTCGCCTTGCGGTGCGCGAGGGCATGCATTCGATCGAGCATATCAAGCGCTTCACCACCAACGGCATGGCGTCCGACCAGGGCAAGCTTTCCAACATGCATGGCCTGGCGATCGCCTCCGAAGTGCTCGGGCGGCCGATCCCCAAGGTGGGGCTCACCACGTTCCGCGCGCCTTATACGCCGGTCACCTACGGCACGCTGATCAGCCATTCGCGCGGCGATCTCTTCGATCCGACCCGCAAGACGCCGATGCATGCGCTCGAAGCGGCCGCAGGCGCCGAATTCGAGGATGTCGGAAACTGGAAGCGCGCCTGGTATTTCCCGAAGCGTGGCGAGGACATGGCGGCCGCCGTCAACCGCGAGTGCCGCACGGCGCGCGACGTGGCGGGCGTGTTCGACGCCTCGACGCTCGGCAAGATCGAGGTGGTCGGCCCGGATGCCGCGGCCTTCCTCAACCTTCTCTACACGAATGCCTGGGACACGCTGAAACCCGGCAGATGCCGTTACGGCATCATGACCCGCGAAGACGGATTCGTCTACGACGACGGCGTCGTCGGGCGTCTAGCGGAAGACCGCTTCCATGTGACGACCACGACCGGCGGGGCGCCGCGCGTGCTGCATCACATGGAGGATTATCTCCAGACGGAATTCCCGCATCTCAAGGTCTGGCTGACCTCTACCACCGAACAATGGGCGGTGATCGCGGTGCAGGGGCCGAAGGCGCGCGAGATCGTCGAGCCCTTCGTGGAAGGGCTGGATATCTCCAACGAGGCCTTCCCGCATATGTCGGTCGCCGAATGCTCCGTCCTGGGCGTGCCGGCAAGGCTTTTCCGCGTCTCCTTCACCGGCGAGCCCGGTTTCGAGGTCAACGTGCCGGCCGATTACGGCCCGGCCGTCTGGACGGCGATCTGGGAACGCGCCGAGGCCCTGGGGGCCTGTCTTTACGGCACCGAGGCCATGCATGTGCTGCGCGCCGAAAAGGGATATATCATCGTCGGTCAGGATACGGACGGCACGGTGACGCCGGACGATGCGGGCCTTGACTGGGCCGTCTCGAAGAAGAAGGCCGATTTCGTCGGCATCCGCGGCCTGAAGCGGCCCGACCTCGTCCGCGAGGGACGCAAGCAGCTTGTCGGCCTCCTCACCCGCGACCCGAACGTGGTGCTGGAGGAAGGCGGGCAGATCGTCGCCGATCCCAACCAGCCGAAGCCCATGACCATGCTCGGGCACGTCACGTCGGCCTATTGGTCGGAGAATTGCGGCCGGTCGATCGCATTGGCGCTGGTCGCCGGCGGGCGCTCGCGCATCGGCGAGACACTCTACGTGCCGCTGAAGGACAGGACGATCGAGGTCGAGGTGACCGACATGGTATTCTTCGACAAGGAAGGAGGCCGCATCCATGGCTGATCTCGGGACAATTCGGACCCAGCCGCTTTCCGGCTATCACGGCGGCTCCTCGGCGGTCCGGCTGGAAGCCGCGCCGCCGGCCGAACGCATCTCGCTTCGCGCCCGGCCGGAGGACGTGGCGGCCCTGTCCGCCGCGCTCGGCATGGACCTGCCGGTGAAGCCGAAGACATCGTCTTCCTCAAACGGCCACACGGCGCTGTGGCTCGGGCCGGACGAATGGCTGGTTTTCGGCGCCGCCGACGGCGGGCTGATGCAGGCGGCGAAGAATTCCGGCGCGCTGCATTCGGCCACCGACGTCTCCCACCGCAACACGGCGATCCTGGTCTCCGGGCCGGGTGCTGCCGCTGCGATCAACGCCGGCTGCCCGCAGGATCTGTCCCTCAGGGTCTTCCCGGTCGGCGCCTGCTCGCGCACCGTGTTCGGCAAGGTGGAGATCGTGCTTCTGAGGACCGGCGAGGATGCTTTCCGCGTCGAAGTCTGGCGATCCTTTTCCGACTACGCTTTCGGGCTGCTTTCGGAAGGCGCCCGCGACGCCGCGCTCTGAGACGATGAAGCGCCGTGCGTCCGAACGGCCGCACGGAGAACGCGCGAACCTACCGCATCGACGCATCGGCCCGAAAATCGATCCCGATTTTCGGGCCGATGCTTTTCATCTGACTTGACTTGCAGCGCGGCTGCCGCACTCTCCCATCAAAAGACGGGCATCAAGAAACGGGAGGACCTGATGGGGGAATTTCAATTGATCGCGATTGCGATGGTTGTCGCGGTGATCGGCGGCGCGGTCGCCGCAAGGCTCACGCAGACCGAGATATGGAAGGGCGCCGCCGTTGCCGCGGCGGCCTGTGCCGCGGCGGTCGCTGCATTCTTCGTTCCGGGCTTCGACAGGAGCCTTTCCATGCCGCTCGCCGGCCTTGCCGGCGCGGGTGTTTCCGGCGCCTTGCTGGGCCTTTCGGCACCCGCTACCGCCAATATCCTGATCGGCGCCGCCGTGCCGCCGATGCTGGGGTTCGTGATCATGGAAATGGCCGCATGAGGGCTGTTCCGCCCGCCCGGTCCCGGCGCGGCTGAAACCGCCGCTCGCCTCAGACGCCTTCGGGCCGATCCTTGGGATCGAACTGGACGATGGTGATCCAGTTGGCGGTGAGCGCCGGTTTCTTCTCGTTCTCGATCTCGACCGTCACCTCGTAGGTCGTCATCAGCATGCCTGCGCCGCGAAACCGGCAGTCGGAGAGGACGAACCGGCCACGCACGCGGCTGCCGGTCCTGACCGGCGACATGAAGCGGATGCGGTCGAAGCCGTAGTTGAGCCCCATGGTCTGCTCGCGGATCTTCGGCACGCTGCCGAAGTTCATCGCCGACAGGAGCGACAGCGTCAGGAAGCCATGCGCGATCGTCCCGCCGAAAGGGCTTTCGGCGGCGGCGCGCTCCGGGTCCACATGGATGAACTGGTGGTCGTGGGTCGCATCGGCGAAGAGGTCGATCATCGTCTGATCGACGACGATCCAGTCGGACAGACCGAGCTCCTGGCCGAGGAGCCCCGGCACGTCCACGAGCGAAATTTCACGCATGCGACCTCACTGGTTTCTTTCGCGCCGCTTCGCGCCTTTGGAACATCTCCTGCGGCGGGCGGACTTTACAGGGTTTGACCCGATTGGCGAGTGAAGATTTTGCACCGCATCACTCTTCGATGCAGAAGAGGACGGAGCGGGCGGGCAGAACCTGGTTCCACAGGTCGCGGGAGGGAAAACGCTTCCAGCCCCAGCCGGGAAGCGCGAAGGTGGCGGGCTCGTGGCCGCGGTTGACGAGAACGGCCAGGCGGGTTTGCAGATCGGTCTGCCGGTCGAGCGTTCTGAGCACCATGCCGAGAACGCGATTGTCCGCAGCCTCCCAGTCGCCGACCTCCATCGGCCGCCCGGTGGCGGACAGCCATTCGACGTCTCCGTTGCCCGAGAAGAAGCCCGTTTCGGAAAAGACGGCGAAGCGCCTGCGGATCGCGGCGAGCGTGGCGGTGTGTTCGATCAGCGTCTTGTCGGCCGTGCTCCAGTCGAACCAGGTGATGGCGTTGTCCTGGGCATAGGCGTTGTTGTTGCCGTGCTGGCTGCGGCCGGCTTCGTCGCCCATGGTGAGCATGACGAAGCCGCGGCTGGCAAAAAGCGTGGAGAGCAGGGCCGCCACGTCGGCGCGTCGGCTTTCCAGAATGGCCGGGTCGCCGGTCCCGCCCTCGACGCCGTTGTTCCAGGAGAAATTGTCGTTGTGGCCGTCACGGTTCTCCTCGCCGTTCGCCTCGTTGTGCTTCTTTTCGTGGGAAACGAGGTCCATCAGCGTGAAGCCGTCATGGGCGGCGAGGAAATTGACGCTGCGGCTGGCATGGTGGCCGTGGCGGGCGAAGATATCCGAGGAACCGGCAAGCCGGGTGGCGAGCGCGCCGGTGGTCCAGCGCTCGCCGCGCCAGTAGCGGCGGATGTCGTCGCGGGCGCGGTCGTTCCATTCCAGGAAGGGTTCCGGGAAGTTGCCGAGCTGGTAGCCGCCTGGACCGATGTCCCATGGTTCGGCGATCAGGATGCGGTCCTTCAGCGCCTCGTCGGACATCATCGCGGCTAGTGTTGCGCCCTGCGGATCGAAGCCGCCCGAGGTGCGGCCGATCACCGGCGCGAGATCGAAGCGGAAGCCGTCGATGCCGGCATGGACGACGAAATGACGGAGCGTGTCGACGATCAGGCGGCGGACATGGGGCTGGTCGCAGGCGACCGTGTTGCCGGTGCCGGTGTCGTTGACGAGATGCCCCGGCACGCCCGGCACATGGCGATAATAGGAGAGATTGTCGAGGCCGCGCATGGAAAGCGTGGCGCCGTGGCGGTCGCTTTCCCCGGTATGGTTGAAGACGAGATCGAGGATGACGCCGATGCCGGCCTGATGCAGCGCCGCGACCGTCTCGCGCAGTTCCTTCACGCCGCCGGGGCAAAGGCGCGCGTCGAGCGCCATGAAGGCGACCGGATTATAGCCCCAGGCATTGGCAAGGCCGAGCGGCGGCAGGTGGCGTTCGTCGATCCAGGCCGTGACCGGCATCAGTTCGACAGCATCGACGCCGAGCTTCTTCAGGTGGGAGATGATCGAAGGATGGGCGAGAGCCGCCACCGTGCCGCGGCTCGCTTCGGGAATGGCGGGATGCAGGATGGTGAAGGATTTGACCGCGATCTCGTAGATGAAGCCGCCGGCGGGCAGGAGAGGCCTGCCGATCTTCGCCAGAGGATCGCGGGTGACGACCGCTTTCGGCACGAGATTGGCAGTGTCGACGCCGAACAGGGAGAGTTTCGCGTCGTGCCGGAAAGGGCGGTCGAGTTCTCGGGCATAGGGGTCGACCAGCAGTTTCGAGGGGTCGAACCAGAGGCCCCTGTCGGGATCGTAGGCGCCCCAGGCGCGATAGCCGTAACGCTGCCCGGCGCCGGTCGCCGGCACCGATACGCGGTGGATGTCGTCACGGCCGCGGACCAGGCGGTGACGGGCGGTCTCCCGTTTGCCTTCGGCGTCGAAAAGGCAGAGTTCGATCCGTTCGGCATGGTGCGACCAGACGGCGAAATCGGCGCCGTCCGCCGTCAGTGTCACGCCGAGCCTGGGGTCGGGCGCCTTTGCCATCTAGCTCCACCCCCCTCTGCCCCGCCGGGCATCTTCCCCGCACGGGGGGAGATCGGCAAGACGCTGCGGCGATTGTCCAACCTCGGCGAAGATACGTATCGCAAAAGCAGCGCCGCGGGTGCTGCGCGGGGCCGTGCTACATCCAATCTCCCCCCGTGCGGGGGAGATGTCCGGCAGGGTAGAGGGGGGTAACGCCATGGCTGGCCTCCGAACGTCCCGCCTCAAGCGATCAGGTAATGACCGTCGGCCTGTCGCGGCCGGTGCGTTTTTTCAGCTCCGAAATCTGGTCGGCGATGGTGATGAGATCGGCCAGCGCTTCCTGTGTGTCGATGCCGTGCTTTGCGGGATCGGGCTCGTAGCGTTCCACATAGACGCGGATCGTCGCCCCCGACGTGCCGGTGCCGGAAAGCCGGAAGACGATGCGCGAGCCGCCTTCGAAAAGGATGCGGATGCCCTGGTTTTTCGAAACCGAGCCGTCGATCGGGTCGTGATAGGCGAAATCGTCCGCTGCTGCGACCTTGAGCGCGCCGAAGGTCTGGCCGGGGAGGGCGGCGAGCCTGTCGCGCAGGGCGGCGATCAGGCCGTTGGCGGCTTCGGAATCCACCTCTTCGTAGTCGTGTCGGGAGTAGTAGTTGCGGCCGTATTCGGCCCAGTGCTTCTTCACGACCTCGGCAACGCTTTCGTTGCGGGCGGCGAGGATGTTGAGCCAGAAGAGGATCGCCCAGAGGCCGTCCTTTTCCCGCACATGGTCCGAGCCGGTGCCGAAGCTCTCCTCGCCGCAGACCGTGACCTTGCCGGCATCCAGAAGGTTGCCGAAGAATTTCCAGCCGGTCGGCGTCTCGTACATGCCGATGCCGAGCTTTTCGGCCACCCGGTCGGCGGCGGCGCTGGTCGGCATGGAGCGGGCGATGCCGGCGATGCCCTTGGCGTAACCGGGCGCGACGGTGGCGTTAGCGGCGATGATCGCGAGGCTGTCGGAGGGGGTGACGAACATGCCCTTGCCGACGATCATGTTGCGGTCGCCGTCGCCGTCGGAGGCAGCGCCGAAATGCGGGCCGTCCTTGCTCATCACGTCGTCATAGAGTTCCCTGGCATGGACGAGGTTCGGGTCCGGATGATGGCCGCCGAAATCCGGCAGGGGCGTGAAGTTGCGGACCGAGCCTTCCGGCGCCCCGACGCGGTTTTCGAGGATCTCCCTGGCATAAGGCCCGGTGACGGCGCCCATGGAGTCCATGACGACGCGCACGCCGCTGGCGATCAAGGCGCGAATGGCCGGAAAGTCGAAGAGCTGTTCCATCAGGTCGGCATAGTCAGTGACCGGGTCGATGACCTCCACGGCCATGCCGGCGACCTTGAGGGAGCCGATCCGGTCGAGGTCGAGATCGTCCGCGTCGGCGATCTTGTAGGTGTCGATCACCTTGGAGCGGGCGAAGATCGCGTCGGTGATCTTCTCCGGCGCGGGGCCGCCATTGCCGATATTGTACTTGATGCCGAAATCCTCGGTCGGGCCGCCGGGATTGTGGCTGGCGGACAGGATGATGCCGCCGAAGGCCTTGTATTTGCGGATGATGTTGGAGGCGGCGGGCGTGGACAGGATGCCGCCCTGTCCGACCATGACCTTGCCGAAGCCCGCGGCGGCGGCCATCTTGATCGCCTTCTGGATGACCTCGCGGTTGTAGTATCGGCCGTCGCCGCCGATCACCAGCGTCTTGCCTTCGAAACCTTCCAGCGAGTCGAAGATCGACTGGATGAAGTTCTCCGCATAGTTTTCCTGGGCGAAGACCGGGACTTTCTTGCGCAGGCCGGACGTGCCCGGCTTCTGATCCTGATAGGGAGTGGTTTTGACGGTCTTGATCATGGTCGGGACCCTTTTCTGACAAGGAGGTTCTTGTAGAGCTCGGCATAGAGGCCGGCGCTCTTTTCCCAGGAGACATCGGATTTCATGCCCTGCTTCTGCATGGCCGTCCACACTTTCGGCTCGTGATAGAGCCGCACGGCGCGGCGGAGCGCCCGGCGCAGGTTGCCGGTGGTGACAGGACCGAAGGAAATGCCGGTCGCCGTCCTGGCGGTGATCGCCGCATGGCTCGCGTCGATGACGGTATCGTTCAGGCCGCCGGTGCGCGCGACGACGGGGACACAACCGTAACGCAGGCCATAGAGCTGGGTCAGCCCGCAGGGTTCGAAGCGGGAAGGGATGATGATGGCGTCAGCCCCCGCCTGCATGAGATGCGACAGCGGCTCGTCGTAGGTGGAAAGCAGGGCGACGCGGCCGGGATGGCGCGCCGCCGCGGCATGGAAGGCGTTTTCGAGCGCCCTGTCGCCGGAGCCGAGCACCGCGAGCCTTCCGCCGAGCTCGACCAGTTCGTCGAGGGTCTCGGCCAGGAGGTCCATGCCCTTCTGCCAGGTGAGCCGGGATATGACGCAGAAAAGCGGCCCGGCGTCCTGCACGAGGTGGAAACGCCCGGCGACCGCCTGTTTGTTCTCCGCCCGCGCCTTCAGGGTGGAAGCCGTGTAATTGCTCCTCACGACCGGGTCGGTGGCGGGGTTCCAGATGTTCGCGTCGATGCCGTTGACGATGCCGGCGAGATCGTCGGCGCGATGGGCGAGCAGGCCCTCCAGCCCCATGCCGAATTCCGGCGTGAGGATTTCCTCCGCATAGGAAGGGGAGACGGTCGAGATCGCCCAGCTCGTCTGCAAGCCGGCCTTGAGGTAACCGACGCCGCCGAAATATTCGACGCCGTCGATGCCGAGGGCGTGCGGCGGCAGTTCCAGGTAGGGGAAGATGTCGGCGCCGAACTGACCCTGGAAGGCGATGTTGTGGATGGTGATGAGGGTGGGAACTTCCGGCTCCGCGGCATAGCGCATATAGGCCGGCACCATGGCCGCCTGCCAGTCGTGCACATGCACGATATCCGGCCGCCAGGCCGTTCCTTCCTGGGCCATTCCTCCCTGCGCGATGATCGCGCCGGCCTTGGAAAGGGCCGCGAAGCGCCGCCAGTTGTCGAAATGATCCTTGCCGGTGGCGTCCGCATAGGGACCGCCGGGCCGGTCGAAGAAGGTCGGCGAATCGAGGACCAGGAGGTCGAGCCCCTCGTGCTGCGCTTCCAGCACCCGGGCCCTGGCGCCGAGCAGGTTTTCGAACATCATGCGGACCGTGGCGTCCTCGATCATCCGCATCACCGCCGGATAACCGGGCACGAGCGTCTTGACCGAAACGCCGTGGCCCTTGAGGGCAAGCGGCAGGGCGCCGGCCACATCTGCAAGACCGCCGGTCTTGACCAGCGGATAGACTTCGGACGCGACCGAAAGGACCTGCATTAAATTTCCGAACCCCGTCTCATAAATCCAGTTTGTCGATCATCGCCTGGGTGATCAGGCAAACTCCGCTCTCTGTGCGACGGAAGCGCTTCGCATCGAGTTCCGGGTCCTCGCCGACCACAAGGCCTTCGGGGATGGTTACACCGTGGTCGATGACGACATTGCGAAGCTGCGCCCGTCTGCCGATGCGGACATTGGGGAGAATGACGGCGCCTTCAAGGCGGGAATAGGAATTGGCGCGCACTCCGGTGAAGAGCAGGCTGTTGTAGAGCGTCGAGCCCGAGATGATGCAATCGCCCGAGACGACGGAGGAGATCGCCGAGCCGCGGCGGTCCTCGTCGTCATGGACGAATTTCGCAGGCGGGGTGATTTCCGCATAGGTCCAGATCGGCCAGGACTTGTCGTAGATGTCGAGTTCCGGCGTGACGGCGGTCAGGTCGATATTGGCCTGCCAGTAGGCGTCGACCGTTCCGACGTCGCGCCAGTAGGGCTCGCGTTCGAAATCGGAGCGGACGCAGGAATTGGCGAAGCGGTGCGCGACCGCCTTCCCGTTCTTGACGATGTAGGGGATGATGTCCTTGCCGAAATCGCGATTGGAGCCGGGGGTTTCCGCGTCCCGCTTGAGGATGTCGATCAGGAATTTCGTGTGGAAGACATAGATGCCCATCGAGGCCAGCGCGAAATCCGGGTTGCCGGGAATGCCCGGCGGATCGGCGGGTTTTTCCACGAAATCGATGATCTCGTCCTTGTCGTTGACATGCATGACGCCAAAGCCGGTCGCCTCCATGCGCGGCACTTCCAGGCAGCCGACCGTGACGTCGGCGCCGGAATTCACATGCTGCTGCAGCATGTATTCGTAGTCCATCTTGTAGACGTGGTCGCCGGCGAGGATGACCATGTATTCCGGGTTGTAGGGCTCGATGATGTCGATGTTCTGGTAGACGGCGTCGGCCGTGCCTTCGTACCATTGCGTCTCGGAGACGCGCTGGGAGGCCGGCAGGATGTCGAAGCTCTCGTTGCGCTCCGGCCGGAAGAAGTTCCAGCCGCGCTGCATGTGGCGGATCAGAGAATGCGCCTTGTATTGGGTCGCGACCCCGATGCGGCGGATGCCCGAGTTCAGGGCATTGGACAGGGCGAAATCGATGATGCGCGCCTTGCCGCCGAAATAGACCGCGGGCTTGGCACGGCGGTCGGTGAGTTCCTTGAGGCGGCTTCCCCGGCCGCCGGCAAGCACATAGGCCATCGCATCGCGCGACAGAGGCTGAATTCTCTTCTCGTTCATTTTTCCCTCCCTATTCTTGTAATGACCTATACCTGTTGTTCCAGTTCCAGCATGAGCGTCGCGAGCGGCGGCAGCGTGACCTCGGCATGGATGTCTCCTCCCGCATTCACCGCCTGGACGCGGCCGCCATTGCCCTTGCCGCTGCCGCCGTAGATCTCGGCATCGGTATTGAGGATTTCCCGCCATCTTCCTTCATTTGGCAAGGGGATACGGAAATTTTCCCGGTATACGGGGGTGAGATTGGTGACCACCGCCACCGGTTTTTCTCCCGGCGCCAGCCGCAGCCAGGCGAAGACGGAATTTTCCGCGTCGTCGACGATCAGCCATCGGAAGCCGTCGCCCTCGCAGTCGCGGGCATGCAGGGCCGGTTTCGAGCGGTAACAGAAGTTGAGATCGCGGACCAGGCGGCGCATGCCCTCATGCGGGTGGTATTGCAGGAGGTTCCAGTCGAGCTCGCGGGCCTCGCTCCATTCCGCCCATTGGGCGAATTCCTGGCCCATGAAAAGCAGCTTCTTGCCCGGATAACCCCACATGAAACCGTAATAGGCGCGCAGGTTTGCGAATTTCTGCCAGTCGTCTCCGGCCATCTTGGCGATCAGCGAGCCTTTGCCGTGCACCACCTCGTCATGCGAAAGCGGCAGCACGAAGTTTTCCGAGAAGGCGTAGATGAGGCCGAAGGTGATCTCGTTGTGGTGGAACCTGCGATGCACCGGCTCGCGCTTCAGGTAGGAGAGCGTGTCGTGCATGAAGCCCATGTTCCACTTGAAGCCGAAGCCCAGGCCGCCTTCATGGACAGGCTGCGACACTTTCGGCCAGGAAGTGCTCTCCTCGGCGATCGTCATCATGCCCGGATGGGCGCCGTAGGAGAGCATGTTCATCTTCTGCAGGAAGCGGACGGCCTCCAGGTTTTCCCGGCCGCCATATTCGTTCGGCACCCATTCGCCCTCCTTCCTGGAATAGTCGAGGTAGAGCATGGAAGCGACCGCATCGACGCGCAGCCCGTCGAGATGGTATTTCTCGGCCCAGTAGAGCGCGTTGTTGATGAGGTAGGAAAGGACCTCGATACGGCCGAAATTGTAGATCGCCGTGTTCCAGTCGGGGTGGAAGCCCTGGCGCGGATCGGCATGTTCGTAGAGCGCCGTGCCGTCGAAATGCCTGAGGCCATGCGCGTCGGTCGGGAAATGCGCCGGCACCCAGTCGAGGATCACCCCGATGCCGACCTTGTGACAGCCGTTGACGAAGCGGGCGAAGCCTTCCGGCTCGCCGAAACGGGCGGTCGGGGCAAAGAGGCCGGTCGTCTGGTAGCCCCAGGACGGGTCGTAGGGGTGTTCGGTGATCGGCAGGAACTCGATATGGGTGAAGCCCATGTCGACGCAATAGGGAATGAGCTGCGCCCCGAGCTCGTCCCAGGTCAGGAAGGAACCGTCCGGTTTCCGGCGCCAGGAGCCGGCATGCACCTCGTAGATCGTGATCGGCTGGCGGCGATGGTCCGCCTTTTCCCAGAATTCACGATGTGCGTCGTCCTCCCATTTCTGGTTGAGTTCCGGCGCGGTGACGGAAGCGGTGTCGGGTCTCAATTCGGCGCGGCGGGCATAGGGGTCCGCCTTCAGCGGCAGGAGCTTGCCGTTCTTGCCGATGATCTCGAACTTGTAGGCGGAGCCCGCCCTGACATCGGGGGCGAAGATCTCCCAGATGCCGGTGTCGCCCCTCAGCCGCATGACATGGCGGCGGCCGTCCCAGCCGTTGAATTCGCCGACCACGGAAACGCGCCTGGCGTTCGGCGCCCAGACGGCGAAGTGGAAACCCTCGACGCCCTCATGTTTCATCGGGTGGGCGCCCATCTTGTCGAAGAGGCGCAGGTGCGAGCCCTCGCGGACGAAATAGTCGTCCATGGGGCCGAGCACGGGACCGAAGCTATAGGGATCGGTCACGGCCCATTCGTCGTCGCCGCGGCGGGCCCGGTAGCGGACGGGCTGGAGATGCGAGGCGTTGACGAGGCCTTCGAAATATCCGGCCTCGTGGCGGCGGGTAAGCTCCCCGAGCTCCGTCCCGTTGAGCGCCGTGGCGGTGACCGCCTCGGCGCCGGGAACGAAACAGCGGGCCCGGAAGCCGTCCTTCAGCTTGTGAAGGCCGAGGACGGCGAAGGGATTGGTATGCCTGCCTTCCAGTATCGCCTCGATCTCGGATAACGGAATTTCGCCAGGGGCCCTCCCGTCATCGGCCACACGCGGCGATTTTTTCATCAGGCTCTCCAGATTTCCGACGCGTATTGGCGAATAGTTCTGTCAGAGGAGAACCATCCCATCCGGGCGGTATTGCGAATCGTCTTTGAATACCAGGATTTAGGGTCGGCCCAGATTTGGTCAACCTGGCGCTGGGCCTCCGCATAGGCGTCGAAGTCGGCGGCAACCATGAACCAGTCATGATTGTAGATGCCGTCGATCAGGGTGGAGAAGCGGGAGCGGTCGTCCGGCGAGAAGACGCCGGTGGCAATGGCGTTGAGCGCCTGGGCAAGCTCGCGCGACTTCTCGATAATAGCGCGCGGATTGTGGCCGTCGGCGCGAATCTGCGCCACCTCATCCGCCTTCAGGCCGAAGATGACGATGTTCTCCTCGCCGACATGATCGCGCATCTCGACATTGGCGCCGTCGAGCGTGCCGATGGTCAGGGCGCCGTTCAGCGCGAACTTCATGTTGCCGGTGCCCGACGCCTCCATGCCGGCGGTGGAGATCTGCTCGGAAAGGTCGGCGGCCGGAACCATGATCTCGGCGAGCGAGACGTTGTAGTTCGGCACGAAGACGACCTTCAGCAGGCCGCGTACGGCCGGGTCGTTGTTGATCGTGCGGGCCACGTCGTTGGCGAGCTTGATGATCAGCTTGGCGTTGTGATAGCTCGGCGCCGCCTTGCCGGCGAAGAGTTTCACGCGCGGGACCCAGTCGAGCTCCGGATGCGAGCGGATCTGGTCGTAGAGCGCGACGGCCTCGACGATGTTCAGAAGCTGGCGCTTGTATTCGTGGATGCGCTTGATCTGGATGTCGAACATGGCCGACGGGTCGAGGCGGACACCCATGCGGCTGCCGACGAGATTGGCAAGCTGCACCTTGTTGGCGCGCTTGACGGCGGCGAACTTCTCCTGAAACGACGGGTCGTCGGCATGGGCGTCGAGCGCCTTCAGGGCTTCGGTGTCATCCAGGAACTTGTCGCCGATCGCTTCCTGGATCAGCGAGGTCAGGTCCGGATTGCACTGCATCAGCCAGCGGCGCGGCGTGATCCCGTTGGTCTTGTTGTTGATACGGGCCGGATAGAGCGTATGGAGGTCGGCAAAGACCGTGACCTTCATCAGGTCGGTGTGAAGCGCGGAGACGCCGTTCACCGAATGGGAGCCGACGAAGGCGAGGTTGCCCATGCGCACCCGCCGCTCGCCGCCCTCGTCGATCAGCGAGATCGAGCGGATCTGCGTGTCGGAGAAACTCTTCTGCTTGCGGGCCTCGAGCAGGATCTGCGCGTTGATCGCGTAGACGATCTGCATGTGGCGCGGCAGAAGGCGCTCGAAGAGCGGCACGGGCCAGCTTTCCAGTGCTTCCGGCAGCAGCGTGTGGTTGGTGTAGGAGAAGGTCTGGCGGGTGATGTCCCAGGCGAGCTCGAAGTCGAGCCCGTGGATGTCCGTGAGCAGGCGCATCAGTTCGCCGATCGACACGGCCGGATGTGTGTCGTTGAGCTGGATCGCCACCTTTTCATGCAGGTTGGTGAAATCCGGATACTGCTGCAGGTGGCGCCGCAGGATGTCCTGAAGAGAGGCCGAGGAGAAGAAGAATTCCTGGCGCAGGCGCAGTTCCTGGCCGGCCGGGTTGGCATCGGCCGGATACAGCACACGGGTCAGGCTTTCCGCCTTATTGCTTTCGCGCAGCGCGCCGATATGGTCGCCCGCGTTGAAGGCGTCGAGCAGGATCGGGTCGATCGGCTGTGCCGACCACAGGCGCAGCGTATTGACGCGCTTGCCCCGCCAGCCGACGATCGGCGTGTCGTAGGCCATGGCGATGACGCGCTCGGCCGGCTTCCAGACGTAGCGGGGCGCGTCGTCGTAACCGCCGACCGTTTCCACCGTGCCGCCGAAACCGATCTCGTAGGAGCTCTCGCGGCGTTCGAATTCCCATGGATTGCCGTGGGCGAGCCAGGATTCGGGCAGTTCCACCTGCCAGCCGTCCGCCATCTGCTGCCGGAAAAGGCCGTGGACGTAGCGGATGCCGTAGCCATAGGCCGGGATGTCGACGGTCGCCATGCTCTCCATGAAACAGGCGGCGAGGCGGCCGAGGCCGCCGTTGCCGAGCGCGGCATCGGGCTCCAGGCCGGCGATCACGTTGATATCGACGCCGAGGGAAGTGAGGGCGTCCTGGATCTCCTTCATCAGGCCCATATTGGTCACGGCGTCGCGCATCAGGCGGCCGATCAGGAATTCCAGCGAGAGGTAATAGACGCGTTTGTCCCCGGTCCGGTAGACCTTGCGGGTGCTCTCCATCCACTTGTCGATGATCCGGTCGCGCACCACCAGGATCGTGGCGGTCAGCCAGTCGTGGGGCTTGGCCACCTTGGCGTCCTTGCCGATCCTGTATGTCAGACGCTCGATGATCTCTTCCGCCATGATTTCAGGGCGGGAGCTGCGGGGGGCCGGCTGAGGGATTTCAACCGCGGGAGACGTTTTGTTCATATGTCGCCAACTTTCTGGTGGAACGGGGAGGATAGCGTCCGATTCAGTCCATCTGGCATGATGTATAGCGATAGTTTATGCACCGTTATGACACTGTTGCAACGGCCGTTTTATCTTTGCGCATCCATTGGGCAATCGCGCAAAGCAAAACGCCCGGCCGGCAAGGGCTGGGCGTTTGCGATCCATGCGGATTTCGACTTCAGTTGGTGAGGCGGGTGCCCGTCTTGGCGGCCTTGCGGGCGATTTCGCCGAAGCTCTGGACGAGCTGCGTCATGTTGTTCGGCTCGTAATAGTAGTCGTCTCCGCTGGAGCAATATCCCAGAAGATCCTTGCCCTTGTCCGGCGCCATGAAGGCGATCGTATAGATCTTGATGCCCTTCGACTTCACCGCTTCCGAGGCCGTGCCCGCCTTCACCATGGCCTTTTCCGCGTCCGTCAGGCCATCGACCTTTGCCGCATCGCAGATGCCGCGGACCTTGGTGTCGATCGTGGAGTTCCAGTTGGAGCTGTTGCCGGTCATCTCGCCATCGGTCATGAAGACGATGAAGCGCTCGAAGCTCGTGTTCTTCTTGCTGTCATGCGCGTTCTTTTCGGTCGCATTGGCGGTCTTCAGCGCATTCAATGCATTGGTCAGCGCTCCGGAAGCGTCGGTGCCGCCATCGGGCACGGTGGGCAGTTTGCCGATATAGGTGCGCACCGCCGTGGTTCCCCAGGCGATCGCCTGTTCCGTCTTGGTCTTGTCGTCGTAGGAGTCGGCGCCGACACGGACCAGTTCCTTGTTGGGATCGGCCTTGTCCAGTTCATCGAACATGACTGTCGCCGCGGTCTTCAGCGACTGTATTTTCGTGATGTAGTTGGTGACTGTCTGATAGCAGGTCTTGTAACCGCATTTGTAGGCTACCTGTTTGGTCGGCTGATCCGGATTGACCGTCGTCGTGTCCCAGGCCATGGAGCCGGATTCGTCGAGCGCCAGATACATGGAGAGCGCATTGCCGTCGCGGCTGCTCGCGGCAATGCTCTCGACGCTGACGCGCATGGTCTTGAAGCCGAGTATCGCCGTCATGCCGTTGAGCGGAACGTCGTAGACCGTCTTCAGCCGGATTTCGTAGCCGGTGGCGGTGTTCGACGTGGAGGTGATGGTGGCCTTGATGGACGTGTTGTCCTTGAAGGCTTTCGCAGCCGCGTCCTGGTCGTCGGCATCCTCGTTGGAGGCCGCCTGTCCCGCAAAAGTGTCGAGGCCCATCTTCTCGGCCTCGGCCTCGGTCATCTCGCCCTTGTCGGCCATGGCTGCGGCCGTGGCGAGGGTAGAGGCGTCGGCGACCGACTGGAGCCGGTTCTTCACTTCCATCACATGCGTCAAGTCTATCGCGACGCCCGCCGCTCCCAGGAGAACGGGAAGCATGGCAGCCGTCATGATGCCGAAATTGCCGGCACGGTCCTGTATCAGCCGGGAAAAGAGAGTGTGCTTCATCGTCGTCTTCAGCCCCGTTCAACTCATTTGAACACCCATTGGAGGTGTTCTTAGCGGATGCGGGTGTAGGAACGGCTAAGCCAACCGCTGCAATTTTAGCGATCCGAAGGAATTAGCGTCAAAACGGGGCGGGGCGTCACGATTTCAGCGGAATGACGTCGACCGCCTGGGCGGCCTTCTGATTTCCGTAACCTTTCAGCACCCCGATGACCGGTGCGATGTCGGAATAGTCGCGGCCATAGGCGACCACGATATGGTCGCTGCCGGCCGGAATGTTGTTGGTCGGGTCGAGTTCGAGATAGCCCATCGTCTCGCCGCACCAGACGCGCACCCAGGCATGCATGGCGTCGGCGCCTTCCAGGCGCTCCTTGCCGGGCGGGGGGATGGTGCGCAGGAAGCCGCTGACATAGCCCGCCGGAATGCCGAGGCTCCGGAGCGCGGCGATCATGATATGCGCGAAATCCTGGCAGACGCCGCGCTTCAGGCGGAAGGCCTCCTTCGGCGTCGTATCGACGGTGGTGGCCTCGGGGTCGTAGGTGAAGTCCTTGTGGATGCGGGCGCAGAGGGCGGTGGCGATCTCCCGCACCGTCTGTCCGGGCCGGACGGTCTCGCGCGCATAGGCGGCGATCTGCGGTTCCTCGGCCAGGCGCGGGCTCGGGCCGGCGAGGTGATGCGGCGAGGCGGCGTCGACCGACCAGAGACCCGCCAGCTCCTCCCTGAGCATGTCGAGTTCCGGCGAAAGGTCGGCCGTCATCGGCTGGACCTCCACCATGACGCGGGCCTGCATCCGGATGTCGAGCCGTTCATGCGGCGCGCGCACCAGCACCGAGGTCGCCTGCTGACCGAAGAAGTCGATGAACGTCGTCTTCTCGTCGGCGTTCGGCGTCACCGTGAGCGAGCCGGCGATCAGCCGCTGGCGGTCCGGCAGGAACAACGGCAGCACACGGATGACGTGGCGGGCGCCGGATGCCGGCACGTCGTAGACATAGCCCATATGAAGAGAGAGGTCGTAAAGCATCTTGCTGTCCTCCCGTGGGCCTCAGCTGAAGTAAGTCTGGCCGAGAATGTCGGACAGCTTCTCCATCTCCTGTTCGAGCTTCAGGTAGACGTCCTGGTCCATGGCTTCCGGCGTCATGACCGCGAGCCCGGAATGCAGCCGCATCGCTTCGCGGTAGAAGGGCGACATCTGGCCGTTGACGAAAGCGTTCGGCAGTTGCTCCACCTCGGTGCGGATCTCGTTCAGCTGGAAGAGGATCGAGCGCGGGTTGAGCGGATCGAGCGCCAGAAGGTCGGCGACCGTCAGCCTGGCGGTGTTGACGTTGTAGCGGCGGCGATGGGTCATGACGCTGTCGCCGATCTCGAGCAGCATGTCGAGCGAACCGTCCGGCGCGTCGGGCCCGGACATGTGGCCGAGCAGGCGGGTCATGTGCAGGCCGCGTTCGAGATGGCGGCCGATCGACAGGAAGCGCCAGCCGGTGAAGCGATACATGTTCTCATGCACCAGGCCGGCGAAGCCCGCGAGCTTGCGGAGCAGGACGGTCATGGCATGCGAGGCGTCGTCGCCGGCCTGCACGGAATCGTGGAAGCGGCGGGCCGTCTTCGCAAGATCGGTCAGGGCCAGCCAGCCGTCCGGCGAGAAACGGTCGCGGATGTTGCTTGCGGAATAGATGGCGCTGTCGATATTGCGCAGCAGCGGCGTGGGAACCGCCTTCGACATATCGATGTCGATCGCCTTGAGATACCGGGCCACGTCGGCGAGCAGCGGCTGTTCCGGATCGGCGGATTCCGCATAACGGAGATGCCAGGCTCGCAGGATGCGCAGCGCCCCTTCGGCCCTTTCGATGTAGCGGCCGAGCCAGTAGAGGTTGTCTGCCGCGCGGCTCGGCAGGCTGCCCGGCATGTTGCGGGTGAAGCTTTCCTCCGGCGGCAGCAGCGTCGGCCGGGCGACCGGCTTGTCCGAGACGATCCAGACGTCGGCCGCCGTGCCGCCCGCCTGCATGGCGATCGCCGCGACGTCGTCGCCCGAACCGATGCGGGCGAAGCCGCCCGGCATGATCTGCCAGCCGTTTTCGGTGCGGGCCGCGAAGACGCGCAGCGACATGGGGCGCGGGGTGAGCTTGCCGTTGACATAGGCCGGCGTGGTCGAAAGCGTCACGACTTCCTGGCCGACGAGCTTGGCGCCCTCGGTCGCGAGCCAGTCACCGACCGTGTCCTTCGCCGTCTTGCGCAGCGAGGAGCCCAGCACCGACTGGCCGTTGTCGTCGAAGAAGGGAAGCCGCGAATAGGCCGGGCCGATGACCATCTTCCCGATATTCCTGGCCACATGCTCGCGCTCGGCCTTCTGGCCGCACCACCAGGTGGCGATGGAGGGCATGAGAGGTTCGTCGCCGAGCAGCCGCCGGCAGACGGTCGGCATGAAGGCGAGGAGCGCGCGGGTTTCCAGGATGCCGGAACCCAGCGCATTGACGATGGCGAGCGAGCCGGAGCGCAGCGCCTGCACCATGCCGGGCGTGCCGATATGGGAATTCTGGTTCAGTTCCAGCGGATCGGCATAGGAGGCGTCGAGGCGGCGCCAGAGCACGCCGATGGGTTTGAGGCCCGCGACGGTGCGGACCATGACGCGGTTGTTGACGACGGTCAGGTCTTCGCCTTCGAGCAGCATGAAGCCCAGGTAGCGGGCGATATAGGCGTGCTCGAAATAGGTCTCGTTGGCCGGACCGGGCGTCAGGACCGCGATCCGGTCTTCCGGATACTGCTTGTGGGCCTGCAGCGCATCGCGAAACGCGCCGAAGAAGGAGGCCAGCCGGTGCACATGGCTTTCGGCATAGATATCGGAAAAGGAGCGCGTGGTGGCGACGCGGTTCTCCAGCGCGAAGCCGGCGCCGGAGGGCGCCTGGGTGCGGTCGGCCAGAACCCACCAGTTGCCATCCGGGCCGCGGCCGATCTCGAAGGAGCAGAAATGCAGGTAGTGGCCGCCCACGGGTCTGACGCCGACGAGGGGGCGCAGGAATTCGGAATTGCCGGCGATCAGCGCCGGCGGCAGGATGCCTTCCTGCACCAGCTTGTTCTCGCCGTAGATGTCGGCGATCAGCGCTTCGAGAAGCTCGGCGCGCTGGATGAGGCCCTTCGAGACCGCTTCCCATTCCTTGCCGTCGATGAGGACGGGGACATGGCTGATCGGCCAGTTGCGCTCGCCGCTCCCCTGGGCGCCGTAGGTGCGGTAGAAGACCCCGGCATCGCGCAGATACCGGTCGGCGCGGGAGAAGCGTTCGTGAAGCTCCGCTTCCGGCATGCGGCCGAGATGCGCGATGAGGTTGCGCCAGACCGGTTTGATCCCGCCGCCCGCGTCGAGCATCTCGTCGGCGACGCCCGGCAGCGCGGCATAACCGAGGATGGGATCGGCGGCGATCCCGTCTTCTGGCTTACGTTCGGTTGCCGGTGTCTTGGACATCGGTATTTCTTACACTCCTAGCGGCCGGCGCAGGTCGAGCGTCAGCGGGAATTCGGGCGAGGGCGTCTCCGGCATGAGCGCATAGCGCCCCGCCGTGTGGCCCCAGGGCTCGAACCGGGCAAGCCGGCGTGCTTCCGCCTCGTTGCCGTTGACCGGGAAGGTCTCATAATTGCGACCGCCCGGATGGGCAACATGGTAGATGCATCCGCCGATCGAACGGCCGGACCATGTATCATATATGTCGAATGTGAGCGGCGTATTAACCGGCAGCACGGGATGCAGGCCGGAAGCGGGCTGCCAGGCCTTGAACCGGACGCCCGCGACCGCGGCGCCCGACGTGCCCGTTTCCTTCAGCGGGACGGCGCGGCCGTTGCAGGCGACGGTGTAGCGCGACGGATTGCCGGTCTCCAGCCTCACCTGCAGGCGCTCCACCGACGAATCGACATAACGGACGGTGCCGCCGATCGCGCCCTGCTCGCCCATGACGTGCCAGGGTTCCAGCGCCTGGCGCAGTTCCAGCTTGGAGCCTTCGTATTCCACCTCGCCGAAGAAGGGAAAGCGGAATTCGAGCTGCGCCTGGAACCATTCGGGGCGAAGATCGAAACCGTTCTCCCGCAGGTCCGCCAGCACGTCGAGGAAATCGGCCCAGACGTAATGCGGCAGCATGAAGCGATCGGCAAGCGCGGTGCCCCAGCGGACGAACCGGCCCGCTATCGGGTTCTTCCAGAATCTTGCGACCAGCGCTCGCACGAGAAGCTGCTGGGCAAGCGACATGCGGGCGTTGGGCGGCATCTCGAAGCCGCGGAACTCCACGAGGCCGAGGCGGCCGGTCGGGCCGTCCGGCGAGAAGAGCTTGTCGATGCAGATTTCCGAGCGGTGGGTGTTGCCGGTGACGTCGGTCAACAGGTTGCGGAAGAGGCGGTCGACCAGCCAGGGCAGCGGGGCCAGGCCCTGTCCGGGCGCCGGCACCTGGGCGAGCGCGATCTCCAGTTCATAGAGCGAATCGTGACGGGCCTCGTCGATGCGAGGCGCCTGGGAGGTGGGACCGATGAAGAGGCCCGAGAACAGGTAGGAGAGCGACGGGTGGCGCTGCCAGTGCAGCACGAGGCTCTTCAGCAGGTCGGGGCGGCGCAGGAAGGGGCTGTCGTTCGGATTGGCGCCGCCGACCACGACATGGTTGCCGCCGCCGGTGCCGGTGTGGCGGCCGTCGATCATGAACTTGTCGGCGCCGAGGCGGCTCTGGCGGGCCTCCTCGTAGAGCGCGGTGGTGACGTCGACCGTTTCCTTCCAGCTTGACGCCGGATGGATGTTCACCTCGATGACGCCCGGATCGGGTGCGACGCGGATCACGTTGATGCGCTCGTCCTGGGGCGGCGCGTAACCCTCGATATGGACGGGCAGTCCGAGTGCGGCGGCGGCGCGCTCCGCCGAGGCGATGAGGTCGAGATAGTCCTCGATGCTGACCGTCGGCGGCATGAAGATGCAGAGCCGGCCGTCGCGCGGCTCGATGGAGAGCGCGGTGCGGACGTGGCCGCCGATCTCCACGCCGAGGCGCGACTGCGGCAGATGGCTCTCCGAGAAGGGTTCGAAATGCGCCGCCTGCAGCGGCCGTCCGGCATCCTTTTCGAAGTCGGGCAGGGAGCCGCGCGGGATCGTCGGGTCCATGGGGTTGATGTAGGGATATTGGGCCGGCGCGATGTAGGGCAGGGAATTCAGGGGCAGGCGGTAGCCGACCGGGCTGTCGCCCGGCACCAGGAAGATGCGGCCGCGCCGCGTCGTCCATTTCTCGCTCGTCCAGCGGCGGCCGTTGGCGCGGCTGTTCCAGGCCTGGACCGGCAGGACATAACCGGTCGGCCGCGTGAGGCCGCGTTCGAACACGCGGGCGATGCGGTTTCGCTCCTCGGGGTCCTCCAGCCTCGAATTGGCCGGATCGACGTTTTCCGGCAGGCCGGCTTCCTTGAGTATCCATTCGGCCGGGTCCTCGAACGCCGGCGCGACGAAATCGGGCGCGATGTCGAGCTCGCCCGCGATCGCGGTCAGAAGGCGTTCGGCGTCATCCGCCGTCACGCCGTAATCGCGGCCTTCGCCGGCGATCAGGTCGGGCTTGCGCCAGATCGGCACCCCGTCCTTTCGCCAGTAGAGCGAGAAGGTCCAGCGCGGCAGGCTTTCACCCGGATACCACTTGCCCTGGCCGTAATGCAGGAAGCCGCCCGGCGCGAAACGCTCGCGGAGCCGCCGGATGAGGATATCGGCCTTGTCGCGCTTCGTGGGGCCGACGGCGGCGGTGTTCCACTCGGCGGATTCGAAATCGTCGATCGAGACGAAGGTCGGCTCGCCGCCCATCGTCAGCCGTACGTCCTGCGCATGCAGCAGGCGGTCCACCTCATCGCCGAGGTCGTTCAGCGCCTCCCAGGACTCGTCCGAGAAGGGCTTTGTGATGCGCGGATGTTCCGCGACGCGGGTGACCCGCATGTCGAAGTCGAAGGACGTCTGCGCCTCGCCGTAATAACCGCCGGAGATCGGCGCGGCATTGCGATAATGCGGCGTGGCGGCGAGCGGGATGTGGCTTTCACCCGTCAGAAGGCCGGACGTCGGGTCGAGACCGATCCAGCCGGCGCCGGGCAGGTAGACTTCCGCCCAGGCATGCAGGTCGGTGAAATCCACTTCGGTGCCGGAAGGGCCGTCGAGAGCCTTCAGGTCCGGCGTCAGCTGGATCAGGTAGCCGGAGACGAAACGGGCAGCGAGGCCGAGATGGCGCAGCACCTGCACGAGCAGCCAGCTCGTATCGCGACAGGAGCCCCGGGCGACCGTCAGCGTCTCCTCCGGCGTCTGCACGCCGGGCTCCATGCGGATGACGTAGCCGATCTCCTTCTGCAGCCGTGCATTGAGGCCGACGATCATGTCGACGGTCGGCTGGCCTGGCGATTGATCGATCGAGTTGACGAAGGCCTGCAGCAGCGGTGTCGCCGGCTCCGGCTTGCGGTAGATCGAAAGGTCCTCGACAAGCGTTTCCGGGTATTCGAACGGCCACTTGGTCGCCTCCTCCTCGACGAAGAAGTCGAAGGGATTGTAGACCGTCATGTCGGCGACGAGGTCGACCTCGATCTTGAACTCGGTGACCGGGTCGGGAAAGACATAGCGGGCGAGATAGTTGCCGTAAGGGTCCTGCTGCAGGTTCACGAAATGGTTCGCCGGCGTCACCTTCAGCGAATGGCTGAGCACCTTGGTGCGCGAGTGGGCGGCGGGTTTCAGCCTTATGATCTGTGGTCCGAGCCGGACGGGCTTGTCGTATTTGTAATGGGTGAGGTGATAGATGCTCGCCTTGATCGACATTGTACCCCTTGCCGGTCTTTCCAAGGGTTGTCCCCGAGACCGATCGCTGATGATTGCCGGGATTTTGTGCGCTGCACGAAAATAATGCAAGGTGGATTTCGAGGTTATCCCGAAGGCCCGGCCCCGCTGTGGCGGAAGGCGAGTGGAGCCGCGATCCCCGGTTCAGGCCGGGTCGGGGTAGGGTGAGCCGTCCTTGTGCACGAACCGGCCGTCGGCATTGGAACTCTTCATGTCCACGTCGGAGCAGGTGGTGAGGTCCGACGGGTGGCGCGAGCCGATTTCGAGGTAGATCGCCACGGCCTCCGACCTGTTGATCATGTGATGGCCATTGCCGGAGTTCTTCGGGAAGGCGGCGCAGTCGCCGGCGCGTAGCACGGTCTCGCCGCCGTCCTCCACCAGCGTCAGCTCGCCTTCGAGCACGTAGACGAATTCGTCCTCGTGCGAGTGCCAGTGGCGCTGGCTCGACCAGTTGCCCGGCGGCAGGTGCATGAGATTGATCCCGAAATCGGTCAACCCGCCGGCATTGCCGAGCCGCTGCCGTATGCGGTCCGCACAGAGCGCGTCGAAGGGAGGCGGGTAGCCCGAACCCTTGTGTTTCGGCACGGCGGCGATATCGATCCTCGGCATGGCGGTCTCCTTGCGGGCGGCGGCGGTCGGGTTCCGTCCGAATATAGCACGGCATCGGGCCACGGAGACGAAGGCGGCCGGTTCTTCGGCGCGATCAATCCAGCGTGCGGCGGAAGCGCGTCACGGCGATCGACATGGCGACCAGCATGAGGCCGGCAAGCGCCGCCGTATCGTAGGCGAGGATGCCGATGTCGGCGCCCTTCAGCATCACCGCCCTGACGACCCTCAGATAGTGGGTGAGCGGCAGCGCCTCGCCGATCCATTGCGCCCAGACCGGCATGCCGGCGAAGGGAAACATGAAGCCGGACAGAAGGATGTTCGGCAGGAAGAACATCATCGCCATCTGCACGGCCTGCAACTGGTTCGAGGCGAGGGTGGAGAAAGTATAGCCTATCGACAGGTTGGTGATGACGAAGAGCGCCGTGAGGGCGGCGAGCGAGGCCGGATGGCCGACGACCGGGACCCGGAAGACCAGCACGCCGGCGGCGATGATGATCAGTGCCTGGATCAGCCCGATCAGCACATAGGGCGTGATCTTGCCGAGCATGATTTCCAGCGGCTTGATCGGCATGGAGAGCAGGTTTTCCATCGTGCCCCGCTCCGTCTCGCGCGTGACTGAAAGCGCGGTGAAGATCAGGAGCGTCATGGTGAGGATCGTGCCGAGCAGGCCGGGCACGATGTTGAGCGTGGAGGAACCGGCCGGGTTGTAGCGCCGGTGCTGGACGATTTCGAAGGCCGGCCTGGCGGGCTCGGAAAATTCGACCTGGCGGTCGTTGGCGAGCGCGCTCGTGACGATGCCGGAGAGCGCGCCGAGCGCCGAGCTCGATGCTACGGGATCGGTGGCGTCCGCCGCCACGAGCAGGGCGGGGGTCTCGCCGCGCCTGAGCGCGCGTTCGAACCCTTCGGGGATTTCGATGACGAAGAGCGCGCCGCCGGATTCGAGCAGCCTGTCCATGTCCTCGGCGCGGGTGATGACGGCCCTGATCTCGAAGAAATCCGTGTTCTCCAGCGCCGCGAGGATCGAGCGGCCGACATCGGTGTTCTCGCGCATGAGGACGGCGGTCGGCAGGTTGTGCGGCGTCGTGTTGATGGCGAAGCCGAACAGGAAGAGCTGCATGACCGGGATCATGATCATGGTGGCGAGCGTGATGCGATCCCGGGTCATCTGGATGAATTCCTTGATCGTCATCGCCCAGAAGCGTCCGAAGGATATGCCGTCGTTTCCGTTTCCGTTCGCCGTCATCCGAAATTGTCCTCCGAACGGCGCATCAGGTCGATGAAGGCGTCTTCGAGCGTCGGCTCGTCCTTTTCCCACCGGAAACCCGTGCGGTCGCGGAAGGGCGCGATCGCCTGCCCGAGCGCCGCCTCGTCGTGGCCGGCCACATGCAGGCTGGTGCCGAAAGGGGCGATCATGTCGATGCCGGGCAGCTTTTCGAGCTCCGCCTGGAGGCGATGGACCTCGGGGCCTGAAACCGTCCAGGTGACGAGGCCGGTGCCGGCGATCACCTCGTCGACGGTGCCTTCGGCCAGCAGCTTGCCATAAGCGATATAGGCGATCTCGTGGCAGCGCTCCGCTTCGTCCATGTAATGGGTGGAGACCAGCACGGAGAGCCCCTCGCTCGCGAGCGCGTGGATCTCGTTCCAGAAATCGCGGCGCGCCTGCGGGTCGACGCCCGCCGTCGGCTCGTCGAGGAGAAGCAGCGCCGGTTCCGGCAGGATGCAGGCGCCGAGCGCCAGCCGCTGTTTCCACCCGCCGGAGAGTTCTCCCGCAAGCTGCTTTTCCCGCCCCTTCAGGCCGAGGCGCTCGATCGCCGCGCCGGCCTTGCCGCGCGGGTCGGAAAGGCCGTAGACGCGCGCGACGAATTCCAGGTTCTCGCGGATCGAAAGGTCCTGGTAGAGGGAGAACTTCTGGGTCATGTAGCCGACCCGGCGGCGGATGCGGTCGCTCTCCGTCAGGATATCGAAGCCGAGGCAGGTGCCGTCGCCGCTGTCGGGCGTCAGGAGGCCGCAGAGCATGCGGATCGTGGTCGTCTTGCCGGACCCGTTCGGTCCGAGGAAGCCGTGGATGCGCCCCTTCCTCACCGACATCGAGACGTCGTCCACCACCTTGCGACCGCCGAAGCTCTTCGTCAGGTGATGGACGTCGATCACCGTCTCGGGCGTTTCCCCGGTCGTGGCGCTCATGGCCGGGCTCCCGCCGCGACATCGACCGGCTGGCCGGGGCGGAAGGTCGAGGGGTCGGCCGGAATAGCCTCGACGCGATAGACGAGCTTGGCGCGTTCCTCCAGGCTGTAGATTTCCGGCGGCGTGAACTCCGCGGTGCCGGAGACGAAGCTGATCTTCGCATCCGCGGGCCGGCAGGCATCGCAGGCGACACGGATCGTCTGGCCGAGCGCGAGCCTCGCGATCTCGGTCTCCGGCACGAAGAAGCGGATGCGGACGTTTTCCGGGGGCAGCAGCGCCACGATCGGCCGCCCGGCCGGCACGACCTCGCCCAGCCGGTAGTAAACGGTTTCGATGCTGCCGCCTGCCGGGGCCGAGACGGACCGTTTGGCAAGTGCCGCCTCCGCTGCGGCGAGGTCGGCCCTCGCCGCGGCGACGGCTTCCCGCGCCTGGCGGAGCTGTTCGTCGCGGGCCGGCAGGTTGGCGAGCGTGATCTGGCTGCGGACGCTGTCGAGCGCCGCGCGGTTGGCGGTTTCGGTGGCGATGGCCGTATCCAGGCTGGCCTGGGTGGCGGTGCCGCGTTCGACCAGGACGCGGGTGCGGTCGAGGTCCTGCTTGGAAAGTTCCAGCCGGGCCGTGGCCTCCCGCTCGGAGGCGCGCAGGACGTCGATCTCTTCCGGCCGCTTCTGGGCGGCCTCGGCAAGATCCAGTTCGGCCTGTGAGCGGGCAAATGCTGCCCCTGCCGCGGCGACCGCCGCCGTCTCGCCCGACGATTCCAGCCTGAAGAGCGCCTGGCCGCGCTCGACCTTCCCGCCTTCGGCCACGTCGAGCGCGGTCAGGCGTCCGGTGCCTTCCGCTCCGATGAACAGCGTATTGGCCTCGACCCAGCCCTGATAGGGGCGCGGGCCGTGTCCGGCGAGCAGGAAGGGAAGCGCTGCGAGCATCGCTCCGGCGACGAGGACGATGAGAAGAACGCGTTTCACCTTGCGTCTCCTTCCGGCAGGAAGAGCGTGTCGAGAAAGACATCGAAGAGTTTTCCGGTGTCGAGATGTTCATAGCGCTCGAAGAGCGTCGTCCAGATGATCGAGGTCAAAGCCGGCGCAATAACAAGCTGCGGCACTTCGGCAATGGCGGGATTGCGAAGATCGCCGCGGCTGGCGGCCCGGGCAAGCAGGATGCGCAGCACGCCGAGGCCCCTCGAAATGATCTCGCGATGATAGAATTCGGCAACGCCGGGGAAGATCGGCCCTTCGGCCAGGATCAGGCGCAGCAGGTGGCGGCGCTCGGTCTCCAGCACGTCGCGCCTGAAGAGCGCGTAGAACATCGACAGGGCGGCACGGGGCGGCGTCGCTTCGTTGCGTGCCAGTTCCTCTATCTCGCCGAGGATGGGGGAGGCGACCCCCGACGCGAGTTCCGTGAAGAGCCGTTCCTTGTCGGGAAAATGCAGGTAGACCGTGCCCTTGGCGATGCCGGCGCGGGCCGCGACATCTTCCATGCGGGTGGCGGCGAAGCCGCGCTCGGCAAACAGGGCGAAGGCGGCGGCCAGGATTTCCGCCCGGCGCTGCTGGGGATCGCGTTTCTCCCTTCTTTTCCGTGACATGAAGCTGGTTCCATATTATGACTGACTGGACAGTCATTATCACCGACTGCATAATTTTGCAAACAAAAGTCACGAGGGCGGCTGTGGGGAGGTAGCCTTAACGATGAATAACTATGTTAAGGGTGTGAATTGATCGGCAGGCAACAGTATTGCGAAAGGGCGGCGAAGGATGGCGAACGGTAAAGCTGCGCTTCAAACCTACGAGCTTCCCCTGGGCGGCCAGCTCCGGATGATGGTCGGCGCGTTCTGGAACGCGCCGGTGCGCAATCGCGTGCTGGTGCTGACGGTGGCCCTGCTCATCGTGATCTTCTCGACGACCTATGCGACATACCGGCTGAACGAATGGAACGGGCCGTTCTACGATGCGCTGGAGCGGCGCGACATGCCGGAATTCCTGCATCAGCTCGTCGTCTTCGCCGTCATCGCCTTCAGCCTGACGCTGCTCAACGTCGTCCAGATGTGGCTGAACCAGATCACCGCGATGCGCATGCGCGAAGGGCTGGCCCGCGATCTCTCCGACGTCTGGCTGGTGCCCGGCCGTGCGCTGAAGCTGGTGAGCGCCGGCGCCATCGCCGCCAATCCCGACCAGAGGCTGCACGAGGATACGCGCATCCTGGCGGAAAACACGACGGCGCTTGCGATCGGTCTGGTGAATTCGACGATCCTGCTTGCGAGCTTCATCGGCGTTCTGTGGGCGATCTCTTCCGACTTCGCCTTCCATTTCGGCGAGCGCGTGATATCGATTCCCGGCTATATGGTCTGGGCGACGATCCTCTACGCGCTGATCGGCTCCGTGCTCAGCAATGTGGTGGGCGACCGCCTGCCGGGCCTGAACGCCGATCGTTATGCCCGCGAGGCGGATCTGCGCGCCGCCCTGATGCGCGTCAACGAGAACCTGAAGCCGATCACGCTCGCGCGCGGCGAGCGTAACGAGACCCTGCGGGTTCACCTGGCGATCGACGGCGTGCTCGAAATGCTGCGCAAGGTCGCATGGGCGCTCACCAATCTCACCTGGGTCTCGGCCGGCTTCGGCTGGCTGGCGCTGGTCGCGCCGATCATCATCGCCTCGCCCATGTATTTCTCCGGCGAGCTTTCGTTCGGCGGGCTGATGATGGCGGTCGGCGCCTTCAACCAGGTCAACCAGGCGCTGCGGTGGTATGTCAACAATTTCAGCGTCATCGCGGACTGGAAGGCGACGCTCAACCGCGTCTCCTCGTTCCGCAACGCATTGCTCGCCATGGACGTGCCGGCGGCGGAAGGCGAACTCATCGCCTATCGCGACGCGGCGGCCGGGGAAGGGATCAGCCTTCGCGGCGTCATGGTCTGCGGCGAACCGGAACGGGGCACGCTCGGCCATGGCGTCCGCATCCGGGAGGGCGAATGCGTCATCAAGCATGGCGAGCGGGTGATGATCAACGGCGATCCCGGCGCCGACCGGCACCTGTTCTTCCAGTCGCTCGCGCGCATCTGGCCCTGGGGGCGCGGCGAGATCGGCCTGCCACCGATCGAGGGGATGATCTTCATGCCACAGGAAGGCTATCTGCCGACCGCGACCCTGCGGGAGGTTATGACCTATCCCTCCGGCATGCCGGGCGCGGACGACAAGGCGCTGGCCCAGGTGCTGGAAAAAGTCGGGCTGGAACGGCTTGTCCACCGGCTGGACGAGGTCGAACGTTGGGACCGGTTGCTCGACAAAGACGAGGAGGCCGCCCTGCAGGTCGCCAACGCGGTTCTGCACCGGCCGGACTGGCTGATCATGGACGACGTCCTGGAAGGGCTGGAGCCGGAGACCCGCGAGCGGCTTCTGGCCGTGCTCTCCAGCCTGGAAAGCTCGACGCTGGTCTATATCGGCCGGTCGGAAGACTATCTGGAAAAATTCGCGCCGAAACTTTTCCATCTCGCTCCGCTGCAGGCCTATACGGAACCCGTGATGGAAGAGCAGAAGGCGGAAGAGGCGTGACATGAACAAGCATTCGCCTTCCGGCAAGACCGGGCAGTGCGTTGTCTGCGGCCGCACGTTTCCCCTGCTGAAGCTGCACAAGGTCGATCACCTGAGGCCGCATCTCTACGAGATGATCGCCGAGGAGGTTCCCGGCTGCGCCGCCGACAGCCTCATCTGCGACGAGGATCTTGCCCATTTCCGCCGTCGCTATGTCGAGAAGCTGCTCGACGAGGAACGCGGCGAGCTTTCCGAACTCGACCGGCAGGTCCTCGACAGTTTCGAAAAAGGGGTCTCGACGGTGCAGGCGAGCGCCGTCGCGATGCGCGACAGCGGCCCCACCTTCGGCGAACGGGTGGCGGACAAGGTCGCCTCCTTCGGCGGATCGTGGACTTTCATCCTGCTGTTCATCGCCGTTCTCTTCGGCTGGATGGGGCTGAACATCACCGGACTCTTCTTCGCCCAGCCGTTCGATCCATATCCCTTCATCCTTCTTAACCTGGTGCTCTCCTGCCTTGCGGCGCTGCAGGCGCCGGTGATCATGATGAGCCAGCGCCGGCAGGAGGAGAAGGATCGCCGCCGGGCCGAGAACGACTACATGATCAACCTTCGCGCCGAGCTGGAAATCCGCCAGCTCCACGAGAAGATGGACCACCAGATGGCGAGGCAATGGGAGCGGCTGGCGGAACTGCAGCAGATCCAGATCGAGCTTCTGGAGCGCCGGGACAGGCCGGACCAGGGTTGATGATGGCAGGTCTCCGGGCGATCCGTCAGCCGATGAAGTCGTGGATGATGCGGGCGATGTCGTCCGGCATTTCGAGCTGCAGCATATGGCCGCTCGCGACTTCGATCGCTTTCCAGCCCGGATCGGTGCTCAGCCGCGCGTAGATGCCGGCAAAGATTGCCGCCTGGTCGATCGTGGCCGAAACGTAAAGCCGCCTGGCGATCGCGTGGCAGGCGCCCGTCAGCCTGACCTTCTGGACCATCGTGGCGAAGGGCTGCGGCGAGCGCCCGGCCATGTAGTGCCTGAGATGTTCCGGCACGCGGGCCGAATGGCGGGCAGGCGGCGGCACGGCGACGCCGCCGTGTTCGCCGGCGAGCGCGAGATTGGCGAGGGCGATCTCCGGGCCGAGCAGATCGAGCGCCGACTGGCCGTCGGAAGGGAGGAAGGCGTCCAGATAGATCAGGCTGCGGATACGGCTTGAAAAACGGTCGGCGACGCCGGTGACGACCATGCCGCCATAGGAATGCCCGACAAGATGGAACTCTTCGAGCCCCTCCGCTTCGATGAGGCCCGAGACATCGCCGACATGGGTGTCGAGGTTGATCGCGCCCGAGAAAAGATGCGCGCGTTCGCCAAGGCCCGTGAGGCTCGGCACGAAGACCTGGTGGCCCAGCACGCGGAGCCGGTCCGCGACGGGCGTCCAGCTTGCGCTCGAACCCCAGGCGCCCTGCACCAATACGATCCTGCTGCCGGTCATCTCGATCTCCTCCCCGATCTCGGAACGAACTGCGGCCGGTTTCCCACCGGGCATGGTGCGAGTCAATGCGACAGGCGAGGGGACAAGCGGAGAAACGGGCAGGGACGAGAGGCGCTCGTCCGGATCAGCGCCACATGCCGCGCATGCGGGCGCCGACATCGACGCGGATCTGCCTTGTCTGGCGTCCGGCGGCGGTGGCGGGCGCGACGACCGGCCAGGAGGCCGTCTCGAAGAACTGCAGGAGCGTCGCCGGGATGAAGCGGGAGCGGGCGGCATAGACATGACGGTCGCCCTGCGACGCCTGCCCGTGGACGAAGAAGCGCTGCGGCGTGATGAGATGCAGGTAGTCCTTCGCCCGCGTCATCGCGACATAGAGAAGCCGGCGCTCCTCCTCGACCTCGGCCGTCGAGCCGACGCCCAGGTCGGACGGAATGCAGCCGTCGACGCAGTTCAGCAGGAAGACCGAACGCCATTCCTGCCCCTTGGCCGAATGGATGGTCGAAAGGGTCAGGTAATCCTCGTCGAGCAGCGGCGTGCCGGATTCGGCGCTCGTCGCATCCGGCGGGTCGAGCGTCAGTTCGGTGAGGAACCGTTCGCGGGATGCATAACCGCCGGCGATCTGTTCCAGTTGCAGCAGGTCGGCCTTCCTCGTCTCGGCGTCTTCGTGGATGCGGGCGAGATGCGGCTCGTACCACTGGCGGGCAAGGCCGATCTCCGAGGGCCAGCCATCGCCGCCGCGCACGGCGCCGAGCATGTCCACGAAAGCCGGCCAGTCGGCGCCGGAGCGCGGCGGCGCGGGGATTTCCTGCAGGGCGGCGAGCGGCTCGGGATCGGCGGCGATCGCGTCGAGGATCTTCCCCGCCGTCTGCGGGCCGATGCCGGGAACGAGCTGCATCAGCCGGAAGCCGGCGACGCGGTCGCGCGGGTTCTGGGCGAAGCGCAGCGCGGCCAGCATGTCCTTCACATGCGCGCTGTCGAGGAATTTCAGTCCGCCGTATTTGACGAAGGGGATGTTGCGGCGGGTAAGCTCCACTTCCAGCGGGCCGGAATGGTGCGAGGCGCGGAAGAGCACGGCCTGCTGTTTCAGGGTCATGCCAGTCTCGCGGTTCTCCAGGATCTTCTCGACGATATAGTTCGCCTGTTCGTTCTCGTCGCGCACGGCGACGAGGCGCGGGCGCTCCTCCGACTGGCGGTCGGTCCACAGGTTCTTGGTGAAGCGCTCGCGGGCAAGGTCGATGACACCGTTGGCGGCGGCGAGGATCGTGTTCGTGGACCGGTAGTTGCGGTCGAGCGTGACGATGTCCGCCGGCGGATCGAAGGAATTGGGGAAGTCCAGGATGTTGCGGATCGTCGCGGCGCGGAAGGAATAGATCGACTGGGCGTCGTCGCCGACGACCGTCAGGCCGCGGCCGCCGGGCTTCATCGCCATCAGGATCGACGATTGCAGGCGGTTGGTGTCCTGGTATTCGTCGACCAGCACATGGTCGAAGCGTCCTCCGACTTCCCCGGCAAGAATGGGGTCGCTCATCATCTGCGCCCAATAGAGCAGCAGGTCGTCGTAATCGAGGACGTTCTGGGCCTGCTTGGCCTCGACATAGGTTGCGAAGAGCTCGCGGAGCTGCTTTTCCCAGGCGGAGCACCAGGGAAAATTGAGCTTCAGCACCTCGTCGAGCGGCGTTTCGGAATTGACCGCCCGGGAATAGATGGCAAGGCAGGTGCCCTTGGTCGGGAACCGGCTTTCGGTCTTCGAGAAGCCGAGTTCATGGCGCACCAGGTTCATCAGGTCCGCGGAATCCTCCCGGTCGTGGATAGTGAAATCGGGATCGAGGCCGATCTGGTCGGCATGCATGCGCAGGATGCGCGCGCCGATGCCGTGGAAGGTGCCGGCCCAGGCGAGGGCATCGGTCATGATCGCGGAATTGGGCCCAAGCACCTGCGAACAGATGCGCTCGACGCGGCGGCCCATTTCGGAGGCGGCGCGCCGCGAAAAGGTCATGAGCAGGATGCGGCGCGGATCGGCGCCAGAGACGATCAGATGCGCGACACGATGGGCAAGCGTGTTCGTCTTGCCGGAACCGGCGCCGGCGATGACCAGCAGCGGTCCGGCCGGTCCGCCCTTCGGCACGTCCGAACCATGCTCCACCGCGCGTCGCTGCGCCTCGTTCAGTTTCTCAAGATAAGCGACCGACATTCCCGCTTCCGATGGGCTCCGTTCCCGATGCGTTCGTGTGAGCAATAGCTGATTCGTGCGTTACCGCATCCTTTCACGTATTTGGGAATGCGCTTAACTTGACCCGCCTTCTCCCCTTTCGATATGAGGACCTCGTAATTCTCTCGCGCGGAGGCGATCTTGTGAACACTTCATCCACCCTGTTTGCAGGCGTCGCCGCGCTTGCCCTTTCCGTCATCGCCTTTTCGGCGCCGGCTTCGGCGCAGGTGGCCGACAGCATCACCATCTACAATGCCCAGCACGAGGGGCTGACGAAGGAATGGGTCGAGGCCTTCACGGAGGAGACCGGCATCGTCGTGACGGTGCGCAACGGCTCCGACCTCGAATTCGCCAACCAGATCGCCCAGGAAGGCGCCAATTCCCCGGCCGACGTGTTCCTGACCGAAAACTCGCCGGCGATGGCGCTGGTCGACGGCAAGGGCCTGTTCGCGCCGGTGGACCAGGCGACGCTCGACCAGGTGCCGGAACAGTTCCGCCCGGCGAACGGCCACTGGGTCGGCATCGCCGCGCGCTCCACCGTCTTTGCCTATGACAAGACCAAGCTTTCCGGGGACAAGCTGCCGAAGTCCATGCTCGACCTTGCCGGGCCGGAGTGGAAGGGGCGCTGGGCGGCGTCTCCCTCGGGCGCGGATTTCCAGGCCATCGTCGGGGCGCTGCTTCAGCTCAAGGGCGAGGAGGCGACAGCCGCCTGGCTGAAGGGCATGAAGGAGAATTTCACCGCCTATCGCGGCAATTCCACCGCGATGAAGGCCGTCAATGCCGGGCAGACCGAAGGCGCGCTGATCTATCACTACTATTACTTCGGCGACCAGGCGAAGACCGGCGAGAACTCGAAGAATGTCGCCCTGCATTACTTCAGGAACCAGGACCCGGGCGCGTTCGTGTCGATCTCGGGCGGCGGCGTGCTCGCATCCTCCAGACACAAGGAACAGGCCCAGGCCTTCCTGAAGTGGGTGACGGGCAAGGGCGGCCAGGCGGTGCTGCGCGACGGCACGTCCTACGAATATGCGGTCGGCAAGGGCGAGGCCTCCAACAAGGCGCTGGTGCCGCTTGACGAGCTGCAGGCGCCGAAGGTCGAAGCCTCCACGCTCAACAACGCCAAGGTGACCGACATGATGACCGCGGCCGGTCTTCTCTGAAGGCTGCTGAATATGGTTGCGCGGAGACATCGCAGGGCGTACCTGCGATGTCTCGTCTTTTTCGGGTCGTCCATGAGTTCCATCGCAGACACCAGGGTTTCCGTCGCACCGCGGCGCCGCATGCCGGCAGCTTCGTCCTGGACGCTGACTGTCGCGGTCGCCGTGGCCCTGGTGGCGCTGCTGCCGCTCGGTTTCGTTCTGTGGGCGACCGTGGTGACCGGCTGGGAGGCCGCGTCCCAGCTCATCTTCCGCTCCCGGGTCGGCGACCTGATGGTCAACACCATCTTCCTGATCTTCTTCACCATTCCGATCTGCGGCGTGCTCGCCGTCTCGCTCGCCTGGCTGACGGAGCGCAGCGACCTGCCCGGCGCGCGGCTGTGGTCCTGGCTCGCGGTGGCGCCGCTCGCCGTGCCGGCCTTCGTGCACTCCTATGCCTGGATCGGCATGTGGCCGGGGCTGCACGGTCTTTTCGCCGGCGTGGCGATCTCGGTCGTCGCCTATTTCCCCTTCCTCTACCTGCCGCTTGCGGCCGCCTTCCGCCTGCTCGATCCGGCGCTGGAGGATCAGGCGGCCTCGCTGGGGCTGACGCCCTTCGCCGTTTTCCGCCGCGTCGTGCTGCCGCAGCTTCGCCTCGCGCTTTGCGGCGGCGCGCTGCTGATCGGCCTGCATCTGCTGGCCGAATACGGCCTTTATGCGATGATCCGCTTCGACACGTTCACCACGGCGATCATCGACCAGTTCCAGTCGACCTACAACGGCGTGGCGGCGCATATGCTCGCACTGGTGCTGGTGATCTGCTGTTTCGTGCTGCTCGGCCTCGAGGCGGGGCTTCGCGGCAGCCGCCGTTATGCGCGGCTCGGCCCCGGCGTGGCGCGACGGCCGAAGATCACCAGGCTCGGCCGCTGGAGATATCCCTGCCTGCTGCTGCCGCTCGCCGTCGCGGCGTTTTCGCTCGGTATCCCGGTGCTGACCATCGGCCGCTGGCTGATCGCCGGGGGAGCGGAGATATGGCGCGCGGACGAAGTCGGGCTTGCGCTTTTGCAGACGCTCGCCATCTGCCTCATCGGCGGTCTTGCGACCACCGCCGCCGCCGTGCCGATCGCGTGGCTTTCGGTGCGCCGTCCGACCCGCGCGACACGCTTCCTCGAAGGCTGCTATTACCTCGCGAGCTCCATGCCGGGCGTCGTCGTGGCGCTGGCGCTCGTCACCATCACCGTGCGCGTCATGCTGCCGCTCTACCAGACGGTCGCGACCATCGTGCTGGCCTATATGGTGATGTTCCTGCCGCGCGCGCTCGTCAGCCTGCGCGCCAGCATCGCGCAGGTGCCGGTGGAACTCGAACAGGCGGCCGCAAGCCTCGGCCGGTCTCCCGGCAATGCGTTGTGGTCGACGACGGTCAGGCTTGCCGCGCCGGGTGCCGCCGCGGGCGTGGCGCTCGCGTCCCTTGGCATCATGAACGAACTCACCGCCACGCAGATGCTGGCGCCGAACGGCACGCGGACGCTTGCCATGGCCTTCTGGGCGCTGACGGGCGAAATCGACTATGCGGGCGCTGCGCCCTATGCCCTGCTGATGGTGCTCTTCTCCATGCCGCTTATCTGGCTTCTCCATTACCAATCCAAAAAGATCGCCGGGCGATGACACTTCTGGAACTGACCTCGCTACGCAAACAATACGGCCCGGTCGCCGCGCTCGACGGCGTCGATCTCTCGGTTCCGGCCGGCAGCCGCACGGCGATCGTCGGGCCGTCGGGCTGCGGCAAGACCACGCTCCTGCGCCTCGTCGCCGGGTTCGACGCGCCGGACGGGGGGCGCATCGTGTTCGGCGGACAGGTGCTGGCGGACGGCGCGACACAGGTGCCGGCGCACAAGCGCGGCATCGGCATCGTGGCGCAGGACGGCTGCCTGTTTCCGCATCTGACGATTGCGCAGAATATCGGCTTCGGCCTGGACGCCGAGGCTTCCGTCAAGGCCGGCCGGATCGACGAGCTGATGGACATGGCGGGGCTCGACCGCGCCATGCTCGCCCGCCGGCCGGACCAGCTTTCCGGAGGCCAGCAGCAGCGCGTGGCGCTTGCCCGGGCGCTTGCCCGCAAGCCCCGGCTGATGCTGCTCGACGAGCCCTTCTCGGCGCTCGACACCGGGCTTCGCGCCGCGACCCGCAAGGCGGTGACGGACGTGCTGACGGCCGCCGGCATCACCACGCTGCTCGTCACCCACGACCAGGGCGAGGCGCTTGCCTTCGCAGACCAGGTGGCGGTGATGCGGGCGGGGAAGTTCGCGCAGATCGGCAGCCCGCGCGAGGTCTATTCGCGGCCGGTGGATTCCACGACCGCGGCCTTCCTCGGCGAGGCGATCGTGCTGCCCGCCACGGTGGCCGAGGGACGGGCGGACAGCCCTCTCGGCGCGCTCCCCGTCGACGATACGGCCTATCGGGGCCGGGCCGAGATCATGCTGAGGCCCGAGCAGATTTCCGTCACCCGGCAGGAAGGGAGCGGGGGGACGCCGGGCACGATCGCGGAAATCAACTTCTGCGGCCCGACCTCGGACGTGCGGATCACGCTCGGGGGCGAACAGGCCTTTTCCTTCCGGCTCGACATCCCCAGCCGCGAGCCGCTTCTCCCCGGCGACCGGGTGACCATCGGGGTCGCCGGAACAGCGCACGTCTTCCGCTGAGCCATATCCGGCCGGACGACATGCCTCGCGCATGGAACCCGGGAACGCTCCTTCACGTTATCGGCCTGTCAACGTGAAGGAAAAAACCATGCTGAAATGGGCACTTATCTTTCTGGTCATCTCGCTGATCTCCGGCTTCCTGGGTTTCTCCGGCATCTCGGCCGCGACCGCGGGCATCGCGAAAATCCTCTTCTTCCTGTTCCTCGTCGTCTTCCTGGTCTTCCTCGTGCTGGCGCTCATGGCCGGCGGCGCGGTGATGTGACCCGCGGCATAGGCATACCGCCATCCCGGCAGATGACAGTCGCGTCGCAGCGACGCGCAGGCTTTTGCCGTTCCTGAAAAGAAAAAAGCCCTGCCAGAGTTCGGGCAGGGCAAGTTGGGGAAAAAATCCGCGCCGCGGGGGCGCGGGCAGGTCGCATTTGGCATATTTAATGTCGCTTCACGAGGTCGGTTTGGGAGGATTCGGTACGCTTTCGAAAAGAAATTGACGGTGCCGACCTTCGGAAGCGGCCCGATGCCAGCTCTTCGTTTTCGAGCGGGGCCGATGGAAGCGCTCATGGGCTGCCCCATCTCCCGGGAGAAAGCTTCCCGAAAGACTGCTTGCAATAGTTTCAAGGCGCATGTCCAGCGTGGATGCGAAACGCGAGCCCGCGCCCCTGGTGACCTGCGGGAAGCGATCTTCGACCTGCCGGGCCTGTCGCCGGAAGCCCTGAAAGGTTCGTCCGGGTGTCCTTCAGTTCCTGAACACCGTGCATGGCACGCCGGCAGTCCTGATCCGCTCGCAAAGCTGGGTGGCTTCGGCCCGCGAGGTTCTTCCGATCCTTGCGGCATATCTTGCCCGGTAGCCGAAATTGCCTCCCTTCTGGCGGACGATCAGGGCGCGCTCGTCGGCGAGCGGCTGGGGAAGCCTGCCGATCGCGTTGACAAACAGCCGGCTTGCCACCGTCGGATTGTAGTGCGCCGAAAGCTGGACGCCCCACGGCGCCCAGTCGGCGGAGCCCATCAGGACCGGCTCCTGCAGGCGTCGGGTATCGGCGAGCTGCACGCAGCCTTCCATGAAGGTCTTGTCCGTATCGAGGGGAGGAGCCGCCGTTTCGGGCGGCTTGTCTCGCCAGACCTCGACGGTATGTCCCGTGATGGCGAACACGTAGTCCCGCGTCTCGATCGGCAGCCGGCCCGCCCTCAGGAAGGTTTCGAGGCCCGCTTCGCCCGCATTGTAGGCTGCGGCGGCAAGGCCCAGATTGCCGAAACGGTTCCGCAGGTCGCTGAGGTAGAGGGAGGATGCCGCAAGCGCCTCAACGACGTCGAAGCTGTTTGCGAGCCCGCGCAGCCGGGCGGTGCCCGGCATGAACTGAGCAATGCCTTCCGCGCCCTTGGGGCTGACGGCTTCCGGCCGGAACAGGCTTTCCCGCCAGATGAGACGCGCGAAGAAATGGGGCGGCAGCGCATTGGAAAGAGCGGCATGTTCCATCACCCGGCACAGGTCGCGGTTATAGCTTTCCCGCCGGATGCAGAGCGTCTCGGTGTCCTCGCCGGCGTGCCTGTAGAGACAGCCGTCGGAGGCTTCGTCCTCGCCCGCGGCGGGGACCTTCGAAGCCGGGATAGCCACGGCGAGAAAAGCCAGGCCGGCAATGGAAAGGCGACGGGCCGCCGTCACCGGGCGCTCTCCCGAAGCCGAAGCCGGGAGCGATGGTCCGGCCCGGCGCACCGGCCCGAGGAGGGGCGTTGCGTTCCGCAGGGCGCGATGGGCAGCCCCACGCGATCACGGCGCCCCTTGCGCATCCAGAGGGGTGCAGGGCGCTCTGAGGGCGCGAGTGGGAGCAGGACGTCTCTCATGCGGGCGATGATAACCTCATCGCGGCCCTTTGGGGAGGGTGGACATCGCGGGTTCGAGGCGCCTGCGGGCCGCAAAGCAAAAGGCCTTTCGATTTCTCGAAAGGCCTTTGATATCAGAAACTTGGATGGTGGGCGTGACAAGGATCGAACTTGTGACCCCTACGATGTCAACACGGTAGCCGCACCGGAAACCCGGGCTTCTTTGACATCCGAAGGGGTGGAAGTCAACGCACATTCAGCTTCTAACGGCCCTTTTCTTGGGCATAGCTTGGGCAAGGTTGAGCAGGCCGGCCGCTGGCTTTTCCTGAACCGTGAGGCCGTATCCGGTCCGCTCATTCCGTACCTGCGTTGTCGCTTCGATCTGACAAACCTCGAAGCCATCGAAGCCTCCAAGCTGGCGCATGCGTTCGAATACGGTGGGCGATGATGGCTGAAGGAGCGGAGCGCGTCGGACGCGTTCGCAAGGGCCGCAGGGAGGGTGGCTTCACCGTTGTCCGAAATGAACTGATCAACCATCGAACCCTCGCCGTCGAGGCACGGGCGCTGATGATCTATCTCCTGAGCCGGCCCGACGATTGGGAACTGCAGATCGCAGACGTTCGTCGGTTTCTCGGCCGAGGCGACAAGCCTTGCGGTCGGGACAAGGCTTACAGCGTCGTCAAGGAGCTGAAGCAGGCGGGCTATCTCGTCATGTGCGAAGACGTGAACGGGCAGCACTTCGCCGGCGTAACCTATTACGTTTTCGACGAGCCCGTGAGCGACCCGGAGGAAGTCCAGCGGCGGCACAAAGCTGGCGAAGATGCAACCATCACAGAGCCGAAATCCTCGCTTCCTGAAAATCCGGAAGCGGGCGTTTCCCCGCTTCCGGATTTTCCGTATCCGGAAAACCAGCACGAGACAAATAAAAGATATATACAAAACACTGATCCCCCCTTACCCCCCAAACCGCGCCAGAGGAGGCGGACCAGGGCTCGGGAAGGGGAGTGCGTAGCTCCTGCTGCGGATCATCTCGCTAAGGTTGCAGAGCCTTGGAGCCCGGAGTGGGTTGAACATCGCATCCGGCTCTTGCGCCGTGGCCGGAAACAGCGTCCAGCCAAGCCATCGCGTTTCGTTGCGCAGCTTATCGCCAAAGGCGGCGAGGCTGGCGAGCGGGAGAGGCTGGCGCACCAGGCGCGGACATGCTGGCCAACTGTGCTGGCAATGGACGAGGCGACGCATGAGGCGCGAGGCTGGCGCGTGCCGTCCGATCTGTTCGATCTCGATCTCGTCACAAGTTATCGGTCGGTGCGCATCGACAGCGATGAATTTGTGGAATGGCAGGAGGCGCACAGGCTTCGAGGTTGGCCGCCATTCCCGGTGCCAAGCCGAGCGCCCTGTGTCTTGCTCCCAACCGATGGCGTTTCGGCGTTGGACGTGCCGAACGAAGAGCCGGCGCGGGCGGTGAACCGATGACGGGAGGTGGTCGAGAATGCCGATGGTCCACCGTGCTTGGTCGCATGACACCCAACATCGAGGAAGCCGCGTCCATCGCCGAGCTGAAAGAGCCTGGCGCTGGCCTCCGCGTCGTCGTCGATCGGCTGCGTCTCGGTGGCCATAGTGGCGAGGGGTAGGGGGGGTGAAATCCTTCGGGACCTTTGGGGCCGTAACCGCATGGGTCTCATCAGCATACTTTTTCTGGCCGCTGGAGTTTTTTGCAGCCACAGCCCGCTCCGAAGCGAGACTTTTGCCGAGGCGCTATGGGTGACGAAAATTAGAATAGTCAATTCAATTGGTTAAGTGGATCGATGGGCGAAGATGAACCAAAAATCGGCAAGACTTCGGGAGTATTTTGCAGTTCGGCAGAAGCACTGTTCGTCTCCGAGCCTGAGCTGCCGGGAATGCCGCCCGCGACAAGAACCTGCCTTCGCTGCGGTCACCCTGTCCCCGCGCTCAAGTGCGTTGGCCGCCCGCTCCGGTTCTGTTCCGCGCAGTGCCGGAGGCAGCAAGCGGTCGAGCAGCGCCTCGAATGGGGGCGTGAGAACCGTCGCGATGAGAACCGTCGCGCGGCAGTTCCATGCTGGGGCTGCGGAAAGGCCTTCAGTGCGCCACCATCCAGGCACGGCCGCCTGCCGCGCTTTTGCTCCGCCGCCTGCCGATCCGCAGTGGCCAAAGTTCGCCGGCTCCGACCGAAGCGTTCCCGTTGAGGCCAGATCCATGCGACGGCAAACACCTTTCCAGGTAATCGGTGACGGCCCCGGTCAGGATCCTCTCGACGGGATCGCCGACGATGCACGCCGAGGCGATGCAGCGGCGATCGAGCTGTTCATCCAGCTTGCGCGGGAGAACACCACAGCCAGGGCATGCCTGTTGATCCGCAACCATGCCATCGGGCGCATCGATGCCTGGTTGATCAGCATTCTCGCCAGACCCGTGCCGCACGTCAGGGCGCGTATCGTCGCCGATGCCGGGCAAGTTCTGGCCACCCGCCGCACCCTTCCCGACGGCCCAGCGTTTGCGGTTCTGGACCATGGCGAACGGCACCATCTGGAGAAGATGATTCGACCGTTCATCGGCTGGGTAAAATGGCCCAAAAACGGCAAGTCATTGAAATTATTGAAAATCGTTTTGCAGTTTTACCCTCTTGAAACTGCAAACGTTCCTCGATGATCCTTATTCCACCGAACAATGGAGGACATGGAGACATGCTTCAGATGCTACGAAAAAGCTCTCCCGAAGATTTCAGTGAGCGCGTTGCCCGCGAGAAACCTGAAGGCATGGTCGCTGCAGAGCACCAGCTCCGCGCTGCCCGCCAGGCGCGTTCCGATCACGCGGAGCAACTCCGCAAGGCCTGCGTCGAATATAATGATCTCAACTACTCACCCGATTATCATAACGTCAGTAACATCAATCGTTTGCTGGACGAGATCGCAAGCCTGGAGAAGAAATCCCCGGATTTCGAGGCATCTGTCGCCGCCGCGCGTCAGGCGCTCGAAGTTGAGCGTGAAGCCTTCGCGCCGGCCTTCTTTCGGATGGCGGACGAGGCTGCCGGCGAACAGCTCAAGCACGTAGTCGGTGCGATAGCGGCGATCGAAGCCGTTGCCTTGTCGCTGGCAACGATCGAGCGAGAATCGTTTGCGGTCAATAGGCCAACCAAATATGGCCCGTATACCGCGAACAACATCCTGCACGCTCTCCGCGCATTGGCGAAGGCTCTCGACAATGCCTGAGCGATCGCTGCGGGAGATCGGGCAGACCTTTGGCTGGGCGTTGCCTGCTGGCGCTACCTCGTTGCGCCTGACGCTGGTCGGACCGATCGGCCGGCGGACGAATGACGGCCGGGGAATTCTGCCCTGGGAAGTCGGTGCCCGGATCGCCGCCAATTCCCATGTCCCTGCCATTGAGGTCGAGCTCGACAGTGGGGGCGGCGCGGTAGTAGCGGCAAAGGAAATACACGACATGCTTACCGGAGCCGGTAAGCCTGTGACCGTCCGGGTCATCGGTCAGTGCTGTTCCGCAGCGATCCTGGTTCTTCTCGCCGGGCAATATCGCGAAGCCGTCGCATCCGCGCGGTTCCTGATCCATGGCGCCGCCACGGCGATGCCGCCCGAGCGTTGGACGGCTGAAATCCATCGGCGCGAGGCCGAAGCGCTTGAAGAGATAAATCGAGGTGCCATTGATTGCCTCGTCGCGCGCTGTGGCGGTCCCCGTTGGACGTATGAACGCCTGATGGAGTGCGAGGATGAGATTTCCGCCTATGATGCGCTGACGCGCTTTTTCTTGATCGACAGGATAATCCGATGGTTACGGGATTGGGCGAAAGCCGAAACGACATCACCGAAATTCCTCTGGATGAACCGAGCAAGCCAGAGGCCATACTTCCCGCGTCGACGATCATAGATGCCGGAGGCGGTACGTCGCCGGATGGCCATCGGCTCTGGAGTTACGCGGGCGCTGAGATCCACCGTATCCCCGGCATAAATGGTCTGGCCGTCCTGCGACTTCAGGTGATCGAAGGCGCTTTCGACCTGGTAATGACCGACGCCGACGCCGCCGCTCTTGGGAGTTGGCTTCTGAGGCCCGCCGATGGTCGATGATCGAATTTCCGCACGAGCTGCGCTAGCCTGTGGCGCAAGGACCAGGCGCAGGTGGTATTCCGGATCGAGAGCGAGTTAAAGGGCGTATGACCAACATCACCAAGCACCCGACGACATTGCAGGCGGAAACGGACGCCATGAAAGACCTCCTGTGTTCCGCGCATCGGGCGGTCTGCAAAGGTGAGGACCTGCTTCGAGCCATCGAGCGGAGTCTCCTGCAGGCAAAGCAGTTTCACGCGGCGGGTCGAAAGCGCCAGTCGCGTGAAGTCCTCGACGAAACCCTCACCATCATCCGTGAGCATCTTCTGACAGGCGGATACAGCGAAGTTCACGCGGCGATGGCCGCACTCGGTACGGAGACCGGCAATGGCAGGGCGTGAGCAGAGGGTCGTCGAGCTGGTGATTGATGCCCGGCCGGCCGTGGCCGGCGCGAACCAGGCGGGTGACGCCGTCGATAGATATGGCGCGCGCCTCGAAGCCGCCCAGGCGAAGTTCAAGGCGACGGTTGAGCGGCAGCAGATGATTTTCAGTACGGAGATGCCGCTCTCGATTGAGCGGACCCAATATGCGTTCAACAAGCTGCGAGCGTCAGTCGACCCTGCTTTCGCGGTCGGGCTCAAGGCGCAGCAGGAAATGGCGCGTGCCATGAGGCAGCTCGATCAGGCCGTCCTGACCGGTGTGGCGACCCAGCAGCAGGCCGATAACGTCCTTACCCAACTTAGGGAGAAGCACATCCGCGATATTGATCGCGTGCGCGATGCGCAGTTGCGCGCCGATCAGGCCACGATGCGATCGCGCCAAGCCCAAGCCCACGTCAATGACAACTTGCGGATCGATCGCGGCCCGAACCGGGCGGACGCCGCCAATATCGGCTACCAGTTTCAGGACGTCGCCGTGACGGCGGCCATGGGCATGAACCCGCTGATGATCGGACTGCAGCAGGGCATGCAGCTTGCTCCTGTGATCTCATCCATGGAGCGGCCCGTGGCGGGCCTCGCGGCCGCCTTCATGTCGCTGGTGAACCCGGTCGCGCTGGTGACGGTCGGGTTGACGGCCGGCGCAGCGGCGCTGATCCAGTATTTCAGCACCTCGCGCAGCGGCACGGCAGAGATGGAAAGCGACTTCGCCAAGCAGTCCCAGCTGATCGAGACGGTCGCGGCGAAATGGGGTGCCGCCTACCCGGCGCTCAAGAGCTACGCCGATGAACTGCAGCGTGCGCGGCAGGAAAGCGAGTTGGTGGCCGCCAGCGACGCTGTGAGCACGATGCGTATGAAAGACCAGCTTTCGACACTGGACGCGCTGGCGGCAAGCGAACGCGAGCTTTCCCGCATCCGCCGCGACATCACGTCGGATGCAGGCGTCCAGGCATCGCAGCAATACCTTCAATCCATGGTCGATCTTCGATCCGCTCTGGAGCAGGGCCGAGATCCGGCAAACGCCCTGATGGGCGTCATGTCGTCGATCGCCGTCATCCAGCGCGAAAGCGCGACGTCGCAGATGGACAGCTACGCGACCTCGATCAAGAACCTCGCCGACCAGATCTGGCGCGCGCGCGATGCCAGCGCCGCACAGCGCGCGGAGATCGAGCGGGGGCTTTATGGCGGGACATCCGTGCAGGATGTGCTGGAGCGAAACTACTTCTGGGATAACGGCAGAGCCTACAAGACCAGCGATTTCATGCCGGCCAATCCGCCGATACCGATGGCGCGGCCGGAACAGGAGGTCGGGCCGCCCACAATCATGAATTCCGACGGCCGAATGGTGCTCGTGCCGTCGCCGCGCGACAAACCGAACTATTTCGAGCGGGACGACCCGCTGGCAAGCTACCGGAGTTCCTATCGGTCCAGCTACCACGATCCAGCCGTTGCCCGCGAGGAGTTGCAGCGCCAGGCGCTTGGAGCCGAGTTCAAGGGTTTCCTCACGAATTTCAGCCAGACGCTTCAGAGCAATGGTGGGGATATCGGGGATGCCTTCGGCAAGGCCGTTCTCAACTCAGCAACGCGCGCCATGGACCAGTCGCTCGATCACTTGTTCAACCAGATCGCAACTTCGCTGGTCAATGCCTTCATGGGACCCCCGAGCGCCGGCCTGCTAAACAAGCAGATCGGCTTCACCGGAGCGAACACAACATTGGGCGAGATCCTCGGCGCAGGTGGCGGCCTTTCCGCCAACGACAATGTTGCAGGAGTGTTCCCCGGGCCAGCCAACGCATCGTCCGCCCCGGCGACCGACGTTGCCTCCTATATCGCCCAGGCCGCCTCTCAGCGTGGCATCGATCCCAATGTCGCCTTGTCGGTCGCCCGGTCCGAGGGCGGCCTGTCGAGCTGGAACATGCAGTCCGGCATTTTCAAGAGCGGGGTGCAGGAGCCTTCCTACGGGCCGTTCCAGCTTTATATGGGCGGCGGTCTCGGCAATGAGTTCCAGCGGCGGACCGGCCTCGACCCGCGGCTTGCTGCGAACGGTCCGGCCGGTGTGGATTTCGCTCTCGATCATGCCGCGAAAAACGGCTGGGGAGCGTGGTATGGCGCCCGCAATACCGGTATCGGCAACTGGCAGGGCATCGGCGCGAATGCCGGGTCGAACGGCGCCATCGACACTGTGAACAAGTTTGCGGATTCTGCTGGCGCGGCCACGAAAAGCCTCGACACCTTCGGCGGCGAGGTCGGCAAGATTGGGCAGTCGCTTTCGACGAGCTTTTTCCCGCCAGCTCTCGCCGCTCCGGCGCAGGGCGGCGGCGGCCTGTTCGGCTGGCTCGGTGGACTTTTTGGCGGGACGACGCTGAATTCCGCGCTCTCGGCTTCGCCGCAGTTCGCGCGCGCCTGGTCATTGGGCGGGATCGGCCTCTACGACCGTGGCGGCTTTACCGGCCATGGCGGCGTCAACGATCCGGCCGGCGTCGTGCATCGTGGTGAGGTGGTCTGGAGCCAGGCGGATGTCGCCCGCGCCGGCGGCGTTCCCGTCGTCGAGGCGATGCGGCTCGGGTACCGCGGGTATGCGAGCGGCGGAGCGGGCGGTGATCGGGGCTACGTCGCGCCTGCGCGGCCGGTGCCGACAAGAGAGGCTGCCCCGGCATCCTTCCGCTTCGAGCACACGCATTCGTTCGACAAGAACGGAAACCTGAAGACGGTGACACGGACGGTGGTTCAGGAAGAGGCCCCCGATATCGCCCGCCAGGTGGGTGCGGAACAGCGCCGCGACGATCGCATCGCGCAGGCGCGCGGTGACTTCGGCAGGGTCCAGCAGCAGTTCATGAAGCGCAAGGGGTGATTGCCATGAGCCTTCGCAAGGACTTCGAAAATTTGCCCAGCATGGAGATTATTCTCCGTGGGAGGGAATTCGATTTTCACTCGACATGCAGCGTGCCAGCGATGACGCCGCCCCGATATGATCCGATCTTCACGCCAATTTTTGCGGCTGCTCTGGGCCCTGGCGGATTGGGGCTCAGTGCAGGCATAGCAACCGCCGCCGCGCCAGTTCTCAGCGCAGTCGCGGTGACGCCTGTTATTCCGGGTGTGTATTGGGAAAGAGCATGACTGCTCTCAATATCTTCGTTCTCGACCATGCGGCGCTGATCGTCACTGATAGTCGCACCGTGCCGGCGGGCAACGCCCCCCCTTTCGATCATGCAAAGTGTTTCACGATCCCGCACCTGCGGCTCGCTGTCGCTACGAGGGGGAAAGCCTCGCTTCTTCCTTCGCTGGTTCGGATCATCAGCCGTTTCGCTGGTGACTTCGAAGCTGCCCGCGCTCTGATGCAGGATGATATCAGGGCGTTTTCCGCTGTACCGTATGACGATGTGAGCGAACGCGATGCATGGGCCGATGATTGGGACATCATCGTTGCCGGCTGGATGTCAGCGGAAAACCGGCCTGCCGCATTCATGATCTGCAATCATGAAAAGCATGGTTTGTCGGCGTGGACCATCCACGACATCGAATACATGCTCTCTACCCCCTATATCCCGTATGCCGTCAAGGCAGCCTCCTTTGATCCGGTAGGACAGGCGGTTGCGCTTGTCCAGGCGCAGCACGATTGCCACCCGAGGGAGATTGGCGGCTACGTCACCGGTACGTTCATCGACGGGGAAGGGATCTCACAAATTGTGATGGGTAAGGTTGTCGAGCATCTGTAGAGGCGCGCACGCGCCGATGCTCGTCGGTAGGACAGGGTCAACTGGGAGCGCGGCGGCTTCGGCTCGATGCAGCAGTTCGTGAAGCGCAAGGGGTGATTACTTTGAGCCTTCGTAAGGACTTCGAAAATTTGCCCGGCATGGAGATTATTCCCCGCGGAAGAGAGCTCGATTTTCATTCGACATGCAGCGTGCTAGCGATGACGCCCCCGACGGGACCCGATCTTCACGCCAATTTTTACGGCTGCTCTGGGCGCTGGCGGATTGGGGCTCAGCGCAGGCATCGGAAAAGGACCATCCAAGCCGTGGTGCGTATCGCCGTGGAGATACTGCATCTGAAGTTAATGTCGCGGCAGAGCGAAGGATTAACAAACGTACTTCAGCAGTGATTTTGCGACCTGCCCGAAAATTATGCGCCGTCGCCGAGGTAATGTTTTCCGGTCGCAGCTTCCATTACAACAGCCAGCTGAACGGCCAGCATACGCTCAATCAGCGCTTCCATTTCGCTGAGGTCAATCTGGCCCTGCGTTGCGGCCTTATCTGCCGCTTCCAGCGCATTGAAGTATGGATTTCGATTGTCTACGATCTGGTCGGGGATTGTGTTTCGACCCGGCAACAGCATGCCGAGCTTCACTGAAAGCACCAGATAGGAAACCATCCGAGACGTGCGTCCATTGCCGTCGCTGAAAGGATGTATCCAGTTCAGTCGCCACATGATGTAGGATGCAAGATGGACAGCGTTCTTCTCTGCCCAATTGTCATTGACGTAATCGCATAGATCCTCAATGAGCTCCGGGACCCGGAAAGCTTCGACCGGCACATGTTCACTGCCCTGGATGGCAACGCCGGCCGGCCGAAAATTTCCCGCATAGGGGCTAATCCCATCAAGGGCAGCACGATGTAAGCTCAAGATCGTTGACGGCCGCAGCTTCCAGCCAGCGCCCCTATCGATCGCGTCCATGATCATGTGGCACGCCAAATCGAACTGAAGAAGACCGTTCTTAGCCTCGGCTTCCGCCCGTGCTTGTTCGTCTACGATCAAGTGAGCTTCACCGGCAACGCTATGGCGACGATCTTCTTCCGTCATGGGATTCAGCGAGCCTTTTTGCCTAGATCGCCGGTAAAAGGCATTTCGTCGGCGATCTTGTCTACCATTTCGCGCGTGATCTTGCTGTTCTCGAAATGGGTGTTCCCGTAGGCGAAGCTGCGGCGCTGAACTTCGATATCACTCTTTGTCTGCGGCGCGGTGCGTGCAACCTCGATGAGTTTTTTGAGCGGTTCATTCATGCCGGTAGTCCTTTCATCTGCAGCCCCATAAAGACCAGCTTAGCGATTCCTAGCAATCGCAATTCTCAGATGGCGGCATTGCATGAAGCTGGTGGGGCTTGTTTGCCACATGTAGGCGGCGATTTGGTGACGGCAACCGCCGTACCTTGAAGTTGATCCTTGTTCGGCTGTGTTGCATAGCTGGTTGCCGAAGCAACGCAGCGTGATGCGACACTGTCTACTCCCAACCTCGTTGCCGCATCCTTGACCGGGGGCTCATCTTCCATCCCGGCCTGTTGCGGTGACGAAGGCGGGAGACCGCATGGCCGCCAACGCGGCCATCGGAACCTCGATCCTTGGGATCGGGGTGCGGTCGGCGGTAGCCAATTCCCGCCGATTTGATTGTCCGATGGACGTCGATCCACGAGCCGAGTTCGGCGGGCAGGAGGAGATCCTTCCGCAGGTTCTCCCACCCTTCCTCCAGCTCCGGAAGGACATCCTTGGTTCCGGCGAGACGCGCCAGGCCGCGTCTCGCGATCTCCGCGGCGGAGGCGCACGCGTCCGGTGCCTCGAACGCCACGTTGCCGATGGTCGTCGAGTAGCCGCTCCAGACCTCGATGATGTCGATGCCCGCAAGGCGCGCCTTGCGCGCCAGCATGGCGACGAAGACCGTCCGCGCCCAGTAGTTCAGCAGGCGGTTCTGCGAGCGGCCGCGGCTGCTGCTCCGCAGCTTGCCCAGTCCCTTCTCGACGGCGATCGTGCCGACACCCCACTTCCGGCAGAGACGACTGCGCGGTCGCAGACCGCCGCCAGCGTCTCGCGCACGAGCTCCGCGGATGCGGCCGCAGGCATGTCGAGCTTCACCAGCTCGTGCTCCAGAAGCTTTGTCACCGAGAGCTTCGCCGGATCGGTGGCGTTCTCGACGACCGACGAGCCGATCCAGTTGGGATTGAGGTCGATGCCGAGGCATCGACCCTTCACCGCCGCTGATCATCCTTAAAGCCCCGCCGCCTTGCGCAGATCGTCGTTCAGGCGCCCCTGCCAGCCTTTGCCGGTGGCCTTGTAGTGATCGATCACCTCCGGGTCGAGCCGGATGGAAATCTGCCGTCGCGGTGTTTCGACCGGCGGCCGGCCGCGCTGGCGCTGCAGCGCCTGGGCGAATGTCATGGGGCGCTTCGCAGCCTCGTCGCTCAGGTCCTCGTCGTCGGGGTCGGCGGCGATCTGGCGCTGGATTTCCGCCTCTTCCTCGTCGGTGATCGGTTTAATGTGTTTCGGCAACTTGCTCATATCGACTTCCTTTCCTTGCGGGAGGCCCGGCGCATCGAAATAACCGAAATCGCTTCCGTACCGAGCAGTTTGAAAATCACCGTGATCAGATCGTCACCGAAAAGGCCTACGGCTTTCAGCCGGCCCAGCTTCGCGTCGAAGATCGTTGCTTCTTCAAAAAACTCGACAGTCAGGTCGGCCATGTCGAGCTTCCGCTCCTTGAGCGTCGTTTCGCGCTTGGGCGGATCGAAGATGATTTTCATGCGATTATATGTATCACTTTAAATTGGGGAGGCAAGGGGATGAGCAAAGGCCACGCTATTTCTGGCCATCGCAGGATAGCATTTTCAATGGTGCCGCCTTGGAAAGACCATCCGGGCACGAACACTACTGGCCAGTGGCTTTGGTCCGATCGAGAGCTTCCGATCGTGAAAAAGCTTTATGTGGCACGTCGCAGTTATTTTCGCCTTCGGCTCGAACGTTCTTCGGCCCGTTTTTTGGCATGCGCAAGAAGGTTTTCATAAGCCCGACTTTCGCTGATCGGGCGCGCGGCAGCCTTCTTTTGAGCGAGTAGGGAAGGCGACGCGCGTAGCAGTCCCCAGATGGCACGGATATCTTCCTCGGAGAAGAGAATGTCGCGGCCGTGGACGCTGCACAACCCATTTGTCTTTGCTATTTTTGCCATCTTCCTTTTCGATAGGCGGAGGTGGGTCGCGGCTTCTTCCAGGGAGTAAATGTTGCCAAGCGGGCCGGGCATTGCGTGCACCTATTACTGATTCTCCAACGAAGCGGTATTTTCGTGATAAAAATTAGAGAAGAAACAAGCCCAACCCCAAAGCCGTTCTGAAGGTGATAGAAGTCCTGGGCGGCAAAGTTTCGGTCACTTGGGGCGACTAGTTATCTAAGTTCCAAGGAAAAAATCCCAGATGTCCGCTGCGGGGCGCGCGCCTCATCGATCCGGCCGGGCGATGCCTTCCACGAAGTGCTTGCCCTGCGCCACCCGTTCGCCGTCGCCGGTTAGGTGAATGGTGAGGTATTCTCCTATCTGTTCCGAGCGCACGAGGCCAAGGCTTTCGAGCGAATTGACGAGCATGGCAATCTGGTCGCCGTTCGCGTACATGCCATAGCGTTCCAGCAGCTCCGCGAGGATATGGCCGTTATTGCTGTCATCGGCTAGGCCGCGCAGGATCTCAAGCTTCTGGTACTCAGTCTTGATTTTCCTCATCAAGTCTTTTTCGTTGGAGATCATCGTCTGCTCACGGTTCATTCGGAGGGAAGATTTTTCTTAGAGTCCGTCCGAGAATTCATTATGTTCGAGCAATCCTTCGAACGAGCGTCATGATGGATGCGGCGTAGAGGAAGGCTTCGGCTGATTTGATGGTTGCTTCGGGGTCTCTCCAGAGCCGCCGGTTT